>CALCKX010000024.1 GCA_937966115.1 uncultured Chloracidobacterium sp. | reverse complement strand
ACAGCCCAGCTTGCGCGGCTCGCCGGCGTTGCCAATCGCCAGCAAGACTTTGCGCGCCCGGTAGCCCGCGGGGTTCTTCGTCGTTTTGACAAGGAAGCCATCGCCTTCGCGGGCGATTTCCTTGCAGCCCTCATACTCGTTAATGACCAGACCGAGCTTCTCGACCGTTTCATCCCACCACGCCAGCATCGTCTCCTTCAGGTCGCCGGGGCCGTCGAGGCGAATCGCGCCGAGCGGCGGGTCGGCCGGGTTGAAGGGATTGAAGGCGACATACTTGCCGGCCGGATACTTCTCGGCGATAGTCGAGTACCGGCGTCCCTGCTCGAGCGCCACATAGCGCAGGCCCAGCTCCGCCGCGCGGGCGACGGCGGCAATGCCGCCCGGACCGATCCCGATGATCGCGACATCGTAGTCGGCGTTTGCCGGCGCGCCTTCCGCCCGGAGCTTTTCGGCAATGCGCTCGATGGCGAGGCGGCCCTCCTTGATGGCGTTGCGAATGAGCGGCACGCCCGACACGTCGCCGACAAGGTAGATGCCCGCCGCGCTTTCGGTTTCAAAGCCTTCGGTGGCTCCCTTGCGCAGCGGCTTCGGCGCCTCGCGGATGTTCTGCCGCGTATTGATGAGCACGCACGATTGCGGCACCGTCGGGCACGCCTGCTGACAGCCCGTGTCCTCCATGCACTGCTCGAGGTTGACCACGATCGCGTGGTGCTCCTGCTCGTCGAAGCCCAGCACGTCCTGCGGACAGGCCAGAATGCACGCATGACAGCCAATGCAGGTCTCGTAGTTGATGACCGGGTGCGGAATGGGATTTTCCTGCGCCGAGGCCCGCGCGCGTTCGACTTGGGTCGCGGATTCCCACCGCTCGGCGTAGCGCGTGTCGGTAAACTTGCGATGCCGATTCGCCAAGTCGAGCGCCTGACCCTTGAGGATGGACTGCTCGCGGCGCTTGCGCAGCGTGTCAAACGTGATAAAGCCAATGCCCGTCAGCGGAATGAGACTGAAAAAGAGCGCCCAGTGGCCGATGGTGAAGCCGCCGAACTTGGCCGCCAGGCTGGTCCACTGCCAGTCCTTGCCGCCGCGATAGACGCGATCCTTGGTAAAGACTACGGGCTCGGGCCCGCTTCCCGCCGGACGGCGCGCCGCCCTCAGCGCTTGCGACTGCGGGTGTTGCCCGTGGCAGGAGTTGCAGTCAATGCCGAGCCGCAGGGCGTCGGTATCGAGTTCCTTGAGCGATGCCGACTGGACGTAGGCCTGGCCATGACAGATGGCGCACTTGTCGCGGTTGATGACTTTGACCTCGGACGCGCCCTTGGCAAAGGCGCCGGCGTGGCACTCGCTGCACTTCCAGGCGCTCGCGGAAGGCGCGACCGCCGCGTGCACCAGGTGGAATTGCGCGGACGGGTCAAGCGGCGTCCGGCTTTCCGAAAAGAGCTTGGCCCACTTCGGATTCCTCGGGCGTTGCCACGACCAAACGCCGTTTTCGACCGGATAGCCAAACGAGCCGCGGTGCGGCTCGCCCAGGGGCGAGCCGTCTTTCAAGCTCACGGCCTTGGGATGGGTCGGCCCATCGCGGTGACAGTCAATGCACATGCTGCGCGACACGAGGCCGGGGCGGAAATCCGCGCCCTTGTGCTCGGTGTGGCAATCCACGCACTGGATTTTGGCCTCCTCATGCTTGGCGATAACCGTCGTGTTGAAGTGATCGGTCTCGTGGCAGTCCACGCACTTAGTCTGCATGGAAGTCGTTGCCGCATGGCAGGCGCTGCACTTATTCTCGACGGGCGCGTTCGCCGCCAGCCTGAGGCTGAGGCGCTCCTGAATCGGCGCGGGCAGCTTCGCGGCCGGCAGCGCATGCGGGTTCGACGTGTCGCCCGGCAAATAGGCCGCTTCCCAGGCAAAAAAGGCGATGGCGCACAGGAGGGTCGTCAGCGCCCCGAAAACATAGAGATACCCGCGCGGCCACGGGCGAATCAGGTCGTCGGTCGGCGTCCAGTTGAAGCGCTTTTTGCCGAGGTGCAGGTTGTGCCTTTTGAGTTCCTCGGGTAGCTCGCGGGGTTCGAGCGGCGATTGCTCGTCGAGCTTCTGCTCGCCTTTGATGGCCGCCTTGCGCCGCTCCCAGAAGACGTTCATCGCCTGCTGGAAGCGCTTCTGCTCCGACTCCGGCAGCGACAAAATGGAGGTCAGCAGCCCGGTCAGACCGCGTTGCAGGCGAGCGGCTTGCAGCAGCCCGGTGGCGCTCGGCGGCGGCGGCGATGGCGCTTCCGGGGCGTCCGCGGCGGGCGGCGTCTCGGCGAGCCGCTGGGTCTGACCACGCAGGGGCTGGGTCATCCCGCGTTGCTGCAAGTACCCGGTCAGCTTTGGCAGCAGCGCGGTTTTACCCTGGGCGGTCGCCTGGATGGGGTCGCCCAGCAGGCGCGTGCTGCGCTCGGACGCCGCGTAGGCGTCCACCTGGCGATCCACGTCGAGCGCGAGCGCGCCCTCCGCAAAGGATGGGCGCAGGATGAAAACGCCAATGCGAATGACATCTTCGGGCTGAAGCTCGACGGTCTCGACGAGCGCGCCATTGACCTGCGTGCCATTCGTGCTGGAGAGGTTCGTCAGCCACCAGCGACCATCCACTTCCCGAATGCCGGCGTGAATGCGCGACACGGTCGGATGGTTGAGCGACAAGTCGCAGTCGGGCTGCGAGCCAATGACGAGACCTTCCAGCTCCAGGACAAGCTCGCCCTTGTCCAAGAGGTCTTTGCGCTGGATCGTGAAGCGGGTGAGTTGGGCCATGGCGTCGCTGGGGCCGGGGGGAGGCGAGATGTCGCTCGCTGGGGAGCGTGCAGGCGTTACCGCCACAAGTAGTACACGACTTGGAGGATGTGCACGACCAGCAGGGCGAGCATCGCCGAGGTTGAAATCACATGGGGCGGAAGCCACGCCTTGAGCGCCCGGTGGACGTACAGCAAAGCGTCAATCCGCCGGATGGTCGCCGCGGCTTCAACGATCTGCCGCAGGACATCCTGCTCGGCCAGGGTGGTCTGCTTGGTCGTCGCGTCGGCAAACCGCTTGCGAGCGTCGGCGAGGAGGTCGTCGAGACTCTCGCGGCGAACGTATTGGCGCAGCAGGAAGCCCAGCGACAAAACGGCGCGAATGACGCGGTCGCGCGCTGGCAGGAAGGTCTGCTGAAACTGCGCCTTCCGCCCTTCTTTCTCGGCTTGTTCCTGCGCCGTCACGGTCAGGTCGGCGATTTCTTGATACAGCTCGTCGCGCCGCCGCGCCAAGTCTTCCGCCAGCAGCGGCTCGCCCTCGATGGTGGTCAGCAGGCGCGGCCCGAGCTGGTACAGCAAGATGCCGATAAGTCCGGTCAAAATTACTAGGTCGAACGAAATCATGAGCGCCGCCGTGACGGGACCGCCGAGATTCGTCCCGCCATGGAGCAGCAACACGATGCCGGCGACGACGCCCGCGTAGGCATGCGCCAGCATCCACGTTTTGAGCGCCCCGGCGCGGCGGCGCCACATTTGCCGCCGGACGGGATAGAGCATCACGATGACGATGCCGGCCAGGCCGACCAGCCCGGTGATCCACCGGAAGTTGAACCAGTCCGATTTGAAGAGCGGCGTGCCCAGCCCATACTGGACAATGCCGGCCATTGTCCCGCCGCAGAGCGCCAGCGTCAGCCCGATGCCGAACGCATGCGCCAGCGTCTTCGCCCGATCGGCGTGGCCGAAGCGATTGCCAACGATCATCTCGCCTACCCGGCGGAACGCCGGGCCGTGAATCTGGGCGATTTCATTGAAGTACGCGGCGGGCTTGACGCGCTTGAGCGCGCCGGTCGGGCAGTTTTCCTCGCAGTTGTACTTGTGCGTGGCGTAAGCCGGCTTGCCGGTCGCATCCTTGGGATTGAGCGGCGTGTTATTGCACAGGTTGCACTTGATGGCGACCAGGTCCTCGTCCTGCGTCACCGGGGCGGGCTTGGGATCGAAGCGCAGCCCGAAGGTCGCGAATGGGTCGAGCGACGTTGCCTCGGGCGCGGCGTCCGGGCCTTTATTCGGGGCGCCCTTGCCGTTTTTGGATGGCGCCGCTTTGGCGGACGGCTTGGCCGGGGATTTCTTAAGCTCGCTGCGCGGGATAAGCGAGATCGCGTTGTAGGGGCACTGCGTCGCGCAATCGCTGCACCCGATGCACAGGCTGGGGAGGATGTCCACTTGCCCGCCCTCGAAGCGCGCAATGGCCCCGGTCGGACACCCCGTCAGGCACTCCGGGTCCTTGCAGTGCAGGCATACCGCCGGCATCAGGAGCGACTGGTCGAGCTTTGGCTGCATCGGCGCGCGCGGGCGCAAGACGTGAATGCCCGTTCGCTTGAGACGGGATTGCCCATGAATCTGGTGGCAGGCGAGCGAGCAGTTGCCGCACCGGATGCACAGGTCCATGTCCATCAGCAGCAGGTTGTTGGCATCGGCGAGGCCCCGGTCGAGCAGGCGCTCCTGCGCGCGCTTGACCGCCGGGTTGAATGCCAGTTCCTTGGCCGGCTGGAGCGGAGTGCCAACCTCGCCGGCCACGCCCAGGGCGGCCTTGAGACCTTCGAGCAGTTGCGGGTCGCGGCGCAGGGCGTCGAGCGAAATATCGAGCGTTTCCGTTCGGCTCATCGCGACGACGCGGTAGGGAAACCGCGCGTCGCGGACGGTCAGGGCGTTGAAGCCCAAAATGTAGCCCGGCCCGAGGTAGTCCGTCGTTGCGCCGACTTGCGTCTGGCTAGCGCGCTTGACCCACCCGTCGCGGATAAACAGCAGGCGGCGAATCGGCTCGCCCTCTCCGGCGAGGACATGCCCGCGCGCCACGAGGCGGAAATCGGCGATGTCAGCGAGCTTGCTTTTGAGTTCGTCTGAAATCTGAAGCTCGCTGACGGCCGCGCCGCGGCCGTTATTGCGATAGGCGATGTCAAGCGCCGCCCCGAACTTCCTGAGCTTGCGGAGGACGCGCAGCGCCGGGCGTTGCACCTCGAGCAGGCGCGCGCCGCGCTGGCGATGGGCGCGAACCGTCGCGCTGCGCGGCGCGCCGGCCAGGACGCCCATCTCGCCAAAGGGCTTGCCCGGCTCGAAAATCGCCACCGGCTCGGCGACGCCGGTCACGAACACTTCCGCCGCGCCGGCGACGACGATGTAGAAGGTGTTGGTGTCCCAGTCGCCTTGCCGGACGACTTCCAGTCCCGGCGGGTAGTCATACATCCGAATGTAGGGGCCGACCTTCTTGCCTGGGCCGTAGTTGCGTCCATAGACTGACACTTCCAGGTCCACGCCAAACTTGTATCCCTGACCCGGTTCGCGCTCGACCAGCTCCTCGATGGCCGAAATGGCGCGAATCGCTTCCAGAATGGCATGCCGATTGACGATTTCTTGGCGCTGGGTCGCGGCGACCGGCGCAGGAGCCGTGGCGGTGGCGCTCATAGCGGGCTTTTTCGCGGGCGGGCGCCGCGATTCAGGTCAGGATGTGGACGCGCAGGGGAAGGATAGCTGATTGGTGAATAAAAGCACACTCTTCCAGGGGGATGAAGTTTTGGGCGGGAAAGTTTTTCGCGCCTGCCGCCCGGCGCGACACATTTGCGTCACAAGCTCGGCTCAGCCTTGCAAAGCCTTGCCAGGCGTGGCACATCCGTCCCGCCCAAGTCTGGCGACGTTTTGCTGACCGAGGAATCCGCATGCGCCTCTCATACTGCCGCTCATACTGCCGAAGCCTGTCCTATAGCCGAAGACTGGCCGCCTGCGCGGCGGCGGTCGTCATCCTGCCGCTTGCGGGCCTGCCCAAGCTGGCCGCCTGCGCGGCAAGCCGCCCGCTGCCTCCCGCGCCCAGCGAGTGCCGGCTGGTCGTGGGGATCGTGGTTGACCAGTTGCGCGCCGATTATCTGGAGCGATTCGACGACCTTTTTGGCGAAGGGGGCTTCAAGCGCCTCAAAGCGAAGGGGGCTTACTTCGCCAACGCCCATTATCTCCATGCCTGCACCTACACCGCGCCGGGCCACGCCGTCGTCACGACCGGCTCGACGGCCGCCGTCACAGGCATCATTGGAAACAAGTGGTATGACCGCGAAACCGGCAAGTCAATCGAGAGCATCACCGACGACGAGACGACCGGCGTGCCGGAAGGGAAAGGGGCTTCGCCCCGCCGGTTGCTGGTTTCGACGCTGGGCGATGAGCTCAAGGGCGCGACTGGCGGGCGGGCCAGGGTCATCGGCGTCTCGCTCAAGAATCGCGGCGCCATCTTGCCCGCCGGGCGCGCCGCCGACGCCGCCTATTGGTTTGATGACAAGCGCGGCCAGATGCAGACCAGCTCCTACTACTTGAAGGAGCTGCCCGCTTGGGCGACGAGCTTCAACGCCCGCCGGATCCCCGACCAGTGGTTTGGCAAGACGTGGGAAAAAGCCCTGCCGCAAAGCGCCTATGACCGCTGCGACGCGGATGACGCGCCCTATGAGGGGCGGTTCGCCGGCGGCGGCCCCGCTTTCCCGCACGTGGTCGGGCGCGGCGACAAGCCCAATGCGCGCTTCTACGACGATTTCACGATGACGCCCTGGGCCAATGATTATCTTGTCGACTTCGCCGCGGCGGCCATTGAGGGCGAGAAGCTCGGCGCGGACGCCATTCCCGACCTCCTCGCCATCAGCTTCTCGGCCAACGACATCGCGGGACACGCCTTCGGGCCCAACAGCCACGAGGCGCTCGACATGACCGTGCGCACCGACCAAACCCTGGCGCGCTTGCTCGACCTGATTGACCGCAAGGTAGGGCTTGATAAGACGCTCGTTTTTCTCACGGCCGACCATGGCGTGGCGCCCGTGCCGGAGTATGCCGCGCGGCAGCGGCTCAACAGCCGCCGAATCCCTTTCGAGCAGGTCGCCGTGGCCATCAAGCGCGCCCTGGACGCCAAGTTTGGGGAAGGGGCATGGTTTGCCGGGTTTTCAGCCGAATCGATTTACTTTGACCTCGCGACGCTGGCCGACAAGAAGCTGGATCGCTCGGACGTCGAGCGGGTCGCGGCGGAAGCCGCATTGGGCGTCGGCGGGATCGCCGCCGCCTTCACGCGGACGCAAATTCTATCCGGCGCGCTGCCGCGAACGCCCATCGCCCAGCGCGTGCAGATGGCGTTTCACCCGCAGCGCGGCGGCGATGTGTTTCTCGTGCCGGAGCCGTTTTGCTTCTTTGGAGATGAGCTTTACAAAGTCGCCGCCACGCATGGCACGCCCCATCCGTATGACACGCACGTGCCGCTGTCACTGATGGGGCGGGGCATCCGGGCCGGACGCTATCTGACGGAAGCCAGCCCGTCGGACATCGCGCCGACCCTGGCCGCGCTGCTGGGGATCGCCGCGCCCAACGGCGCGGTCGGGCGGGTGCTCAACGAATCGCTCGCGGAGCGGCTTCCGCCGCCGCGGTAGCGCCGAGCGGCCAGGCGGGCGCCGCGCCTTGGCCAGGCAAGAGCCGCGGCGAGGAATAGCGGCAAGGAACGGATGGGCGAGCGGCTTTCTCCAGTATCGGCGCAGCTTCTTGCGGTATTGCGGCATTGGCCGAATGGCGGGCTGTGCTATGCTTGAGGTTGGCCACGGTCACAAGTTAGGTTTTGCCTCTGCCAGGGAAATGTCCGGCGATTTTGGAACTGCCGGTCATCGTCGCCACCGAGGGAATGCGCCGTGAAACGTTCGCTCAGGCTGTGTTACTCGCTCCTGCTCAGCCTTTTGCTCGTCTTGCTCGCCCCGCTGCGCGAGCACCAGGCGCACCCGCAGGCGACGCCGACGCTCTCCGCCGCGGATGAGCTGATGCACCGGGCGACGCTGTTGGCGCAGTCGTTGTATAGCCGCCCGCCCGCCGCCCGCGAAGAGAGCGAGTATCTGGCGCTGGCGGATGTCTATACCCGCGCCATCGCCCTGGATGCCGCCGCCGTGACGGGCGATGCCGCGCTTGTGGCGCGGGCCGAAATCTTCCGCGAGATGGCCCAGCTTTTCGACAAGCCGCGGTACTTCTATGCCGCGCTGGACAGCTACGACAGCGTGTTGCGGCGTTACCCGGAAGGGCCGTTCCTGGTGCGGGCGCTGGTCGGCGTGGCGCGCATTCACGAGCGCGATCTGCACGCGCCGGATGCCGCCGAGCAGGCGTACCGCGAAATCATTCTCCGCTTTCCCCAGTCGGTCAGCGCCCGCGAGGCGGTCGCCTGCGTGGCGCGCCTGCGGGCCACGGCCGGAGAGCGGCATCCGCGCGACGTGGCCGAGGCGCATTCCGAAGAAGACGCCGCCGGGATTGCGACCATCAGCCAAATTCGGCATTTTTCGGGACCGGACTACGCGCGGGTCATCCTCGACTTGAGCGTGGGCGCGGCCTATGAGCGGCGCGTCGAGGGGACGGCGCTCATCATTAAGCTCCCGTCGGCCAGGCTGTCGCCGCTGGTGACGCCGACGCAAAGCCTCGCGTCATCCGGCGGGATGCTGCGGCACATCCGACTCAGCAGTCGGGACGGGGCGGTCGAGATTCGGATAGAGTGCGCCCGTCTCCGCGACTTCGCCATCTTCGCCCTTGACAATCCGGCGCGCCTCGTCGCGGATGTGCGCGGGGCGCAGCCGATTGCCGAAGAGCCGTCGCTGGTCGCGGAGGCGCCGTCCCTGCCGGCGTCGGAAGCGGTGACCGGCTCGCTGATGCGCGCCCTTGGCCTCAAGGTCAAGCGCATCATCGTCGATCCCGGCCATGGCGGCTCGGACACCGGCGCGATTGGGCGGGACGGGATGTACGAGAAAGATATCGCGCTCGACATCGCCCTGCGCCTGCGGGCCGCCATTCAGCGCGAGCTGAGGGACGTCGAGGTGGTCTTGACGCGCGATACGGACCGCTTCGTGCCGCTGGAAGAGCGCACGGCGATTGCCAACGCTCGCCAGGCCGATTTGTTCATTTCCATTCACCTCAACTCCAGCCCGACGCCCCTGGCCAGCGGCGTGGAAACCTACTTCCTGAGCTTGGACGCGACCAAGGAGGAGCTCGACGTGGCGACCCGCGAAAACGCCACCACGTCGCGCAGCGCCGGAGAGCTGCAAGGGCTGCTCCAGCGCATCGTGACCGACACGCGCGTGACCGAGTCGCGAACGTTCGCCCAGAGCATTCAGTCGAGCCTCGTCTCCGGATTGGGGCGCATCAGCCCGACCGCCGGCTTCAATCGCGGCGTCAAGAAAGCTCCGTTCGTGGTTTTGCTGGGCGCGAACATGCCCAGCGTCCTGACGGAAGTCTCCTTCCTGAGCCATCCCAAGGACGGCGAGGCCCTGCGCGCCATCGAGTTTCGGCAGAGCATCGCCGATTCGCTGTGCGACGGCATCAAGCGATACATCGAAACCCTCAAGCGCCCCGGCATCGTCGCGGCCGAGTAGCGCCCCCCCCCTCAACGGCGCGACTGTTCTGGAGCGGCGCGACCGCTCTAGATTCGCTTGAATCCGCGCTCGATCATCGGCAGGTCGAAGCGCAGGATGATCGGCCGCCCGTGCGGGCAGTTGGTTGGCTGCGCGCACTGAAACAGCTCGTCCACCAGCCAGGTCATCTTTTCCGGCGTCAGGCTCAGGTTGATCTTGATCGCCGCCCGACAGGCGAGGCCAGCGGCCAGCTCGCGCAGGAAATGCTCGCGCGAAACGCCCTGGCGCTCGGCGGCCAGGGTGTCGAGCAGCTCGGCAAGCAAGCTGTGGGCGTCTTCAGCCGCCAAGTCGGCCGGCACGCCCTGGATGGCGACGGTTCGCCCGGCCAGGCGCGTCGCTCGAAAGCCGGCCGCTTCCAGCTCGTCGGCAATGGCGTCGAACGCCGTCGCCTGCGCCGGGGACAAGTCGGCGACGAGGGGCGTCAGCAACATTTGCGTGATGACCTCGCGGGCCAGCAGCGCCCGCGCGCGCTGCTCGAACAAAATCCGCTCGTGCGCCACATGCTGATCGATGAGCAGCAGCCCGTCGGCATCGGCCGCCACAATGTAGCTATCATGAATCTGCCCTAAAATCCGGACGTCGGCCCGGCGGGCGTCTCGGGCGCCTGCCGCCGGCGCGCCCGCCGAGCGAGTGGCGCCGGCGCAGCGGGCGCGGGGTCGCCCGCCCAGAATGGCGCTGAGACGCTGCGCCGCCGCGTCCTCCGTCGCCCGGCCATCCGCCGGCGGGGCCGATTCCAGGGGCGGCGGCGCGGCGAAAAAAGGCGGCGGCTGCCGCTCGCCTTTGCCGTCCGAGATGGGCGGCGGCTCCGGCGGGCGCGGCGGCTCTGGCGCGAAGGCGCTGAGCGCGGCCTGTACGGCGGCTGGGCTGGGCGGCGGCGCGCCGGCGTCCGTTCGGGACGGGGGCGATGCCGGCCGCGCTGGGAAGGGCGCGAAGCGGGGCGCGGCGCCAAGGGCTCGCTGCACCGCCGCCACGACGCTTTCCAGCGCCCGCTGCGGCGCTCGAAAGCGAACTTCGGTCTTCTGCGGGTGAACGTTCACATCGACCGCTTCGGGCGGCACCTCCACGAAGAGCATCGCTGCTGGGAAAGCGCCCGGCGGCAAGATGTTCCGGTAGGCGTCGGAAAGCGCCCGCCCGAGGAGCTTGTCGCGGACGAAGCGCCCGTTGACGAAGAGATACTGCCCGTCGCGGCTGGTCCGCTGGATGTGCGGTCGCGAGGCGAAGCCGCGAACGACCACGTCATCCTGAGCGAAGTCAATCGGAACCAGGCTGTCGAGCAAGCCCGCGCCAAAAAGCTGGTAGGCGCGCGCCCGCAAGTCGGTCGTCGCCGTGACGCCCAGCGTCTGCCGTCCGTTATGCTCGAGGCGGAAGCCGCGCGTCGGGTTGGCCAGCGCGTAGTGCGTGACGAGGTTGACGATGTGAAACGCCTCCGTAGCGTCGGTTTTGAGAAACTTGCGCCGGGCCGGCAGATTGAAGAACAGATCGCGCAGAATGATTTCCGTGCCGCCCGGCGCGGCGGCGTCGCGGACGTGGCGAACTTTTCCGCCTTCGATTGAGACCTCCGTGCCGCAGGTCGCGCCGCGCGGCTTCGTCGTGAGCGTGATGCGCGTGACCGAGCCGATGGCCGCCAAGGCTTCGCCGCGAAAGCCGAAGGTTTGAATCTTGGCGAGGTCTTCCGCCGCGCGGATTTTACTGGTCGCGTGACGCTCAAAGGCCAGAAGGGCGTCATCGCGCGTCATGCCTTCGCCGTCGTCTCGAATGCGAATGAACTCCTTGCCGCCGCGCTCGATGGCGATGTCAATCTGCCGCGCATCGGCATCGAGGGCGTTTTCGAGGCATTCCTTGACAATTGAGGCGGGACGCTCGACGACCTCGCCCGCGGCAATGCGATTGGCGACGGAGTCCGGCAAAATGCGAATCTTCGACATGGCTGAAAGGCTGGGACGGAGAGCGCGTTACGCTCCGCGCTTCACATCAGGTCGAGCGGGTCAATCTCGATGAACAGGTGGCGACGCTCAGTGTCGGTCAGTTCCGGCAAGAGTCGCTCCAGCGCCTGGCGCAGGCGGCGGCGCTGCCGCGCCTTGAGCAGAATCTGAAAGCGGTGCTCGCCGCGCAGCCGCGCCAGCGGCGCCGGCGCCGGCCCCAGCGCGCGCAAGGCGTATTTGTCGCTCTGCCCGTCCCGGGCCAGGGCGGCGTCCCCGAGCGATGAGCGCAGGATGGCCGCCGCCTTTTCGGCGATCGCCTGCCCCTCCAGCTCGCGCTCGTGGCGGATGATGATATTGGCGAGCACGCAGAAGGGCGGGTAATACATCTCGCGCCGTTGAATGATTTCCTGCTCGAAAAAGGCTGCGTAGTCCTGCTTGCACCCGGCGACCAGGGCGTAGTGATCAGGGCGATAGGTTTGAACGATCACGCGCCCGGGGCGGTCGCCGCGCCCGGCCCGGCCGGCTACCTGCGCGATGAGCTGGAAGGCGCGCTCCGGCGCCCGAAAATCCGGCATCATCAGTCCCGCGTCAATCGAGACCACGCCCACCAGCGTGACATTCGGGAAGTCATGCCCTTTGGCAATCATCTGCGTGCCAACTAGGATGTCAAGGCTGCCCGAAGCGAAGTCGTTGAAGATGCGCTCGAAGGCGCCGCGCCGCCGGGTCGTGTCCCGATCCAGACGAGCGATAGAGAGCGTCGGGAACAACTCCCGCAGGCGCGTTTCGAGCTGCTCCGTGCCTTCGCCGACATACGCGATCCCCTCGCCGCGACATTCCGGGCAGACGCTGGGCGGCGGCGCGGTGTAGCCGCAGTAGTGACAAGCCAGATAGTGGTCTCTCCGGTGGTAGGTCAGCGTTACCGAGCAGTGCGGACACTCGGCCACGAAGCCGCATTCCCGACACAGCCAGCAACTCGCGAAGCCCCGCCGGTTGAGCAGGATCATCGCCTGCTCGCCTTGGGCGCAGGTTTCACTGATGGCAGCTTGCAGCTCGTCCGAAATGAAGCGCGGCGCCTTATGGCGCTTGAAAACTTCGCGCATGTCCACCAGCGTCACTTCGGGGAGGCGGCGGTTGCCGATGCGCTGCGGCAGCGTCAAGCGCGTGTATTTTCCAGCCTGGGCGTGCTGAAAGGTTTCAATGGCCGGGGTGGCGCTGCCTAAAATCACCGGGCAGTCGAGCCGACTGGCGCGCAGAATCGCCGTATCGCGCCCGTGGTAATGCGGCGCGCCCTCGGACTGCTTGTAGGAGCTGTCGTGTTCCTCATCCACGACGATCAGGCGCAGGTTGACCAGCGGCGCGAACACCGCCGAGCGCGTGCCAATGACGACCCGCGCCTCGCCGGCGCGGATACGCTCCCATTCGTCCACGCGCTCGCCGAGCGAAAGCGAGGAGTGCAGCAGCGCCACCAGCGACCCGAACCGCTGGATGAGCCGCCGCGCCAGCATGGGCGTCAGTCCGATTTCCGGAGCGAGCATCAGGGCTGAGCCGCCCCGCTTGAGGACGGCGTCGATAACCTCCAAATAAACTTCCGTCTTGCCTGAGCCCGTCACGCCGTGGAGCAAGAACGTGTGGAACTTGCCGGCGTCATGGGCCGCGAGGATCGCCTCGCAGGCCTGGCGCTGGGCGTCGTTTAGAGCGAGGGGCGGCGCGGCCGGCAGGTTGGCCAGGTGCGCGAGCGGGTTGCGTCGAACCGTCTCCGGGATAATCTCGACCAGGCCTTGCTTGGCCATCTGACGAATGACGGAGGGGCTGACTTCAGCGCGCATGGCCAGGTCGGCCACGGCTTCCGCCGCGCCTTTCCGGAGCTGCTCCAGCACCCGCGCTTGCCCCGGCGAGACGGGCTTTTTCGGGGTCGTCAGCAGGCGAGCGACGAGCCGCCGCCGGGCGCCCGCCCGCGCCTGCGTCGGTCGCGCGGCAATCGTCACCAGGCCGGCGCGCTCGAGGTCGCGCGCGACTTGCCGCGGATGCTTCCCGAAGCGATCCGTCGGCAGCCCCTCAAGCGCGCTCTCGCCGCCAACCTCGGCCAGCCAGTCGAGAAAGCGCTCGTTGCGCGTCGGCGCGGATGCAGGCGCGGGCGGGCGGCGCGCCTGCGCGGCCCGCCCGTCTTCCGTCAGCATCGCCCATTCTTCGAGAGCCACATCGAGTCCGGCCGGCAGCGCCGCTTTCAGCGTTTCGCCCCACGGCGCATAGTAGTAATCGGCGACCCACTGCGTCAGCGCCAGAATCTCCGCATTGATGACGGGCGTCTCGTCGAGCCAGTCGAGGATGTCCTTGAGGTCGCCGGGGTTCACCTGGTCCGGCGGCCGCTCGCTGACGGCGACGACATAGCCGATCAGCGTTTGGCGTCCGAACGGGACGACCACGCGGCAGCCCGGCGCAGCCCAGGCTTGATAGCGCGGCGGGACGCGGTAGGCGTAAGTCCGCCTCACCGCGGCGGGCACGGCGACTTCCGCAAAGAGGTCTGGCAGGGAGTCGGGAGCTTGATCGGCTAGCGAGCGCGTGGCTTCCGGCATAGTCTCTGTCCCGCTTTGGAAAGCGCAGACGGCTTGACCCCTGGCCGCCGTCATCAGACCGCGACGACCAGCGGGACAATCGCCGGCTTTTGACCGGTCAGGCGCATGATGTGGCGCTTGAGCGCCAGCCGCAAGTGTTCCTGGAAGCGCTCCTTGTCGCCATTGACGCGCTCCCGCGGCGGAATCGCCTCCACGGCAGAGACAATGACATCGCGCAGCTCGGCGATTTCCTCTTCGTCGCCGTCCACGCCAAGATAGCCGCGCGTCGTGATTTCGGGCGGGCCAAGCAAGCTTCCGGTGGCTTCCTCGACCGCGATGCCAGCAATGATAACCCCTTCATAGGCGAGGCGGCGCCGGTCGCGCAGCAGGGTTTCATCCAGCTCAAGGGAGCAGGTATCGTCAATGTACACCCGGTTGACCGCAATCTTGTCGCCGATGTGGGCCGTCTCGCCGTCCAGCGTGATGACGTCGCCGCTTTCAATCAGGATCACGCGGTCGGGCGCATAGCCCAGCGTCTGGCAGGCGAACATCTTGTGCCGATAAAGCTGACGGTATTCGCCGTGAATGGGGATGAAGTACTTTGGGCGCACCGCCTCAAGCATCAGTCGCAGGTCTTCCTGCGCGCCGTGCCCCGAGACATGGATGCGCGCCTGGGTGGAGTCAATGACCGGCGCTTCATTGCGATAGCAGCGGTTGATGAGCTTCGAGATGGCTTTTTCATTGCCCGGAATTTGACGCGCCGACAGCACCACGGTGTCGCCGGCGTCCATCCAGGCCTGCCGGTGGCTCCGGTCGGCGATGCGCCACATCGCGCCCATTGGCTCGCCCTGGCAGCCCGACGCCAAGACAACGATTTCGCTTGGGTCAAAGCGCTTGAAGTCCTTGGCGCTGACGAGCGCGCCCGCCGTGTCAAGGAAGCCCGTGCGCTCGGCCAGCTCGATGTTACGCTCCATCGCCCGCCCGACCGCCACGACCTGCCGCCCGAACTGCCGCGCCAGGTCGAAGATGATTTGGATGCGGTGGATGCTGGACGCGAAGCAACTGACGAAGATGCGTCCCGCGGCCCGGTCGAAAATGTCCTCCAGCGCCGGGATCACGACCCGCTCCGAGGGCATTTGGCCAGGACGCTCGACGTTCGTCGAATCCGACAACAGAGCCAGCACGCCCCGCCGACCAAGCTCGCGCAGCCGGTCGACGTCAATTGGCTCGCCGCAGACCGGCGTGGCGTCAAACTTGAAGTCGCCCGTGTGAACGACGGTTCCGATGGGCGTCGTGATGGCCAGCGCGCAGCAGTCTACCGTGGAATGCGAGACGCGGATGTATTCAACTGAAAACGCCCCGACCTGAATGCTGTCGCCCGCCTGAACCGAGCGCAGCGCGGCGGACGCTAGCAGGCGGCGCTCTTCCAGCCGCGGCTCGACGATCCGCAGCGTATAGGGCGTGCCATACACCGGCGCATTGACCTTTTGGAGCAGGAACGGGAGCGATCCAATGTGGTCTTCGTGGCTGTGCGTGAGAATGACGGCGCGAACCTGCTCCCGGTGACGTTCAAGAAAGGTGAAGTCCGGCGTCATCGAGTCCACGCCAAAGTGACCGACTTCGGAGAACATCAGCCCGGCGTCAACCACGATGATGTCCTCGCCGTAGCGCATGACCATGCAGTTCATTCCGAACTCGCCAAGTCCGCCGAGCGGGATGATTTCCAATCTGGTATCGTTCACGGCTCGCATGCATCCTTTCTCGCGCCAGCCGAGCTGCCGCGACCGGCGTCGCCACCCAACAAAAAGAGAAGTGGCCACCTATGGTAGCGAAGTTTGTCTGCCGGGGCGATGAGCAACAGCTTGTTTCCGCCGTTTTTTTAGAAGCTCGCCATGAATCTTGCTGGAAAAATTGGATTAGCCATCGTGGCGGCGCTGGCGCTGACGGCGCTCGCCGGCCCGCTCTTTATCGCGCCGGAGCAAGTGACCTTTCAGGACCTCGAGCGGAGCTTTGACCCGCCATCCCGGGCGCATCCGATGGGACTCGACGAAAACGGGCGCGACATACTGGCGCGGGTGGTCTATGGCGCGCGGGTTTCGCTGACCGTCGGCGTGATTGTCGTCGCCATCTCCGCCTCGGTCGGCCTGCTGTTGGGCTTGCTCTCCGGCTATGTCGGAGGCTGGGCGGATCGCGTCATCGCCGGCTTTTGGTTCAACGTGTTTCTGGCTTTTCCCGGCATACTGCTAGCGATTGCCACGGTCGCTTTTCTCGGGGCGAGCCTGGCCAATCTCATCTTCGCCCTGTGCGCGATTGGATGGGTCGGCTACGCCCGGCTGATTCGGGCGCAGACGCTCAAGGTGCGGGAATATGACTTCGTCACCGCCGCCCGCGCGCTGGGAGCGAGCGACGCGCGCATTCTGTTTCGGCACATCTTGCCCAACGCCATCCAGCCGCTGATTGTGCAGGCCAGCCTTGGCATGGCCGGCGCCATCCTGGCCGAGGCCAGCCTCAGCTTTTTGGGCTTGGGCATCCCGCCGCCGACGCCAAGCTGGGGCGCGATGCTCAGCGATGCCCGGACGCACTTCGCTTCCGGCTGGCACATGACCGTCTTCCCGGCGGCGATGATCGCCTTGACTGTGCTGGGCTTCAATTTGCTGGGCGATGGGCTGCGCGAGCGACTCGACCCCAAGCAGCGCCCGCGCTGAAAAGCCCGCGCTGAAAACCCCGCGCTGAAAACCCGCGAAAAGCCCGCGCCGCTAGCCAAAGACCTCGCGCGCGGCGCGGTAGGTATTGCAATGCGCTTCGACCGTGTCTTGCCGGTCGCGGGCATAGCCGCCGGAGAGCGTGATCGTCACCGGGATGCCGGCCCGGCGACAGGCGCGCAGAATGAATTCATCCCGCCGCATCAGCCCTTCCAGAGAGAGCGCCAAGCGCCCAAAGCGGTCATGACGGTAGGGATCGACGCCGGCTAGATAAAACGCCAAGTCCGGGCGAAACTCCCTCAATATCCGGGGCACCTGCTCGCGGACGATCTCGAGATACGGGGCGTCTGTCAGGCCATCGGGAAGCTCGATGTCGAGCGATCCCGGCGGCTTGCGCAGCGGGTAGTTGTTTTTGCCGTGCATCGAGAACGTGAACACGTCCGACTCGCCGGCGAAAATGACCGCGTTGGCGTTGCCCTGGTGCACGTCGCAATCAATGAGCGCCACGCGCTCGACATCGCCCTCGCGCTGGAGGACGCGAACGGCCACGGCGATGTCGTTGAGGACGCAGAAGCCCTCGCCATGGTCGGGAAAGGCATGGTGGGTGCCGCCGGCGAGATTGCCCGCGACGCCATCCGCCAGGGCATGGCGAGCGGCGTTGAGCGTGCCTTGCGTCGCCAGCCGCGAGCGGGTCACCAGCTCTTCCGACCACGGCAGGCCCAGCCGCCGGATTTCGCGCGCCGTCAGTCGCCCGGCGGCGAGGCGCGTCCAGTAATCGCGGGTATGCGCCAGTAAAATGTCCTCATCCCGCGCCGGGCTTGGGGCGACCGCTTCGCTCGGCGCGAGGACGCGGTCGCTGATGAGTCGCTCATAGACGAGCGGAAACTTGCGCATCGGGAACGCATGCGCGTCGCCGATGTCCACGAAATAGCCGGGCGCGTAAGAAACGAACATGCCGCGCAGACAGTCCGCCGACCCCGCCAGGTCAGCGGCGCTCCCCTCCCGAAGTCGCGCCGGGGCGCTTGCGACAATACGGGGGGTAGTCATCGCTGTTCGTGTAATGGGCTTTGCACATCCCGAACACCCGATGGCTGTGGTCGGAAATGACAAAGCCGTATTGGCCGGCAATTTCCTCTTGCAGGCGCTCGATGTCAGGGCTGAAAAACTCGACGAGCGCGTCGCACTCGGTGCAGATCAGGTGATCGTGGTGATCGTGCTTATACTCGTGCTCGTAGCGGGCGCGGCCGTCGTTGAAGTTGACTTCGCGGGCGAGCTTGGCTTCCACCAACAGCCGCAGCGTTCGATAGACCGTGGTGAAGCCAACGGTTTTGTCGCGCCGCTTGACCAAGTCGTAAAGCTCCTCGACGCTCAGATGCGCCTCGGTTTCGAGAAAGGTTTGCAAGATCAAGTCGCGCTGGGAGGTGCGCTTGAGCCGATGCTTGACCAAATGGCGGTGAAATAGCTCGAACTCCTCGCGAAAAGACGCGCTTGGCGCCGCATCCGGCCTCTTCGGTCGTTCCGGCATGCTTACTCTTCCTCGCTGAGATGGCCCGTCGCTGAAATGCCTCGCCTGGGATGCTGCGCGCCGCCAGCGCGGCCGACCATTCAGGGTTACTGAGCGCCCAGGTAGCGGAAGCCGCGCCCAGTCCACTCCCAAACATAGCTGACTTGTCCTTTGCTGACCACGAGGACTTGCGCCCGCCGCCCGCGGGAGACCGGCGCGATGCCCACCGCCGACACGTCATCCGGGGCAAGGGGCAGCGCGGGCGTCGTTCGCCCGCGGTCTTCAATCTGAAGCTGATAGACGCGACCGCCGATATCCGCCAGCGCGCCGACGCGACCGTTTTGCTCGTAGGCGATGACCGTGTCACTGCCGACGCTGCCGCCCAAAAAATCGCCGCGCACAGCCCGCAGCGGCGTTGCATTCGCGATCCGCGCGCGGGAGAAAATTTCCTCGGCGTCGTCGTAGGTCACTTCATTGCCGCGCGGGGCGGATGGGTCGCCCGCGACGTCGGTCGGCAGGGCGGCGGTCTCGTCATCCGGCGTCGGCGGCAGCGCCCGATTGGTCACGCCCAGGCGGCGCTGCACATTGATGAAGGCCTGCGTGGTGCGCGTTCCGCGCCGGTCGGAGCCGGCCAAGTGCTGGGCAATTTCGCGCTGGGTGTTCTGAAGCCGCTCATCCGGCGGCGGATGCGAGGCGAAAATTTTATCGAGCGCGCCTGGGCTGCGCTGCATCAGCGAGCCGAGCAGGCGGAACATGTTGTTCATTTCGTCGGTGTTGTAACCGGCGTTGTGCAGGTCGTAGAGACCCAGAAAATCGGCTTCTCGCTCCTGGTCGCGCGAGCGTTTGAACATCGTGCCATTGGCGACGAGCGCGATGCCGAGCTGAGCCAGCGACCCGGCCGCGCCGCCGCCCAAAATCGCCCCGGCGATGCCGACCAGCAGCCCGGTGGTTTGCGCCCGGCGCAGCGTCGCGCTGAGATGATAGCCGACGTTATGTCCGACTTCATGGGCCAGGACGGCGGCCACCTGTCCCTCGGTCGTCGCCTGCTTGAGCAACCCCGTGTGAATGTAAATGCGCCCGCCGCCCGGCGTGAAGGCGTTAATCTGATCGTTCTGCACGACATAGAACTGGTAGGGCAGATCGGGCCGACCGGAAACTTCCGCCACGCGCCGTCCGACGCGGTTGACATACTCGACAATCACTGGGTCGGCGACAAAGCGATACTGCTTGGCGATTTCCTGGTGGGCCATTTCGGCGAAGGCGAGCTCGTCGCGCAGCGACAGCGCGCCGCGCGAGCGCGCGCGGTCATCCAGGCGACGAAACTTGTCATAGGGATTTGGGCCTGATGATCGCGAGCGATCGCTTGCCCAAGCTGGCGGGAGGGCGAGTCCGGTCAGCAACAAGGCGCTAATGGCGAGGGCCATAATGCGCGTCATGCGCGACTTGCCCGGCGAACTGGGCGCGCCGACCGCCGGCGCGCTCTTTTCCAGCTTTGACTTCAAATTCCTTGCGAGCATGAGTATCATCGCCTTTCTAATAGCTTGCCCAAGCGGCTTGCGGCATCGCGCGCAGGTCGAAAAGCCAAAAGCAGTCCAAAAGTCAAAGTAAGCGACGCGAGGTCAATGACACAAAGATGCGGCCTGTGCGATGAGCGAGAAGCCGCGCGCGCTGCCTGCCCTGCGGTGCCGCCGCGGACTGAGCGCCGGCACGGGCAATTGTATAAGACAAGCTAATCTGTGCAAGGAGCGAAAAGCCGCCCATGTTACACGGCCTCATGATGGATTACCCGCTGACGATGACGCACTTTCTCGAGCGCGCTCGGCGTTACCACCACGATGTTGAAATCGTGACCAAGCAGCCCGACGGCTCGCTATTCCGCTACACGTACGGCGACGCCTATCGGCGCGTCTGCCGCCTGGCGAACGCGCTGACGCGGCTGGGCGCGCAACCAGGCGACCGCATCGGGTCGCTGGCGTGGAATCATTATCAGCATTTCGAGCTGTACTTTGCCGTCCCTTGCTACGGGGCTGTCATGCACACGCTCAACCTGCGCCTGGCGCCGGAGCAACTGGCCTATGTCATCCGCCACGCTGAAGACCGCTTCATTTTCGCCGACGCCAGCCTGGCGCCGATGCTGGAAGCCATTCAGCCCCATCTCGCGAGCGTCGAGCGCTATATCATCATCAACGCCCCGCCGAATTTTCAGACGACGCTGCCGAATGCGCTGCATTATGAAGACCTCCTCCGCGACGAGCCGGAGACCTTTGATTTTCCGCAGCTCGATGAGCGCGCCGCGGCAGGGCTGTGCTACACGAGCGGAACGACTGGCAATCCCAAAGGCGTGCTCTACAGTCACCGGTCGCAGTTCATTCACACAATTGCGGCCGGGGGCGGCGACGCGCTTTCGCTTTCCAGCGCCGATACGGTCATCGCCGTCGTGCCGATGTTTCACGCCAACGCCTGGGCGCTGCCATACTTGAGCGCCTCGCTGGGCTTCAAGTTCGTGCTGCCCGGACCGCACCTCCGGCCGGAAGCGCTGGCGCAGCTCATTCAGGACGAGAAAGTGACCGTGGCGGCTGGCGTCCCGACGCTCTGGATTGGGATGTATCAGGCCATCAAGGCGCATGGCTTCGACGTGTCGAGCCTGCGGGCGCTCATTGTCGGCGGCGCGGCGTTTCCTAAGAACTGGATCGAGGCTTACGAGAAGGAACTGGGCATTCCGGTCGTCCATGCCTGGGGCATGACCGAAATGTCGCCCATGGGCACCTCCACCGGCACGCTCACGGCGCGAAGCGACCTTTCGCCGGACGAGCGCATTGCCATCAAGACCCGTCAGGGCTACGCGCCGGCCGGCGTCGAGATGCGCATCGTCGGCGACGACGGGCAGGCGCTGCCGTGGGACGGTCGATCAGTCGGCGAAATTCAGGTGCGCGGGCCGTGGGTTGTCGGAGCGTATTACAAGGACGACTCCGCTGCCGCGCAGTTCACGCCTGACGGTTGGTTTCGCACCGGCGACGTGGCGACCATCGATCCCAAGGGCCTGCTGACCATCACCGACCGGACGAAAGACCTCATCAAGAGCGGCGGCGAGTGGATTTCGAGCGTCGCCCTCGAAAACGTCATCATGGCGCATCCCAAGGTTCTCGAAGCGGCGGTGATCGCTGTTCCCAATGAAAAGTGGAGCGAGCGCCCGCTGGCATTGGTCGTGCCGCGCCAGGCTGACGATTGCCCGACGCCGGAAGAGCTGCATGACCTGGTCGCGGCGCACTGCGCGAAGTTCTGGGTTCCCGACGAGTTTCGCTTCGTTGAAAGCATTCCCAAAACCTCCGTGGGCAAGTTCGACAAAAAAGCGCTGCGCCGGATGCACGCCGAAGGCAAGCTGTGAAGTTAACGCGCTGCGAGCCGAGACCATACGGGATGACCCTGGCGCTCGTCCTGCTGCTGGGCGGCGGCTGGCGGGATGTCGTCGCCGGCGCTCAGGCCGAGGCATACCGTTACGAGTTTGAGCAGCCGCGCTTTTTGGTCACGCGGATTGTCATCGCGCTCGACGCCGCCGGGCGCGGGACGCTGGAGTATGTTGAGCAGGACGCGCCGGAACCCATCCGGGCGCCGGTCGCCTTGCGTCCCGAGTCGCTGGCGCGGCTGCAACAGCTCGCCGCCAAGGTCGCGGCGCTGCCGCCCCAATCGCCCTCGGAAAAGCATGCCAATCTGGGTCTGAGCAAGCTGACGTTGGTCGTGAGCGGGAAGCCGGCTTGCGTGGCGTTTACCTATACGCAACAGCCGGACGCGCTGGAGCTGGCCCGCTTTTTCCGCGGACTCGTCACGCAGCATCAGCGGGTCGAGCAGATTCAAGTGGCGCGCCGATATCAGCCGCTCGACGTGCCGAAGCTGCTGCGCGATCTGGAAGTCGACCTCAACGCTCAGCGCATCGCCGAGCCGGCGGCGCTAAGCGATTTGTTGGGAAGCCTCGCCGGCGACCTGCGGCTGTCGCTGATTGCGCGCAATCACGCCCGGCGACTCCAGGCCCGCGTCAACAGGCAGTGACCGCCTTGGAGAGGCGACGAGCTGGGCTGGCGGTTCCTGAGACGGGCTGGCGGCTTAGCGCCGGACTGAGCGCCGCGCTTCCTCGAGCAGCGTCAGAATTTCCTGCTTGACCTCGGCGAAGGGGCGCGGGCGTCCCAGGGGCGCGTCAGGCCGCCGCCCATCGCTCGCCGGCGTCGCCACGCCGTTTCCGTCGGCGCGGCTACGCCAGTCCTCGACAGTGTCGTTGGTCATCAGAAACTGACCGTACTGCCAGTTGACGGTGTGAAAGGAGGTCTGGTCGCGCGCCAGGAAAACCAGCATTTCCTGCTGGGGCGCGTAGGCGTCGCGGGCGCAATAGGTCGCGCTCATCGCCCATACGCGGGCTTCCCGCCGGCGGGGATCGCCGTAAATGACCTCGACCAGCTCCAGCACGGCGACTTGTCCATACATCGGATTGCGAATGCTTTTGACGGAGCGCACCCGCGCCCGAGCAATCAAGTCGGCGTTAAGGGTAAGCTCGCGCGCGTCCATCACGCGCATGTTGCACTGGGCGGAAGCGGAACTCGACCATAGCCAAAAAAACAGTGAAAACGCGAGAACGCAAATTGACAAGCGCATGTAAGTGGGGCGTGGCAAGCGAATCGACAAGTGAATCAATGCGCGGCATCGAAACAAGCCAGGCATTGTAACTGAAACTCGCGGGTTGGAAAGCCCGCGCTGGGAGAAAGCGCCAAGCCTGATCGCTTGGTCGCGCCGCGCCGCTCGAAGGCTTGCGCCATTTCTTCTTTTTTCAGTCGCCTTTTGAGCCTCCTTTTCAGCCGTCGATTGACACGTCGCGGCGGTCTGCCTATAGTCAGCAAGCTTGTCATTCGGCGAGCGCTTATCAGGCTTTCGGGTCCCGCGCGTCCAAGGGCTGACGAACCCCGCCAGGGTAGAGATACAGCAACGGTAGTGAGTTTGCGGAGTGTGCGGGGAAGCTCGAAAGCCTGGCTTCGCTTCGCGCGCTGGTTGCCGCGCAGGCTCGCCCACCATCCCCCGTCTGGCTGCGCGCCGAGGCACCCTCCATGGCACTCACCATTGAACGCATCCACGCTCGCGAAGTTCTTGATTCCCGCGGCAATCCCACGCTTGAAGCCGACGTCGCGCTGTCGAATGGCGTCGTCGGCGCGGCGGCTGTGCCGTCGGGCGCTTCAACCGGCGAAAACGAAGCGGTCGAGCTGCGCGATGGCGACAAGCGCCGATATTTGGGGAAAGGCGTTCAGAAAGCCATCGCCAACGTCAACACGACCATTGCCAAGCGCCTGGTCGGTCGCGATCCGCTTGACCAACAGGGCATTGACCGAGAAATGCTCGCCCTTGATGGCACGCCCAACAAGCGCAAGCTGGGAGCCAACGCCATCCTCGCGGTCTCGCTAGCCACGGCCCGCGCCGCCGCTCAGTCGGTTGGGCTGCCGCTGTATCGCTATCTCGGCGGGACGCACGCCCGGACGCTCCCCGTGCCGCTGATGAACATCCTCAATGGCGGGGCGCACGCTGACAACAATGTGGATTTTCAGGAGTTCATGATCGCCCCCTGCGGCGCGGCGACCTTTGCCGAAGCCCTGCGCTGGGGCGCGGAAATTTTCCATACGCTCAAGGGCGTCCTGCGCAAGCGCAACTACAGCACTGCCGTCGGCGACGAAGGCGGCTTCGCGCCCAGCCTCCGCTCCAACGAGGAAGCGATCGAGCTGGTGCTGGAAGCCATCGCCCAGGCCGGTTACAAGCCGGGCGCGCAGGTAGCCATCGCCCTTGACCCGGCGGCGAGCGAGTTTTTTGAAAACGGCCACTACGTCTTCAAAAAGTCCGACCAGTCGCGACATACGCCGGAAGCGATGGTCGAGTACTGGGCCGCGTGGGTTGGCAAGTATCCGATTATTTCTCTCGAAGACGGCTTGGCGGAAAGCGACTGGACGGGCTGGGCGCTCCTGACGAAAGCCCTCGGCGACAAGGTGCAACTGGTTGGCGACGACCTCTTCGTGACCAATGTGGCCTATCTGCGCAAGGGCATCGAGCAACAGGTCGCCAACTCGATACTCGTCAAGGTCAACCAGATTGGCACGCTGACTGAAACGATGGACGCCGTCGAGCTGGCGCGGACGCGCGGCTACACGGCCATTATCTCGCATCGGTCAGGCGAGACCGAGGACGCCTTCATCGCCGATTTGGCCGTGGCGCTCAACACTGGGCAGATCAAGACCGGCTCGGCCAGCCGCAGCGACCGCCTGGCGAAGTACAACCGCTTGCTGCGCATCGAGGAAGAGCTTGGGGCGAGCGCGCTCTATCCCGGCGTCGGCGCATTTCACAACGTGAAGTTCGAGCCGCCGCGGGTGACCGCTTCGCGGACGGCGCGCGGCGGACGCTGAGTCGCTGGTCGCGTATGGCCAAGGAAGCCTATCCGTACCTCATCTGGTGCGCTGCGGTCGCCGCCGCGCTGGCGCTGCTGGCCGGGTGGTTCCCGCCGCTGTGGTGGCTGGTCGGGCTGCTGGGCCTGCTCGCCGCGTTCGTGGCGTATTTCTTCCGCGATCCGGAGCGCGTCATCCCGACGGGGGACGACCTGGTGGTGGCGCCGGCCGACGGGCTGATAACGCGGCTGACGCCGGTGGCGCCGAACGATCCGGCGTCGCCGTGGCTGGTGAGCATTTTCTTGTCCCCGCTGGATGTGCACATCAACCGCGCGCCCATCGCTGGCGTCATCCGGGAGACGCTGCACCATCCAGGGCAGTTCAAAAGCGCGCTGCGGGAAGACGCGGCGCTCATCAACGAGCAGTTCATCCTGACGCTCGAAGGCGAGCGCGTCACGGTAACGCTCAAGCAAATCGCCGGCCTCATCGCCCGCCGGTGCGTCCAGTGGAAGAAAGCTGGCGACCGCGTCGCCCGCGGCGAGCGGATTGGCTTGATCAAATTCAGCTCGCGGACGGATTTGATCGTCCCCCCCGAAGTCGCGCTCTGCGTCAAGCAGGGCGAGCGCGTGGTGGGCGGGGCGACCATCATCGGGCGAATCCGCCCGCCGGACTCATCCCTTGCCGACGTTTGCGCCCTGAGCTTGCGCCATGAATCGTGAACATGAATCGTGAAACGGAAGCCAAGCAACGGCTCGCTCGTCGCCGCTTGCGCAAGGGCGTGTACGTTCTGCCAAGCTTCATCACCTGCGTCAACATTTACATGGGCTTTTACGCCGTGGTCGAGAGCTTGAAAGGCTACAAGCACGTTGCCCTCAACGACCCGGAAACAGCCACCCGCCATTTCGACATGGCGGCGCTCTGCATTGGCTGGTCGGTGCTGTGCGACTTTCTGGACGGGCGCATCGCTCGGCTGGTTCACGCCACGAGCGAGTTTGGCGTACAGCTCGATAGCCTGGCCGACGTGCTGAGCTTTGGCATCGCTCCAGCGGTGTTGCTTTACACGTGGGGGTTTTCGGGCATTCCGGCCTTTCAGAAGCTGGCGTGGGGGGCGGCGTTTATTCACTTAATCTGCTGCGCGCTGCGACTGGCGCGGTTCAATGTGCAGGCGGCGAAATCGCCGGCGGCGGACGCCGGGGCGAAAACCGCCAAGCGGTTTTTTGTCGGGCTGCCGACGCCGGCCGCGGCCGGGCTGCTGGCGGCGATCGTCCATTTCACGCCGCTGCCGGTGGTTTATCAGGAAACCTACTATGAAGCGCTTGGGCGGGAGTTCGTCATCACGCCGGTCGAATGGGCGCTTGGCTTGTTCGTGCTGGCCGTGACGCTCGCGCTGCTGATGGTTAGCACGCTGCGCTTCAACAGCTTCAAGGATCTGGGCCCCTACACGCGCCACCCGCAGGTGGCGCTGCTGTCGCTGGGCCTGCTGATTTTCCTTGTGTACAACTACTCCGAATGGACGCTGTTGGCGTTGGCGATTCTCTACGCCGGGCAGGGGCCAGCCAGCAAGCTGGCCAGTCTTTTCCGCCGCAAAGCGGCCTCGTCGCCGGCGCCCGCTTCGGCGGAAACCCTCCAATAGGCGGCTCAGGGCCATGACTGAAGAGCAATGCCGGCAGGCGCGACGGTATCTGGCGCAGGCGAAACGGGTCGTCGCGTTCACTGGGGCGGGCATTTCCGCCGAGTCGGGCGTGCCGACGTTTCGCGGCAGCGACGCGACGTGGAAAGGCATCCCAGCGGCGGTTGCCTCGTCCATCGGCTTGCTGGAGCAAGACCTGACGACCGCGTGGGAGTGGTTCGACTACCGACGGACGTTGCTCAAGGCCGTTTCGCCTAACGCCGCCCACATCGCGCTGGCGCAGGCGGAAAAGCGCTTTGCGGAGTTTCTGGTCGTGACGCAGAACGTGGATGGCCTGCACCAGAAAGCGGGTAGCGCCCGGGTGGTCGAGTTGCACGGCAACATCTGGCGCGGGCGCGGCCTGCGCAGCGGCCGGCGTTACGATTTGCCGGCGGCGCCGCTGCCGGCGCTACCGCCGCGCGGGGATGGCGATGAGCCGCTCCGCCCGGATGTCGTCCTGTTTGGCGAGATGCTGCCGGCGGGCGCGTTTGAAGAAGCCGAAATCGCGGCGGCTCGCTGCGATGCCTGCTTGGTCATCGGCACGTCGGGCGTCGTCTATCCGGCGGCGCTCATTCCGCTCGCGGCTCGCGACGCTGGCGCGGCCGTGATTGAAATCAATCCTGAAGCGACTGATCTGACGCCGCATCTGACGCTTTCACTGCGCGGCCGGGCCGGCGACATCGTGCCGCGCCTATTTGAGGATGTCGCTTGAAGAGCAAGCGCGCTTCCCGCCCGCGGCGGATGAGAAGCGGCCGCGAAGCCAGCCCTCCCCGGCTGGCGCGTCTTGGAATCGGCGTCAGCCTCGGCGACCTGAACGCCGCCGCGCCTTTGCGCAAAGCCGCCAATTGTAAGTGGGGCTTGTAAGCAGGGCGCGGCCAGCGGAAGCGCAAAAAAGCTCCCTCGACGGCGTTTCGGAAGCCAGCCCCATATCCGCGAAGACAAAAAAGCCCCGGCGGCGAACAGCGGCGCTGCCGGGGCGAGCTTCACTGCGGGCGTTGCCGCGCGCTTGGACAGGCGCGTTGTCGGCTACCGCTTGCGGTGGTAGTTCGGATACGCCGGCCGCTGCGGTTTCGCTGGCGGCGGGTTCTTCGTCAGGGCTTCCATCGCGACCGCCACGGCTCGCTCGAGTTGCGTATCGCGCCCGGCGCGCCAGGCCTGGGGATCAAGCTCGACCTCGATGTCCGGCGCGACGCCCCGATTTTCGATTTCCCATTTGCCTTCCGGCGAATAGAACGCGAAGTGCGGCGCCGTGACCGTGCCGCCGTCCATCAGGACCGGATAGCCGCCAATGCCGACCAGCCCGCCCCACGTGCGCTTGCCGACCAGCGGCCCGATGCCCAACTGCCGGAACATCCATGGCATCAGGTCGCCGCCCGAGCCGGCGTACTCGTTGACAATCATGACCTTTGGCCCGGGCAGCGTGCCGAACGGCGTGCGGAAGTCCTCGCCGTCGCGCACCGCCCAGTAGCTTAGCAGCGGCTTGCGCAGGTAGTCGATGATGTAGTCGGCCGCCTGTCCGCCGCCGTTGAACCGCTCGTCCACCACCGCGCCCTGCTTGTCGAGCTGCGAAAAGAAATAGCGGTTGAAGTTCGCGTAGCCGCCCGCCGCCGTGTCCGGCAGCCAGAGGTAGGCCAGCTTGCCGCCGCTCAGCTCGGTCACGCGGCGCCGGTTGTCTTCTATCCAGGCCAGATTGCGGAGGCTGAATTCGCTCCCCGCCGGGACGACCGTGACCGTTCGGGCGTCAGCGCCATCCGGCGTCGGGCCGACTTTCAACGCGATTTGCTTATTGGCCGTCCCTTCAAAGTAGCGGTGAATGTCCTCCGTTGCGACGACCTCTTCGCCGTTCACCGCCAGGATGTAGTCCCCAACGCTGACGTTGACGCCCGGCTCGGTCAGCGGCGCGCGAAGCTGCGGATTCCAGTTCTCGCCCGCGTAAATCTTGGCAAGGCGGTAGCGACCGTTTTCAACCGCATAGTCCGCGCCAAGCAGGCCGCCCGGCACGCGCTTGACTTCCGGCACATCCCCGCCGCGCACATACAGATGCCCGACGCTCAGCTCGCCGAGCATCTCGTCAAACAGATAGTTCAAGTCCGCCCGGTGCATCACCGCCTTCAAATACGGCTCGTATTTCCGCGCCGTTGCTTGCAAGTCCAGCCCATGATGCGTCGGGTCATAGAAGAAATCGCGCTCGAGCCGCCAGACCTCGCGGTACATCTGCGCCCACTCGAGGCGCGGCTCGACTTTGACTTCCATCTCGTCCGTCCGCAGCTTGCCCTCGCCCGGCTTGATCGGCCCCGCCAGCGAGGCGATGAACCAGCTCGGCCCCTGCCGGTAGAGGCATTTCTCGCCGTTCGCCGTCGGCTGGAAGTTGGAAACGCCTTCCAGAATTTTTTCGAGCTTGCGCTTTTCGACATCGAACTTGTGAATGATGAGTCCGGGGCTGCCGAACGCGGACTCATACACGTAAAGCAGGCTGGGCTTGCCCGCGCCGAAGCCGACAAAAGCGCGCGCCGGGATGGGCAGCGCCACGATGCGCTGGCTCAGCCCGTCGAAGTCAATGACGACTTTCGGCGTTTCCTTGGGCTTGTCGCCAGGTCGCCCGGGGCCGCCGGGCGCGCTGGGCGGCGCGCTGTCGCCGGGCTTTTTGTCTTCGGCGACTTTTTCATCGTCGCTTTCCGGGGCGACGGGCGACGGGTCGGCTTTGCGCAGCACGACGGCATGCACCGACTGGACGGTGTCGTTGCGGTGCGCGTAGCTGGACATATCGAAGCCGTTGAGCGCCGGTCCGACGTTGGTGCTCGACAGCAAGTAGAGATACTTGCCGTTGCGGTCAAAAATCGCGCCGGTCACGTCGCTGGCCGCATTGGTGAGTTGCGTCGCCTGCTGGCTTTCCAGGCTATAGACAAAAGCCGCGCTGTAGGCCGAGCGCATTGGCTTGGTGTAGGCAATCCACTGGCTATCGGGCGACCACGCCAGCCCGCGCAGACGGAAGCCGGCGCCGCCGGCTCGCTGCGCCGTGTCAAACTTGGCGACCGCGCCGGTTTCCACATCGGCGAGCCAGAAGTTGAGCCGCTTGTCGGTGAAAGCGATTTTCTTGCTGTCGGGCGACCAGGTCGGCGAATAATAGAAGGACGGCTCCAGCTTGATGGTCTTCAGCTCGCCAAGACCGCTCTGCTCGCGCAGGCGCAGCTCATACTCGCCCGAAGCGTCGGAAAAATAGGCGACCCACTTCCCATCCGGCGACCAGGCCGGGTCGCGCTCGGCCACGCCCGGCGTCGCCGTCAGGTTACGAATCGTGCCTTTTTCAGCCGGGACGGTCAGGATGTCGCCGCGCGCTTCAAAGGCGACGCGCATGCCGGTCGGCGACACCGCCGCGTTCGCGATCTGCGCGCCGACCTTTTCAAAGCGCGGGCGGACGCCAACCATATCGCCGTTGAGCGTGATCGCGACCGGGGCGCGCTTGCCGCTTTTCACGTCGAAGACGTGCAGACCGCCAAACTGCTCATAGACGATGGCGTCGTCATCGCCGACCGCTACCGAGGCGGATTTGATGTCCAGCCCGTCGTTTTTGAGCGCCTGCGTCACTTTGTTGGAGGTTGGGTCGTAGGCGAAAAGCGTGACCGGGCCGTTGCGGTCGGAGAGAAAGTAAATCGTCTTGCCGATCCACATCGGGTTGAAGTCGTTGGCGTCACCGCGGGGCACCTTGGTCACGCTGGAATCGGCCAGGTTGGCCACCCACAGATACGACGCTCGCCCGCCGCGGTAGCGCTTCCAAGCGGAAAAGGCGCGCGGCACTGGCTCGTAGGCCAGCTTGGCGCCATCCGGCGCGAAGCTCCCGTGCGCCGCCATCGGCAACGGCAGCGGCGTGGCCGGGCCGCCGGCTTTGTCTACCGTGAACAGGCGTTGCGTCCGGCCCGACTCGCTCAGCCGGGCGCTGGCGAACAGGACGCGCTTGCCGTCCGGCGTCCAGCCAACGGCCCGATCCGCGTCGGGGTGGTAGGTAAGCCGCTGCGGAACGCCGCCCGCCGCCGGAATGACATAGACATCCGTGTTGCCGTCATACTGGCCGGTGAAAGCGATCAGGCTGCCGTCAGGGGAAAAGAGCGGATCTGACTCGATGCCGGGGTGATTGGTGAGCTGAATGGCTTCGCCGCCGCCCCGTGGCGCGCGCCAGAGGTCGCCGGCGAAGGAAAAGACAATGTAGGCGCGACTGGCGGTCGGCGTTCGAGCCAGCAGCGGGCGGGCGCTTTCCTGCGCCGCCGCCGCGCTGGCGAGCGCCGCCGCGCAAGCCGCTAACCAGAAGTAGCGAAGCAGACGTTCCATGATAGTTGCAAAGATGGTTGCGAAAGTCGCGCGGCGCGCCGCAGGTCGGGGGGAGGCGGGCGCTGCCGAGCCGAAGCCGGTCCAAGGCATGACGCAAACCTATACTGTGTTTCGCCGGACCTGTTCCAGAAAAGTTTTGTCAGTCAGGCGCTCAGTTGCCTCGGGTTGACTCAGGGCGCTATGCTGCGCGGCGTACGGTTGACTCCATTCCAGTGCCCGCCGCATGCCTTCCCGCCCGCCAACCGAAGCGCCCATCAAGGAAATCGCGCCGACCCGTAGCGCCGAGCGCCATGAGCCAGCTCAGCGACGGACGTTTTGGATGGCGGTCTTGGCGCTCTCCATTGTCGCGGCGGCGGTTGCCTGGCAAGCCTATCAGGCGCGCAATCGCTTTATGCTCTACACGGTTTTCCACGATGTGGATGGGCTGCGGCCGGGCGCGGAAGTCAGGCTCTCTGGCGTCAAGGTGGGCGCGGTGGAGCGCGTCGAAATGCTCGATGTGCGCGGGCGCATCGAGCGCGACACCCCGCAGGTGCAGGTCGCGCTCGGCATTGACCGCCGGCTGACCGGACTCAGCGCCGCCCAACTGATTCACCGGGACGCGGTCGCCACGCTCCGGCGCGACGGCACGCTAGCCGATCGCATCGTGGACATCGCCCCCGGCAGCGCCGGCGCGCCGCTCGTCGCCGAAGGCGACTTCATCGCCGGGCGCATGGAAGGCGACTCGCGCACCATCGCCCTGCGCAGCGCCGATATCAACCAGAACCTGACCGCGATGCGCGAGTCGCTCCTGAAGGTTCAAGCCCGCATCGAGCGCGGAGACGGCACGCTGGGCGCGGCGCTCAAGCGAAGCGAGCTCGACGGCCGCCTCGCGACCTTCCAGACTGAGCTAAAGGCGCTGGAGCAATCGCTCAGAGCCGGGCCGGGCTTGGCCTCGGTCGCGCGCCGCCGGCTACAGCCGCGACTGACGGCGCTCCAGAAAGCCGCCGGCCGCCTGCGCGCCGACTTCGAAGCCGGGCGCGGCGCGGCGGGCAAGCTCAGCGCCGACCCGGCTTGGCGGGCGCTCGTCACCAGCCTCCAAGCGCGCTATGACGCGCTTCTGACGCGCTTCGAGGCGTTTCAAAAGACGGCCGAGCAGGGCGCGCTTGGGCGCCTGGCCAAGGAGGCGTCATTTCGTCAGCGGCTTCAGACGGCGCGCGACCGCGCCGCCGCCGTCCGCGGGCGTCTCGACCGCGCCGAGGGGAGCGCTGGCAAGCTGCTTCATGACGGGCGTCTCCGGCGCGAACTCGCCGACTTCACGGCGGAGCTGACGAAAACCATTTACGACATTCGTCTTTCTCCATTCAAATACATCCGACTCAGGCTCTGAGTCCTTTCCCGCCCCGCCGCCCGGCTAGTCGGCTCGCGCGGCGAGGACTTGGCATCCCGCTTATGAGCATCCTCGTCAGCAAAGAGACTCGTCTCGTGGTGCAGGGCATCACCGGGCGCGAAGGCACTTTTCACGCCCGCCAGATGAAGGACTATGGCACGAATATCGTGGCCGGGGTGACGCCCAACAAGGGCGGCTCGGTTCACGATGGGATTCCCGTTTTTGATACCGTCGCGCAGGCCGTGGCTGCCACCGGGGCCAACGTCAGCGTCATTTACGTCCCGCCCGCTTTCGGCGCGGACGCCATCCTGGAGGCCGTCGAAGCCGGCGTTCCGCTGGTCGTCTGCATCACGGAAGGCATTCCGACGGTGGACATGATGCGAGCGTTTGACTTTGTCGCGAAGCGCGGGGCGCGGCTGATTGGGCCAAACTGCCCGGGCGTCATCACGCCCGGCGAGTGCAAGGTCGGCATCATGCCGGCGCACATTCACCGGCCCGGGCGCGTCGGGGTGGTTTCCCGCAGCGGCACTCTGACCTACGAGGCCGTTCACCAGCTCACGCAACTGGGGCTGGGGCAATCTACCTGCGTTGGCATTGGCGGCGACCCGATCATCGGCCTGCGCTTCGTGGACGCGCTACGGCTCTTCCAGGATGACCCCGATACCGACGCCGTCATCATGATCGGCGAAATCGGCGGGACGGACGAGGAAGTCGCCGCCGCGTTCGTCAAAGCGTCCATGACCAAGCCGGTCATCGGGTTTGTCGCCGGACGAACGGCGCCGCCCGGACGCCGCATGGGTCACGCCGGCGCGATCATCGCCGGCGGCAAAGGCACGGCGGCTGAAAAAATGGAAGCCATGCGCGCCGCCGGGATGCATGTCGTCGAAAGCCCGGCCGACATCGGCGCGAAAGTCGCCGAAGTCATCGGTCACGCGGCCTGAGCCGGCGTCCGTTCAGCTCATCCTGGCTGTGCCGCTTCAGGTTGCCGGGCGGGGCGCGGCGTGGCTAAGCTGTGGAGCGCCTGATCTCGCTCGCATGGAGTTGATTCACGTTATGTCGCTTGAAACGACGCTGGCTATTGTCAAGCCCGACGCCGTCCGCGCCGGCAACGCCGGGCATATCATTCAACGCATCGCCGACGCCGGCTTCCGGCTGCGCGGCCTGCGCCTCATGCATCTGACCCGCCGGCAGGCTGAAGGCTTTTACGCCGTTCACCGGGAACGCTCGTTCTTTGGCGAGCTGGTGGATTTCATGTGTTCCGGCCCGGTTGTCGTCATGGCGCTCGAAAAGGAAGACGCCATCCGCGCCTGGCGGGATCTGATGGGGCCGACCAACTCAAAGGACGCCCCCAAGGGAACGATCCGGGGCGACTTCGGCACGGATGTCGGGGAAAATGCGGCGCATGGCTCGGATTCGCCGGAAAGCGCCCGGTCGGAAGTCGCGTTCTTCTTTGCGACGAGCGAGCTGCTCTAGGCTGCTTGCGCAAGCTTCGCCCCAGGAAAGGGGCGGCCTTTCGGCGCGCCGAACCCCGGGCTGGTCTAGGGCAGGCTTTCCAGCCGATAGTTCGGCGCTTCCTTCGTGATGATGACATCGTGGACATGGCTTTCGCGCAGCCCGGCCGCCGTGATCTTGACGAATCGGGCGTTGGCCTTGAGTTCGGCGATGGTTCGGCAGCCGACATAGCCCATGCCGGCGCGCGCGCCGCCGACCAGTTGCGCGACGAGCGCCGCCAGCGCGCCCTTGTAGGGCACCTTGCCCTCGATGCCCTCTGGAACCAGCTTTGATTCAACGGTTTCCGCGTCCTGAGCATAGCGGTCGCGGCTGCCCTCTTTCATCGCCGCAAGCGATCCCATGCCGCGATAGGCCTTGAAGCTCCGCCCTTGATAGAGGATGAGTTCGCCTGGGCTTTCGTCCGTGCCGGCGAACAGCGAGCCGATCATGACGGAGTCCGCGCCGGCCGCCAGCGCCTTCGTGATGTCGCCCGAAAACTTGATGCCGCCATCGCTGATGATTGGCACGCCCGCCTCGCGCGCTGCATCCGCGCAGTCAAGGATGGCAGTCACTTGCGGGATGCCGATGCCGGCCACGATCCGGGTCGTGCAAATCGAGCCAGGGCCGATGCCTACCTTGACGCCATCCGCGCCGGCGGCGATTAGCTCGCGCGTCGCCGCGCCGGTCGCCACGTTGCCGGCAATCAGCTCGACGCTCGGGAACTGGCGCTTGATTTCGCGGACGGCATTGATGACGCGCGTCGAGTGTCCGTGCGCGGTGTCAATGACGAGAGCGTCCACGCGAGCGGCAATCAGCTCGGCTGCCCGCTCCAGGTAGTCGCCGGTCGCGCCAATGGCGGCGGCGGCGCGGAGGCGTCCCAAATCGTCCTTGGTCGCGTTCGGGTAGCGGATAGCCTTCTGAATATCCTTGACCGTGATAAGGCCCTTGAGTCGAAACTCGTCGTCCACGACCAGCAGCTTCTCGACCCGGTGCTTTTGCAGAATGCCCCGCGCTTCCTGGAGGGTTGTGCCGACCGGGACGGTGATGAGGTTATCCTTGGTCATGACTTCCCCAATCGGCAGCTCCAAGCGGGTTTCAAACCGCAAGTCGCGGTTGGTCAGGATGCCGACGAGCCGACCGTCTTCCGGGCGAATCACCGGCACGCCGGAGATGTGAAAGCGCGCCATAATCGAGAGGGCTTCTGAAATGGGGCGGTCGGGCGTCATGGTGACCGGATCGACAATCATGCCGCTTTCCGAGCGCTTGACCTTATCCACCTCGCTGCGCTGCGCTTCAATGGACATGTTTTTGTGAATGACGCCGATGCCGCCCTGCTGCGCGAGGGCAATCGCCATCGCCGCTTCCGTAACGGTATCCATCGCCGCGCTCGTCACCGGGATGTTGAGGCTGATGCGCCGGGAAAAGCGGGTGGTCATATCGGTTTCCGAAGGCAGCACATCGCTTTTGGCGGGCACCAGGAGAACGTCATCAAAGGTCAGCGCTTCTTGGATTTCGTGATGGGTCATGACAGCTCGCTTTCCATTCGACCGAGTGGAGTGCGCGCGCTGGAAGCTGGCGACGCCCAGGCGCGCCGTCATCCTAAAAGCTCGCCAGTCTGTATGCCAAGCGGCGCGCGGGCGGAGACGCGTCGGCGCGGAAAGCGGGCGCGATGGCACCCCTAAAGCGCGATTTCCATCAGCAAGCCGTCTTCGGGCGGGTCGGTGTAAAAGCCCCGCTTGCGCGCAATGGGGACGAAGCCCAGCGAGGCATAGAGCGCCTGCGCGCCTTGGTTGGACTGGCGCACTTCGAGAAAGGCCGTTGTCGCGCCATACAGCCGCCCGGTGTAGAGCGCCTCGTTCAATAAGCGCCGCCCCAGCCCCATCCGCCGCGCTTCGGGATACACGGCGATGTTGGCAATGTGCAGCTCGCGCCCGTCGCGCCGGGCTGAAAGCTGCACCCGGCCGGCCAAAAAGCCATAGATCGGGCGGGTCACGAACGGCGCTTGCCCCCGGACAACCAGCATCACCGCCAGCGGGTTGTGGCGGAGTTCCATCCTGTACCCCTCATATCCCCAGTGGCTTAGGCGGGCGAGCCACTCCAGCTCGACGACGGCTGCCAAGTCGCTTTCCAGCATGGGCGCAATATGAAAACTTGCGTCAAAAAGTCCTTTCATAACCACGCGCCAAACGCCAACTCGGACCAGGGCGACCTTTCGCGGCGGAGGGACGCCGACGAATGGCGGCGATTATGAAACATTCTTCATTGACGGCAAGCGCGCTCGGCGGCAAGCGTCGTGTTGCGCATCAGCATGGCGATGGTCAGCGGTCCGACCCCGCCCGGCACGGGCGTCACCTGCCCGGCGCGCGCGGCCGCCTGACGCGGATGGACATCCCCAATGAGCGTGTAGCCTTTTTTTTCAATGTCCGCCAAGCGGGCCGGGTCGTCCCCAAAGTAGGCCGCGACTTCCTCGCGGGTCGTCACGCGATTGATGCCGACATCAATCACCGTCGCGCCGGGGCGCACAAAGTCCTCCGTGACCAGCGCCGTCCGCCCGATGGCCGCGATCAGGATGTCGGCTGACCGCGCCGCCGCCGCGAGGTCGGCCGTCCGGGAGTGGCAGACCGTGACCGTCGCGTCACGGTGCAGCAGCAGCAGCGAAAGCGGCAACCCGACGATGGCGCTGCGCCCCAGCACGACGGCGCGCCGCCCGCGCGCGGGAAGGTCGTAGTAGTCGAGCAACGCCATGACGCCCGCCGGCGTGCAGGGAACGAATCCGTCCTGCTTGAGCGCCAGGCGACCGACATTGACCGGATGAAAGCCGTCCACGTCCTTTGCCGGGTCAATCGCCTGGATGACCGCTTGCGCGTCAATCTGCGCCGGCAGCGGCATCTGGACGAGGATGCCATGCATATCGGCGCGGGCGTTGAGCGTCGCCACCAGCGCGACCAGCTCCGCCGTCGTCGTCGCCGACGGCAGCGCGATGACCTCCGAGCGCAGCCCCAGTCGGGCGCAGGCCCGGGCCTTGCTCGCCACATAGGTGCGCGACGCCGGATTGTCGCCCACGAGAACGGCCGCTAGCCCGGGCTGAACGCGCCGCGCCGTCAAATGGCTGCAACGCTCCGCCGTTTCGGCATCGAGCTTCGAGGCAACAAGAGTTCCATCTAGCACTTGAGCAACCACAACGGCATCTCCGAGGAGTAAGAGTGACGCGCGCCGCGCGCCTGCCGCCCTAAAGTCTATAACGAGCGCGTGAAGCGTCACAAAACGAAACTTGGCTTGGTGGCCGCGGCAATGTAGGGTGAAAGAGAAGGCGCGCAACGTCTGCACTTGCCGTATGTGACCTCGTCTCCGCGTTGCGCCGGACCTTTCTTGGAAGCGAGATGCGCCATGGGCGACGGAGTGCAACTGCTGTTCCTTTCAGTGTTAGGGCTGGCCGGGCAAGTGGTGGCGGTGGGCGGCGCGCTGCTGGCCTTTCGGCTCGGCGCTCGCGCGGGGCGCGGGCGGTCGCCGGGCGAGACGTCGCCGGAGGCGCTCCAGCGGAAGGCGCCCGGCGCAGCGGACGCCGCCGCCTTGGATGCCAAGGCGGTCGCGCTATTGCGTCAGCTCCGCCTGCCGCAGGTCACGAGTCAGGAAGCGCTGCTGGCGTGGTACAGCCGGCTTCAGCTTGAAGGCGCGGCGCTGGCCGACGATTTGCCGTCGGGCGTCCAGCTTGGCTTCCGGCAGGCGCTCGGCGCGATTTCCGATATCCTGGACACCCAGAACATAGACGACCGCTATGAGTTGCTGGCCGCCGCGCTGCTGCCCGTGTATGAAAGCCTCTACGCCGCGCCGGAAGCGCTCGGTCAGGAAGCCGCCGACCAAGCGGGGCCGCGGCCTTTGAATCGCTTCGCCCGGCAAGATCGCGCCGCGTCGGCGCCGCCCTCCCCGGCCCTGATGATGTACCGCGAGACGCCCGCGCCAGCGTCGGAAAAAGACCGCCTGGCGAGCTTGTTCGAGGAAGTGGAGGCGGCAGCGCGGGCGCGCGACGCGCTGGCGACGAATCCGTCCGGCTCAAGCCCAGCGGCGATGCGTCCTAGCGAAGCGGCGCGACCGGGACATGACAACCCGGCGTCCGACAAAGCGCCCGACAAAGGGGATGCCGAAGCCGGGCGCCATGCGCCGTCGCCGCAACTGGACACCTCCCGGCTTTCCCGCCGTCTGGTGGAAATTCTCAGAGCCGCGGACAGTCAGGACCACCTTGGCGGACCGGTTTCCGAGGGCGGGCGCTCGCCCGAGCCAAACATCCCGGATTTGCACTTGGTGATGCCGCCGGTCAAATCGCGGCTCAAGCGCAGCGGCGCGCTCACCCCTGAGCAGGAAGCCTTGCGCAAGGCGGCGCATGTCGTCGGGCGGGCGCGGGAGTGGTATGGTCGGCCCGACATCACGCTCCGCGAGGTGCAGTCGGCCTGCGTGGCTTTCGGGCTGGAATTCAACGAAGTCGCCGCGCGCGCCGAGCTGGCAAAGCCGCTTGTCGAAGAAGTTTCCTGAAACCGCGTCCGCCGGCTTCGTGCCGATACTCGACCTTGAGCCGCAGTACCGCGCGCTACGCCCGGCGCTCCAGGCGGCGCTCGAGCGCGTGTGCGGCTCGCAGCAATTCATCCTTGGCGAGGAAGTCGAGGCGTTTGAGGACGAAACCGCGCAATACTTGGGCGTCGCCCAGTCCATCGGCGTCAACTCCGGCACGGACGCCCTGGTGATTGCGCTCCGGGCGCTCGGCATCGGCCCCGGCGATGAAGTCATCACGACGCCGTTTTCCTTCTTTGCGACGGCCGAGGCTATCAGCTTGGTTGGCGCGACGCCGGTTTTCGCCGACATCGAGGCCGAAAGCTTCAACCTCGATCCGCGCCAAGTCGCGGCGCGCCTGACGCCGCGCACGCGGGCGCTGCTCCCGGTTCACCTCTTTGGTCGCCCATCCGCGATGGGCGCGCTGCTGGAGCTGGCGGAGCGCCACGGGCTGGCCGTGGTCGAAGACGCCGCCCAGGCCTTTGGGGCGCGGTACGCGCCGCCGTGCGTCGGCTGCGCCGCCCCTGCCTGCGCGCCCGCGACCCAGGCGCGTCTTCAAGGGCGATACGTCGGAACGCTGGGAACCCTGGGCGCTTTTTCATTCTATCCGTCAAAAAATCTTGGCGCGTATGGCGACGGCGGCCTCATCGTCACCAACGACCCGCAGCTCGCCGAGCGCTGCCGCAAGTTGCGCTCGCATGGCTCGCTCGCGCCGTATCGGAACGAGATGCTGGGCTACAACTCGCGGCTCGACGCGCTTCAGGCGGCGATTTTGCGAGTGAAGCTGCCCTTTGTCGCCGAGTGGAACGCCGCCCGGCGGCGCGTCGCCGCGACCTACCGGCAAGCGCTCGCGGAACTGCCGGGCGTCGTCGCGCCAGCCGTGACGCCCGGGCACGTCTTCCACCAGTACACGCTCCGTCTGCTGGATGGGCGGCGCGATGCCGTGCGCCAATCGCTGGCGGAGCAGGGTATCGGGACAATGGTTTACTACCCGACGCCGATTCATCAACTGCCGGTGTATGCCGGTCGGTTTCCGCCGCAGCCGGTCAGCGAGGCGGCGGCGGGCGAAGTCCTGAGTCTGCCGATCTGGCCGGAGATCGCGGAGAGCGTTCAGTTGCGCGTGACAAGCGCAATCGCGCGGGCGCTTTCAGCGCGCCGCCGCTAAGGCGTCTTTGGGAAACCTGTGAGAGGCGCGGCTAGGGCGCGGCGGCGCGCTTCCCGGTGCCGAGATGCAGGCTGAGCAGGGCGAGCGCGGCTGGCGTCACGCCGGGAATCCGCGCCGCTTGTCCGAGCGTGGACGGACGGGCGCGCGTCAGCTTATCCGTCATTTCGCGCGACAGTCCCGGCAGCCCGGCGAACTTGAAATCCGCCGGAATAACAAGCTCCGCGGCCTTGGCCAGCTTCCGGGCCGTCGCCGCGTGATGGCGCGCGTAGCCCTCGTATTTCAAGTCATTCACGGCGACGCTCAACTCGGACTCGTCGAAATCAGTCACGCCGGCGCGGCGGAGCGCCGCCGCCAGATGCTCGGCCGTGACTTCCGGGCGGCGAGCCAAGCTGGACAGGCGCTGCTTTTCCTTGATGGGCGCGCCGGCTTCGGCCGCGAAAGCGTCGGCCGCGCTCGAATCCGGGGCGATGGCGACAGCGTCGAGGCGCATCCGGCACATCTGGATGCGCGCCTGCCGTTGCTGAAAGCTGTGGTATTCGGCATCGCTGACCATGCCAATCGCGCGCGCCAGCGGCGTCAAGCGCTGGTCGCTGTTGTCAATGCGCAGCAAGAGCCGAACTTCCGAGCGCGAGGTGAACATCCGGTAGGGCTCATCCACGCCCTGCGTCGTCAGGTCATCCACCAGAACGCCAATGTAGCTGGTCGCCCGGTCGGGCGTCACCGGCGGCTGCCCTTTGACCAAGCGGGCGGCGTTGATGCCGGCGACGAGGCCCTGGCAGCCGGCCTCTTCATAACCGGTTGTGCCGTTGATCTGTCCGGCGTGAAAAAGCCCTCGCACGCGCTTGGTTTCAAGCGTCGGCTTGAGTTCGGTCGGGTCCACCATGTCGTACTCGATGGCGTACCCCGGGCGAATGAGCTGCGCTCGCTCGAGGCCGGGGATGGTGCGGACCATCCGCTCCTGCACGTCGATGGGCAGGCTGGTCGAAATGCCGTTGACATAGACCTCGCAGGTGTCGAAGCCCTCCGGCTCGAGGAAAATCTGGTGACGCTCCTTGTCGGGGAACTTGACAACCTTATCCTCGATGGACGGGCAGTAGCGCGGTCCGACGGACTGGATTTGCCCGCTATACATCGGCGACTTGTCAAGATTTTCGCGGATGACTCGGTGGGTTTCCGCGTTGGTATAGGTGATGTAGCACGACAGTTGCCGCCGCGCGATGGCTTTCGTGCCGAAGGAAAAGGGCGTCGGGTCGGCGTCCCCGGGCTGCTCCTCGCACTTCGACCAGTCAATTGTCTTGGCGTGGATGCGCGGCGGCGTGCCCGTCTTGAGCCGCCCGACGCGAAAGCCCAGTCGGCGAAAGCTTTCGGCCAGCAGAATCGAAGGCAGCTCGCCCGCGCGACCCGCCTGATAGGTGCGCGTCCCAATGTGGATGAGACCGTTGAGGAACGTTCCCGTGCAGATGATCACGGCTGACGCGCCAAGTCGGCGGCCGTCCCACATTTCAACGCCCAGAATGCGATCCTGCTCAACCAGCAGGTCAATGACTTCGCCCTGCCGCAGGCAAAGGTTTTCGACCGTTTCGAGAAAGCGGCGCATTTCAGTCCGATACAGCCCGCGGTCGGCCTGCGCGCGCGGCGACTGCACGGCTGGCCCGCGACTGCGGTTGAGCAGGCGGAACTGCACGCCGGTTCGGTCAATGATCTTGCCCATCAGCCCGCCGAGCGCGTCCATCTCGCGCACGAGGTGGCCCTTGGCAATGCCGCCAATGGCCGGATTGCACGACATCTGAGCGATGAGGTCGAGATTGAGCGTGATGAGGGCCGTCCGGCAGCCTAGCTTGGCGGCGGCATGCGCCGCTTCGCATCCGGCGTGGCCGGCTCCAATCACGATGACATCAAAGACTTCATTGAAACGATGCTCGGTCATCGTTGCCGCAAGCCCCAAGCCGTCAAGATCAGGCTTGGCAGTCTAGCGATGGCTCGCTTGGGATGACAACCCGTTTGGGCGGCGCTTAGGCGTCGCCCGGCGGCAAGCTCCGCCCCTGTAGGGTTCGGAGCGCCGTCAGCCCCAGAAAGCGTGCGCGGCTGCGCCACCGGTCATGAAGGCTGGATTGATAAAGCTGCGAGGCCAGGAAAAAGCCGAGCTTCGCCCCGAACGAATTCCGCGGCCGATTGTAGCGGCGCATGGCCTGGTCAAAGAGCCGCTCATTGACGCCTAGCCATTGGCGTTGCCGCCCTGTGAGCCGCGCCAGCAGCGGCGTTTCCACGCCCAGCCGTTGCCGCAGCAGCGCGCAGGCAAACGCCACTGACGTGAGCACGCGCCAGTCTCGCGCGCGTTGCAGCAGGGCGTCCCAATCGAGCGCGGGCTGCTTGCCAAGCAGCAGTTTCAGATCAAACAGCCAGGCCAGCCGGGCGAAGCTGTGCGCTGCGGCGTGCACGCACAGGAACAAAAATTCATCTTCCGGAGCCAGCGTCTGGACGAGGCGTCCGCGCCGGGTTTGGTAAGGCGCGGCGCGCGCCAGAAAGTCATCCGAGCGGAGCGTGACGCCAAAGCGGCGAAAGAGATGAAAATGCAGCTCCAGCGGGGGCGACGCGCTGTCGAGCGCGACATTGTGGTCGCCGGCCAGGGCGCGGGCCAGCGCAATCTCGTCCGCGCGATAGCCGAGCGGCGCGAGCGCCGCAAGCGCCGGCCGGAGCTGCGCATACGCGACGAGCACATCGAGATCGCTCGAAGAGCGAAAGCCATCCGCGCCATAGAGTCGCTCGCCAAGGAGCGGGCCCTTGAGCGCGACGGCCGGGATGTCAGCCGCCGCCAGGGCGTCCAGGATTCGGTCGAGCTGCGCGATGAGGTGCAGCGTCCAGGCAGCCTTGCGAGACTGAATTTGCCGAAAGCGAGCGACCGTTGCATCGGGCAGACCCGCGCCGATGCGGATCAGTCGCCGAAACAGATAATCTTCCAGCCCGTGATCGACAGCGCTTCTCAGAAGCGCCGACCAGTCCTCGACTTCCGCCGCGCCGGCCGCCAGCGCGGCTTCGTCTTCCGGCAGGCAAGCCATGAAGCGCTCGAGCTGGCGTTCGGCCACGACGCCGTTGTCTCGATGCGGCATGATGTCGGGGTAGCGCGTCGGCATGGGCCGTCCATCCGCCGGCCTGACTGCGAGCCATTTCGGCCAAGCTGACTCACACTCGCTCAGTCCTTCAGGCTGGCTCGATCAGCGCCGCTTTTTCAAGCTGTTCAAGCAGCCGCCGGACGCTGGCGGCAAGGCGGCTCGGATCGGCGTCATATTCTTCAGCTAAGGCGGACACAATCTCATCCTCCGCCTTGCCCTGCGAAAGGCGTTTCCAAATCGCCGCGCCGGTGCTGTTGAGCGTGAAGTAACGCTTCGTATCGAGGTGGAGCAGCACCATAGCGTCTTCGACGTCGGTGGAAACCACTGATGGATGGGGGCGAAAGCTTGTCATACGGGCGCGCTCGCTGAAAGCAGGCGTGACCCGGTTGCCCGACCAAGCTGCACAAGCGCGGGCGCTTGCCAAGCGACTTTGTCAAATGTCCTGATGCAGAAGTGACAGGGAAACTCAGCCTCCGGGCGACCGGCTGCCAGCGCGGCGTCCCGGCGCTCGCGCTGCGCCAGCGCGAGGCGATGGACGCGCTCGCAGGCTTCTTGAAAGGAGGTCGTCCGCATATCGGCCACGATGTCGCCCTCGCCCACGGCGTTGCGGTAGTCCGAGAGCGTGCAGCACAGCGTGAGGCGTCCGCGACAGTCGAGGTTGACCGTCTCGCCGGAAAGCGAAACGCAGGGCGCGCCCGGCTGGGGCGTCGAGCTGCCCGCGGCGAACTGAACGCGAATCTTGAGAATCGCGTCCACCGCCAGCGCCTCGCGCTCGGCGGCGCGCCGCTCATCGGGGGTCAAGGATAGCTTCTGATCGTATTCCTCCGATGTCGGCAGCAAGTGCATGAGCTGCACGACATCCGCGCCAAGTCGCGCCGCCAGCACCGCGAGGGCCTCGATGGCGGCGACGCTGCGCCGGGTGACGACGAGGTTGACGCCAAACGGCAAGCCATGAAAGCGGCACAGCGCCATTGCCGCCATGATTTTGCGGAATGAGCCTTTCCCGCGGACGGCGTCGTGCGCCTCTTCCGTCGCGCCATCCATGCTGAAAAACACTCGGTAGAGCGCGCTTCTTGTCTCGGTCAAAATCGGCGCGGCTTTGGGAAAGTGCCAGCCGTTGGTGACGAACGAGTAGGACATCCCAAGCGCCGCCGTCCGGCGAATGACATCCTGGAACCGCGGGTGGAGGATCGCCTCGCCGCCCGTGTAGGTCACGGCCAGCACGCCATAGTCGCGCGCCTGCGCCAAGACATCGCTCAGGAGGTCGAAGTCCAGATGCTCAGTCTCCGCCACCCGGAGACAGTAGTCGCAATCGAGATTGCACAGATTGGTCAGCCCAACGGTCAGGCGTTTGACGGGCAGCAGGTCAGGGAAGGCGGTCTCAGGCATAAGCGCAATGCAGCCGACGGAGATGGGATGCGTCGAGACGCGCCGCCAGTGCCGATGAAGAGCGTAAAAGGTCTCGTCCCGCAAGCAAGGCGAAGTTATAGCACGATTCGGCCAGCCGACGGTATGTCGCCAGGTGCGCTTCCGCCGTCTCGCGGTCGAGCGCCAGCCAGGGCGTGCTCATCATCAAGCGGGCCAGGGCGTCAGCGGGCGGAAGCGGCGAGACCTGCGTCCGCTCGGCGTCGCAAAGCTGGCAGAAGAACAAAAACGCCGGCTTCGCCACCGGCTCGAAGCGGTCGGGCCAAACGGCGCGCGGGTCCACCACCCGCTTCTCGGCGGATTGCAGGCGCGGCTCGGCATGCGGCTGCAAGCGCGGAAACCGCCGAAGCCCGTCCATCGTCACGGAGAACAGCGCCCGCCCGGCGCGGGCGCAGATGGCGTCGCCCGCGCCGGCGTCCCCTTCGCCGATGCGCTTGATGAGCAGGGCGTCGTCAGAAACATAACGCCAGCCGGCCTCCAGCAACCCGAGGATGGCGCTTGTCTTTCCGCTGCCGGAGGCGCCGACGAAGACATATGCCTGCCCGTCCCGGACGCACGCGCCGCCATGCAGCTCGAACCATCCAAGGCGGCGCAGCAGGAATAACAGCGCGAGCCGCAAGTATGAATGGCAAGCGTACGAGACGAACGGGTCGCCATCCGACGGGAGCGCCAGCGGCGTTACCTGGCGGCGCGCCACGTCGATGGCGACTCGCCACGCGCCGTAAGCGAATGTCAGCCGACTTTCCTGGCGATAAATCGTCAGCTCTTTCCAACTGAGCCACGGCTCGCCAGGACCAAGCGGCGCGGTCGGCGCGCTTTCGACGAGAATGATATCGGCCGCTTCTGGAGCGACTTCGGACAAGCCAAGGTAACGGCAGGTGAGAATGACCGGCTCGAGCCGGCGCGCTTCCTGCCTTGAGACGCCAAAGGAAAGATTGGTGGCGGCATCCATCTAGCGAGACTTCGCGGCTGAGCGGGCAGGACCCGCCCAGCCCGCTCAGCCGCGATGGCAATTCGCGCGACGGCGGGCTACGGCGCGATAAAGCTCGCCGTAAAAGCTTCCAAGACGCGCAGCCCTTGGATTTGCTTTTCCAGTTGGTCGAATTCCTTGAGTTCGGGTTCGATGAAAGTCTTCTTAACGATTGCCGAGTCCGCCACGACCAGCTTGATTTCAGATGTGGTCATGAATTTCGCTCCTTGAAAAGATTGAGGTTAGATATTTAGGATCAGGACGCCTCCGGCGCCCGGTGACGGAGCAGCGCGCGAAAGCGCTGCCGAGGATCGGCCGCCTCGAGCAGCGGTCGCCCATTCGCTTCAATCCAGCAGTGTAGGGCGGGTCGTCCAGTTTCATCAAGCGGCCCGGCGCCCAGCACAAACTCAATCCGCATCTGCCGCTGGCGGCGCAACACGGCGTAAATCACCAGCGAGCGTAATAAACACTCCCCAACGCCCAGGCGCGGCAAGCGCCGCGCAATCGCGCCCGCCGTTTGGGCTACGGCCTCTGGGGTTAGCGTCGCGCGGGCGCGTCCCAAGCGCCGATTCGGCTGACGGTCCAGATAGTGGAGCGCCGCCGGCAATGTCCCCCACCGAACGCGCGGCCACAGCCAGCAGGCCCAAAAAAGGCAGCGCGCGACCGCCTTCGGCGGATGCCGACGCCAGGTGGCTGGATGAAACTGAGCGAACTGCATCTCCAACGAGCATCCACCATTGGGCGAGCGGGGTAGTTGTCTTGTGACCTTGCGCAAAAGCATAGGCGATCCAGAAGCTTGGGCGCAAGTTGTTTCCTGGCGCGCCCCGCCCGCGGCAGTCGGCGCGCCCGTCACTCCGGTCGTTCCAGCGGCGGGATGATGGCGCAGTGCTCGCGCTCGAAGCGAGCGGCGTAGTCCTGCAATAGCTCTGTCACTCGCTCATGACTCGTTGAGCGCACCACCAGCCCGATGTGATAACGCTTCTTGATGCGATGGGTGATTTCCGGATCGGTAAACGCCGATGTGTCAGGGTACTCCTGACGCGCTAGACACAGCGCTACGCCGCCGTATTCCTGGCGCGTCGGCGGCAAGACATACGGAACTTCCCCGCGCCCAAGCTCGATTTTGGCCCACTCGGCCCAGATGTTGACGCCGCTCGCCGCTTCGAGCGCTTCCGCGATGTAAGCCCCCCCGACGCGCCCGGCAATTTCCAAGAAATAAAACTCGCCCTGCTCGGCGCTCTTGATGAATTCGGCGTGCGTGGCGCCGCGGCGCATTTTCAGCCCGGCGATGAGCTTGCGGTTGATGTCGAGCAGGCGCGCCCGATCCGGCGCGTCATAAGGCAGCGTTTGGGTCGTGAACACGCCGCCGTCGTGGGCGACGCTCATCGGCGGCCGCCCGTACCGATTCACGCCGCCAAAGATGACCTCGCCGTTTTCGACCAGCGAATCCACATGATACACGTCGCCGGCGACAAACCGCTCCAGGACGTAGTTGCTCGACCGCTCGCTCAGTCGGTCGCGGGCGTCGAGATAATCAATGGTCCGCCAGACCTGCTCGCTGTCATATAGCTTCTTGATGCCAATAGCCGACACGTCCGTCCGAGGCTTCATGACCCAGGGCGGCGGGACGCGCTGCATGTACGTTTCCAGGTCCTGGTAGTTGAGCACATGCACGAACTCCGGGACGCGCACGCCGGCTTCCTCGGCCTCGATGCGCATCGCGAGCTTGTCGCGGAAGCGCCGCGCCGTCGTGCTGCCCATGCCCGGCAAGCGCAAGTGCTCGCGGATGAGCGCGGCCGTCAGCACGTCGAACTCTTCGAGCGCCACGACGGCGTGCAGCTTGCGCGGGCGCGCCAACTGCGCCACGGTATAAACGAACAGCTCCGGCGACGCGTCGTTCGGCAGCGGAATAAACTCGTCGAGACTTTCAAACGGCCAGTCCTCGTGGCGAAACTTCTCTTTCGTCACAAGGACGACGCGGGAGCCCTGACGCTTGACTTCGCGGAGGAATTCAACGCCTTTGAAATAGCTCGCTAAACAGACAACGGTTCGTTCGGCATTGGTCATGACGGGCTCAAAAACTCGAAAGCGATCTGGAATGTTTCGGATGGAGCCACAACCATAGCTTGCCTGCGCGGCCAGAAGCAAATGCCGCCCGACGCGGACCGCTCGGCGCGTCACGGGCCGTCCGGCGGATATGGCTCGACGCGAATCACGCCCTGCCCAGTCGTCAGTTGCAGTTCCGCGCCGCCGACGCCGAACCGCCCGCGCGTCTGGACGCCAAACGGCAGGTCCGGCGGCGCATCCGGGCCGCGATTCAGCGGATAGCGAATGTCCAGCGGGGCGCTTGCCGCCAGGGTGACATCCGCGGCGAAGCCGCGCGGCACGCTGAGCACAATGTTGCCCGCGCCGACGCGCAAGTCCAGCCCTGAGCCGCGCCAGCTTCGCCCGCTCAACTCGACCCGCGCATCGCCGGTCGCCAGGCGTCCGACGACCGTGCCGGCGATGCCGCTGAGCGTGACCCGCCCGCGCTGCACGGTGAAGACAATGCCGCCATAGATGCCGCCCAGCGTCAGCTCGCCGTCAAAGACGGATATTTCCAGGTCGGTGTATTCCGGGACATCGAGGACATAATCAATCCGATAGGGCAAGCGCAGCAGCGGACTCGCCAAGCCGTCCGCGACGGCGCGGCGCTCCTTGCGCGACAAGCTCTTGACCGCGGGTCCAATGGACATCAAGTGCAGCCGGGCGTCGCGCGCGTCGAGCTGAAAGCCAATCCGCTCCGCCAGCGCGGCGAGGTCTTCCGCTGACGCGCCTTCCACCCGAATGGTCGCCCGCGCGACGAGTTCCGCCCGCTTGCTGCCGCTGACGGCAAGGCTGCCGTTCGGCGGCAAGGTGATTTTGAGCGCCCGCCCGTACTCGAAGCGCATTTTCTGCTCGCGGACGTATTCCCGAAACAAGCTCCCGCTCTCCGTCTTGCCTTCGGCCTTGAGCGTCGCCGCGGCCGTCGGGATGGTTGGCGCGGGAGGGAGCGGCTGCTGCCCGGGGGCGAGCGCTCCGCACAGGCCGACGCCCAAGATGGCCAGCGCTCTGCCAATCCCCCAGCGCGCTGACATCAGGCCGCCGCCTCCGCCGAGCGGGCCGGCAGGAGCGCCGCGAAGGACTCGAACAGATACAAGGCGTCATGCGGCCCGGGCGCGGCTTCCGGGTGATACTGCACGCAAAAAACCGGAAGGTGGCGGTGGCGAAAGCCTTCGAGCGTGCCGTCGTTGAGATTGACATGCGTGATTTCGAGATCATCCGGCAGGCTGTCGCCATCGACGGCGAAGCCATGATTTTGCGAGGTGATTTCAACTCGCCCGGTGGCCAGATGCTTGACCGGATGATTGGCGCCTCGATGGCCGTATTTGAGCTTGAACGTCTTGCCTCCGAAAGCCAGCGCCAGAATCTGATGCCCGAGACAAATGCCGAAGGTCGGCAGCCGCTCGGCCAAAATGCGCGCTTCGCGGGCAATATCGGCCAGCGGCTCGGGGTCGCCAGGCCCATTGGAAAGAAACAAGCCATCCGGGGAAAGGCGGAGCGCCTCTTCCGCCGTCGTCGTCGCCGGGACTACCGTCACCCGACAGCCCAGCGCGGCGAGATGACGCAGAATGTTGAGCTTGATGCCGAAGTCAAACGCGACGACGCGCCAGGGCGGGCCGCCGCGCCGCGCGTCCGGGGCAGCCGACGCCCACGTATAGGGCGCCGCGCAGGTCACGGCTTTCGCCAGCGCCGCGCCAACCATGCTCGGCGCGGCGGCCGCTTTCGCCGCCAAGCGGCGCGCATCGCGCTCGATGGTGGAGATGACGCCGCGCATCGCGCCCCGCTCGCGGATGCGCCGCGTCAGCGCCCGCGTATCAATGCCTTCAATGCCGACAATGCGATGCCGCTTCAGGTAAGCGTCGAGCGACTCCGTTGCGCGCCAGTTGCTCGTGACGGCGGACAGCTCGCGCGTGATAAAGCCAGCGACGAACGGCTGCCGCGACTCGGCATCCTCCGCGTTGACGCCATAGTTGCCCAGGTGCGGGTAGGTCATCGTCACCAACTGCCCGGCGTACGACGGGTCGGTAAGCACTTCCTGGTAGCCCGTCATCGCGGTGTTGAAGACCACTTCGCCGGTCGTTTCGCCGGCCGCTCCAATGCTCCTGCCGCAAAAGAGGCGCCCGTCCTCGAGCGCGAGTATGGCTTCCATGGCTTATTCCGTCTCCGTCTTCGAGACTGTCTCCGCCTTCGGGAGCGCCTCCGCGGCGGCTAGCGCCGGCGACTCTAGCATGACCTCGCCCTTCGCCGCGCCCTGCGGGCGACGCGCTTCCCACGCCCTCAGCAGCGCGTCGAGCTCGGCTTGCAACTGAGCGGTCGCGGCGGCGATCTCCTCCTCCGCCGCGCCGCGTCGCACCCAAATCGGCTGACCGTAAAACACTCGCCCGACCGTAAAAGGCTTCGGAACGCGAAAGCGGTCCCAGGTGTTCAGCGTCCAGTGGCGCTCGGTCACGATGCACACCGGCTGAATGGGCGCGCCGCTCAGGCTAGCCAGCATCGCCGCGCCCTCTTTCGCCCGGTAGCGCGGCCCCTTCGGGCCGTCAATCGTAAAAGCCGCGTCCGCGCCGCGCCGAATCGCCTTGACCATGGCTTTGAGCGCCGCCGCGCTGCCCCGCGTCGCCGAGCCGCGCGCCGCGCCAAAGCCGAACCGCCGGATGACCTCGGCGATGATGTCCCCATCCCGACTGAGCGAAGTCATGACGACAATGCCGCGTCGTTGAAAAAACAGCGTCGCCGCCAGAATCTGGTTGTGCCAGAAAGTGTAAATAATCGGCGTCGTCGGAGGCAGGCGCCCGTGTAGCGGATCGGGCAGGTCGCGCAGGTTGGAAGCGTCGAGGCGCACCGTCCAGCCCAGCGCCCGCAGCGCCAGCGTCGCCGCGGTCGCCAGCGTCGCCGCGGTCGTCAGCCGCCGCGTCATCGGGTTTCGAGCGGCCCTTCAACCGCCAACAGGTTTTGCTTGCTTTCGGAAAGCGGATTCGTCGTCGGCGCGAGCGGCCCGCTGTGACGCTCAATCCGCAAGCGAACCGAGCGGGCATGCCCATCCAGTCCCTCGGCCTCGGCCAGGCAGGCGATCAGGTCGGCGGTCTTGACTAGCCGCCCCATCGTGTAGCGGATGACATTCGTCCGGCGAACGAAGTCATAGACGCCCAGCGGCGAGAAAAAGCGCGCCGCGCCGCCCGTCGGCAACACATGGCTTGGCCCGGCGAAGTAATCGCCAACCGCCTCGGCCGAAGCCGGGCCAATGAAAATCGCCCCGGCGAACGTAATTTCTTCCGCCAGGCGCTCCGGCTCGTCCGTCATCACCTCGACGTGTTCCGGCGCGATCCGGTTGACGAGCCGGATGGCTTCCGCCAGCGACGATACGAGAAAGATCGCCCCGAATCGGTCAAGCGACGCCTCCGCCACGTCGCGCCGGGAAAGCGTCGCCGCCTGGTAGGCCAACTGCTCGGCCACCGCGCCCGCCAGCGTTTCGCTGGTCGTGACGCAGATTGCGGCGGCCAGCTCGTCATGCTCGGCCTGCGCCAGCAGGTCGGCGGCCACCAGCACCGGGTCAGCCGTGTCGTCGGCTAGAACGACCACCTCGCTTGGCCCGGCGATGGCATCCACGTCCGCCGCGCCATACACCTGCCGCTTGGCTTCCGCCACATAGCGATTGCCGGGCCCGACGATCTTCGCCACGCGCGGAATGCTCTCCGTGCCATAGGCCAGCGCCGCAATCGCCTGCGCCCCGCTGACGGTATAGACCTCCGTCACATCGGCCTCGACCAGCGCCGCCGCGAGGACAGGCTGGGTGAGAAACGTCTTGGGGGGCGTCACGGCGACCAGCCGGGGGACGCCCGCCACTTGCGCCGGAATGGCCGTCATGAGCACGGTGGACGGATAGGCGGCCTGTCCGCCGGGGATGTACAGCCCGACCGCGTCCAGCGGCTGCACGCGGTGCGTAAGCCGAACGCCGTCCGGCTGCTCCAGCACCCGCGTGTATTCGCGCTGCAACTCATGAAAGCGCCGAATGTTGTTGGCCGCCGCGCGCAGAGCGGCCCGCGCCTCGTCCGACGCTTGCTCGGCCAGTTTCCTCAGCAGCGCCGGCTCGACCCGCGCATTCTGCGGCGAAAGCGATACGCCGTCGAACTTCTCCGTCAGCGCGAACAGCCCCTGGTCGCCCGTGTCGCGCACGAGGCGGATGATGTCGGCGACGGTCTGGGCGATGTCCGGGGCGGCCACCGTCGCCTGGCGTTCGAGGATGGCGGCCAGGCGCGCCTGGCCCGCCGCGTCGTCAAGGCGAAGAATCTGCATAAGTTCCGATTACCCTACAGAGCGCAGCTCGCCGGCGGCGTCCGCGGCTGAAGCGGCCTCGTCTGACTCGCGCTGCCGACCAAAGACGTATGCGATGCCCACGCTCAGAAAATACAACGCCAGCATCGGCAGGGCGAAGATCATCATATTGGGAATATCGGCGGTCGGCGAAATGACGGCCGCCAGAATCAGAATGACCATCACCGCCAGCCGCCAGATGCGAAGCAGGAAGCCGGCTGTCACCAGCCCCAGTCGCGCCAGGATAAACACCACCGTCGGCAGCTCGAAAACGAGGCCCAGCCCCAGCACGATGGCGATGATGAGATCGAAGTATTCGTTGACCTCGATCATTGGCTGAAAATCCTTTGCCGCGCCGAGCAAGAACAAGCAGGCCTGCGGAAAGGCGATATAGTAGCCAAAGGCCGCGCCGAGCAGGAAAAAGCCCGTCCCGAGAACAAGCGCCGGGTAGATGTACGCCCGCTCATGCCGATAGAGGCCCGGCGCGATGAAGGCGTAAAGCTGATAGAGCGCGAACGGAATCGAAAAGAAGATCGCCGCATAGAAGGCGACCTTGATGTAGAGGTTGAACGCCCCCTGGACGGTATGCACCACCAACTGTCCCAATGGGTCGGGGGCGGCGGCGAAGAGTTCCGCGGAAGGCAGGGCGAAGCCTTCCGGCACCACCCGTTGGTTGATGACCAGCGTCTGAGCGGTTTCCAGCCCGCGCTTGCCTTGAGCGTCGCGGGTGATGCGCGCCGGGACGGTCGTTCCGGCGGGAATGGTCACGCCCTCGATGGCGACGCCCGCTCCGAAAACATAGGCGACCGGCGCGCCATCCGGCAGCTCCGCCAGGCTTGGGAGCGGCGTCTGGGCTTTCACTTGCGCCAGCCGCGAGGCGCGCAGCGCGTCGGCGACCGGCTTGGCGAGAAAGCCGTAAATGGCGTCCGCAAAGCCCCAGCAGACGATGAAGACAACGGCGACGAACGCCACGACGTAGAACACGCGCCGCCGCAGCTCGTCCAGGTGGTCGAGGAAGCCCATGGCCCCAGCTTCCTCGACTTCGTCGAGCAGCTGGTCCGACTTGTCGGCGGTCAAGGGGTCACGAGCCATAGCGGGCGTCCTTCCGCGGCGGGCGCTCGCGCGCCAGCCTTCGCATTAGCCTTCATATCCAACGGCCTCGACCGCCGGCGCGAGCGGGCGCTCCGGCGGGCGCGAGCGGGGCGAGAAAATGGCGTCGGCGCCCGACGCCCGGGTCGAATCGCCGGACGCGCTGGCGGGCGGCGCGTCAAGCGGCGCGGCGGGCGGCGCC
>CALCKX010000023.1 GCA_937966115.1 uncultured Chloracidobacterium sp. | reverse complement strand
CAGGACCGCCGCCGGGCGGGCCGCCGGGGCGCTGTCCGCCGCCGGGGCCGCCCGCGCCAGGCCCGCCAAAGAGGCCGCCTTGCTCGGGCACTTGCTTGAGGATGGAGTCCGCGGTGACGACCAGCGTGAGCGTCGCCCCTTCGTCGTCCTTGGCGACGATTTCCTTTTTATCGACATCCACCGACACGACCGTGACCAGTCTGGTCTTGAACGTTCCGAAGACCACCTGCTCAGCGTCGTAGCTCGCGCCGTCCGCGCTGCGCTGGCCAAGGGCGCGCAATTGGTCGCCAACGCGCACCGCGCTAAAGTCGCTCGGCTTGGCATCGCTGAACTTGACCGAATCCGGGGCGTAGCGCCGGAAAACCGTCTTGTCGCTGGCGAGAATGGTCAGCTCTTGCAGTCCTTCGCGCGACCGCTGACTGACCATAATGGCCCGCTTGTCCGCGTCCACGGCCGTGACCTTGCCGAAGGTGCCGCGCTCGCGCCAGGCCGCCCGCTCGATCTCCTGCTTTTTGGCGACATCGCCCTTGTTCATCACGATCATCAGCGTGATGGGCGCCACCTTGCCGTCGGGCGTCAGGCGCTTCTTGGCCGTGACGCGGTCGCCGATCTCGATGTCGACGAGCGTGATCGGCACGGCATCGCTCATGGACGTTTTGCCCAGCGGCAGGCGCTTGAACTGCGACTGGTCGGTATAAGGAAGCGTCACGACTTCGCCGGTGTCGCTTTTGACCGTAATGGTGGAGGTTTCAATGTCGAGGTCGGTAACCGTGCCGATCACCGTGACGCTGGCCGAGGCCGGTGCCGCCGCCTCCTGCGCCGGAACGGCCGCGCCCGATGCGCCGAGGCTGCCGATAATCAAGCCTGAAAGAATGAGCATTCGCATAGGAGATTCTCTCTGGAAAATGCACCACGCCAGGGCGCGGAATTCTGTCGCCTTCGCGCGACTCGTACGCCGGTTGTGCCGCGAAGTTCCGCGCAGGTATGTGTCGGGAGCGACGTTTGACGATTCTTTACGCGCGGCTTCGCACGCGGGCTGCGGCGTGAAAACGACTGCCAAGCGCGGCGCAGTCGTGCTAGAGTGGATTTCGTCTGAAATCGCACACTTCCGTGGATCCCTGCCTGATGACCATTGCAACGCCCACCTCTGTCACTGAAACTGTCACTGAAACGGCCGTGAAGCGCGCCATTCCAATGAACGTCTTCCGGCAACAGTCCCCGCTGACGGCCGTCTGTCTCGAAAACCGCGAGTTGGTCGGGGCGGGCGGCATCGGCACGGTTCGGCATTTGGTGCTTGACACGTCGGCCGGCCCCTATCCCTTTTTGGAAGGTCAAAGCGCCGGCATCATCCCGCCCGGCGCGGACGCCAACGGCAAGCCCCACAAGCTCCGGCTATACTCCATCGCCTCCACGCGCCACGGCGACCGCGGCGATGGCAAGACGCTGTCGCTGTGCGTGCGACAGTTGGAGTATCCCCATCCCGATACCGGCGAGACGGTGTATGGCATCTGCTCGACCTATCTGTGCGGGCTAGAAGTCGGCGCGGAGGTCAAAGTGACTGGGCCGACCGGCAAGGCGATGCTCCTGCCGGACGACCCGACGGCGACCATCATCATGCTGGCGACCGGGACGGGCATCGCCCCGTTTCGCGCGCACTTGTGGCGCATGTTTCGCGAGCATAACCCTGACTACGAGTTTCGCGGCTTCGCCTGGCTCATCTTCGGCATTCCCACCTCGCCGAACATCCTCTACCGCGAGGAGCTAGAAGACTTCCAGCGCTATGCCGGCTTTCGCTTGACCTATGCCATCAGTCGCGAGCAGAAAAACGCGCGGGGCGGGCGGATGTACATTCAGGACCGCGTCGCCGAACACGTCGCGGAGCTGTGGGAGCTGCTCCAGCGCGACAACGCGCACGTGTTCATCTGCGGGTTGCGCGGCATGGAGGATGGCATTGACGCGGCCTTTGCCGGCCACGCGGCGCAGTTCGGCGTGTCGTGGGCGGAATACCGCCATCAGCTCGAAAAAGCCCATCGCTGGCACGTCGAGACTTACTGACGCCGCTCCCCGCTGACGCCCTTTCGCCTGCGCGAGATGGAGCGCCGCTAAGGGCGTCGCGCTGACCCGGCCGGAGGAAGCCCGTCCGCTCGCGACGGGCTTCCGCGCATCAGGCGATGAAGCCGTTGGGTAATGAGCGCAGGCAAGGGAGCGCCAAGCTGGCTCGCGCAAGCCCGGGGGCTAACTGCCGCTGGCCGCCTGTCCGGCGACGCCAATCCGCTCGCCGTTGCCGGCCGTCAACAGCGCGACCGGCGGCTTTTCGCTGGTTTGCTGCCGAACCTCGTTTTCCATCCGGTACGCCCGCGCCGCCGCCACAAACGATACGAACAGCGGATGCGGGCTGTGCGGGCGCGACTTGTACTCCGGGTGAAACTGGCAGCCGATGAACCACGGATGGTCGCGCCGCTCCACCATCTCGACAAACCGCCCGTCCGGCGAACGCCCCACCACGTCCAGACCCAACTGCGCCAACTGCGGCTCGTACTCGGCGTTGAATTCGTAGCGGTGCCGGTGCCGCTCGGCAATTTGCGTCGTCCGATAGATCCGCGCGACGCGGCTCTCCGGCTCAAGCTGACAGGGATACGCCCCCAGCCGCATCGTCCCGCCCATCTCGGTCACGCCGATCAAATCGCGCAACAAGAAAAACAAAGGGTGCTTGGTGTCAGGAGCAGACTCCGTGCTGTCAGCGTCGGCCAGGACTGGGGACGTTCGCGCCAGCTCGATGCAGGCGCACTGCATCCCCAGGCAAATGCCGAAGAAAGGCATTTGATGCCGCCGCGCGTAACCGATGGCGCGCAGCATGCCGTCAATGCCGCGCTTGCCGAAGCCGCCCGGCACGAGCAGGGCGTCCACGTCGTGCAGACGGCTTTCCCAGCGCTCATCCACTGTCAGCTCTTCCGCCTCAATCCACCGGATGTTGGCGCGCAGCCGGTTGGCGATGCCGCCGTGCAGCAGCGCTTCGGTCAGGCTCTTGTAGGATTCCTGCGAGCCGACGTATTTCCCGACGATGCCGACCGTCACTTCGTCATCGGGATGCCGGATGATGTCCACCATGCGCCGCCAGGCGCGCAAATCAGATTCGCCGGCGCTGAGACCGAGCCGCTGCACGATCAGATCGTCCAGGCGCTGTTCCGCGAACTTAAGCGGGACTTCATAAACCGTCGCGACATCCTCGGCCGTAATGACGGCTTCCTCGGCGACATTGCAGAAGAGCGCGATTTTTTCCCGCATGCCGCGCGGAATTTCGCGGTCTGCGCGGCAAATGAGCACGTCGGGCTGGATGCCGATGCCAAGCAAGTCCTTCACGGAGTGCTGCGTCGGCTTGCTTTTGAGTTCGCCCGCCGCATGGATGAACGGCACGAGCGTGACGTGGACGAACATGACGTTGGCGCGCCCGGCCTCGTGCCGCATCTGCCGGATCGCTTCCAGAAAGGGCAGCGATTCAATGTCGCCGACCGTCCCGCCAATTTCGACGATGACGACATCCACGCTGGTGGCGACTGACTGGATGGCGTCCTTGATCTCGGTCGTGATGTGGGGAATGACCTGCACGGTCTGCCCCAGATAGTCGCCGCGCCGCTCTTTCTCGATGACCGAGAGGTAAATCCGTCCGGTCGTGAAGTTGTTGGCGCGGGTCATCGTCGCCCGCGTGAAGCGCTCGTAGTGGCCCAGGTCCATGTCGGTTTCCGCGCCGTCGTCGGTGACGAAGACCTCGCCATGCTGAAAGGGCGACATGGTGCCCGGATCCACATTGATATAGGGATCGAATTTCTGCTGCGTCACGCGCAGCCCGCGCGCTTCCAAGAGGCAGCCAATCGAGGCCGCCGCGATGCCCTTGCCCAGCGACGAGACCACCCCGCCCGTCACAAAGATGAACTTCGTCATTTACTCCTCGCCTGCTACTCCTCGCTTGGGCGTGGCGGCGCGCCCGGCTCGGCGCCGACCGCCACTCGCGCTTCTGCGCCGTTGGCGCGAATTTCAGGAACGTACATCGCGTGACCGAGCGTCGGCAGCGCCGCAAAGCGCCCCGGCGTCTCCGCCCGCAGCTCATATTCCATCTGCCACACCCCCTGCGGCAAGCGATCCGCGAAC
>CALCKX010000022.1 GCA_937966115.1 uncultured Chloracidobacterium sp. | reverse complement strand
CAGCTAGCCTCGGGCGACCTAGCCCTCCGGCGGCGCCGTCATCAGCGCTTCCAGCTCGACGCCGCGCGCGGCGCACCAGGCGGCGAACGGCTCGACCTCGGCCTCCGCCAGCTTCCGCCCGACCAGACGGCGCAAGTGGTCGTCCAGCACGTCCGGCTCCCAGCGGGCGTAGATCTTCCGCCGGTCCGACGCCAGCAGCTCTTCGCGCTCCCTGGCGACGAGGTCCTTCAGCTCGGCTCTCTTGAGCCGGCCCAGCAGCGCCTCGCCGGTTCGCTCGAGGTGCTCGATATAGCCAAGCTCGAGCTCCTGCAATCGCTCCTGAGAGGGCGCAGGAAAGAGCGGGCCGGCGTCGCCCTTGTTGGTCTCCTCCCTGGACGCTTCCAATGCCTCAGCGGGCTTCTCAGCGCGAGCGGAGGGCATCTTCCCGGCCGGTCGCCTCCGCTTCGGGGGTAGCTTGGGCACCGCTTCCTGCCCGTTGACGATGAGCGTGTAGAGCAACCCGCCCGGATTGGCGAGGTCGCGCTGGCGATACTGGCGGTCAAAGGTGGCCAGGGCCCGCTCGATGGTTTCGAGCTTGCCCTGCATCTCGAAGCTCTCCACCAGCTTCTTCGCCACCGACCCGATCATGCCGCGCGCCATCAGCTCCCCCTCCAAATGCAGGGCCAGGTCGCGCACGGCCCGCTCTTCCGGCGAGAGGTCGTCATCGCACATCGCGTCCATCACGTCGTAGATGGGCAGCGTCATTTGCTGGATGCGGGCGCCGAACTCCAGATTCTTGCGAAAATGGATGGTTTCCTCGGCGAGCGTCCACTCGATGAGGAACTGCTTGACCACCAGCTCATTCAGGGCTGGCTCCAGGCGCTGCATGATCTGCGAGACGTAGGTCAGCTCGCGCGACATCCCGACGTGCTCAAAGGCCAGCTTGCGCACGTTGATGACAAAATAGTCGCCGCGCCCGAACTTCTTGTCGAGGTAGCGAAACAGCCGCTTGGCGATCGGCGAGGTGAGGTTGAAGTAAAAATCCGCGTCGAGCTTCTTGAACAGCTTCTCGCTCAGGCTCTGGGCGACGCGGTCGCTCCACATCACGTAGCTTTTGGCGCCGGTGCGCTTGCCAGCCCCCTCGTCAAAAATCTTGAACTCCTGGATGATGCTCATCCCCACATCCACCAGCCGCCCACTGTGGCGATCCACGTAGGCGTTCTTGGCCTCGATGCGGACGGCGGCCAGCTTGCGCAGCGAGCTTTCAAGCCGCTCGTAGTGCTTGGCGTTCATCGGCCAACCCAGCCGGCGAATGAGATCATACCGGCTGAAATACACTTTCTTCTGCGCGCCCTGCTCGTAGGAAAGCTCCATCAGCGCCACGTACACATCCTCGTCAGTCGTGCTCGGCAGTCCCTCGATGGGGTGCGGCATCACCGTCCACACGCGCTGTATCTCGCGCCCGTTCGAGGTGATGTGCTCGGTGAAGGTCAGGTAGTTCTTGCTCTTTTGAGCGCGCTTGTCGAGCACGGCGATCGGAAACACCGCCAGGTTGAACTCATCCTGCGCGATGCGAATGACCTCCGGCTTTTCCCCTTCCTCGCTTTCCCCGGCGGCGGAAGCCGCGTCCGGCGCGGCGTCCGCCGCCGCGGGCAAGGCTTGCGCCGCGTCTGACTCGCGGTTCCTTCGACGGCTGCGTTTCTCCGGCATAGCGGGCGCTCCCCCGGCGGTCGCGGCGCTCGGCGCTTGGCGCCGGCGCCTGGCGCGTCCTGCCGGCGCGGATATTTCGGGCAGGTTTAAATTATCATCATCAATTATCATTAATTAGTTAATGGCGGCTAAAAGCCTTTTACTTTCAATAACTTGCAGGCGAATTTTTATGTCAAGGGTCAATAGTCGCCGAACTTTGACCTTTGACATAAGCGTCAGAAAGCGAGGCTTTTTATGTCAAGGGTCAATAGTTTTATGTCAAAGGTCAATAGCGTTTATGTCAAGGGTCAGTAGTTTTACGCCAAAGGTCAATAGCGTTTATGTCAAAGGTCAATAGTTTTACGTCAAAGGTCAATAGCTGACGGCATAGCTCGCGTGGAACTCGCGCAAGAACCCCGGAAATGATGTCAGACACAATATATTGTGGTGGCAAACCTGGTATCTAGTGGTCAAGCGCCATCCGACATTTATGTCAAAGGTCAATAGTTTTATGTCAAAGGTCAATAGTTTTATGTCAAAGGTCAATAGTTTTATGTCAAAGGTCAATAGTTTTTATGTCAAAGGTCAATAGCGTTTATGTCAAAGGTCAATAACCACAAGATATGGGTTTGACAGACGCGATGCAGGGTGCAAAATAGCCTTGCTCTGCGGCTTATGCAAAGACCCTTCAAGTAGCGTGTCGGCTGGCTGGCGCCCAGGAGCAAGCGGCTTTTTATGTCAAAGGTCAATATCGTTCCCGCTTGCGCGGAGGTGGTCGCCGCTGGCGGCCGCGCGCTGCGACTGGGCGCGGCCGCGGGGCGACCAGATGGCGCTCCGCGTGACTTAAGATGGCGCGCTGCGCGGTAGCGATCTGAGCGACGCTGGCTGCCTCGCCCCTGCAAGGAGCCCGTTAAGGAGACAGACCTCATGCGCGTGCGGACATTACCCAGTCTAACCGACCCGCGAAGTCAGCTGTTGATTACCTTTGTGGTCAATGACCGGATGGCGATTGACGCCGGGGCGCTGGCTTTCCATTTGACAGGCGAGGCGCTGCTGGCGGTGCAGGACATTGTGCTGACGCATGTCCACCTAGACCACATCGCCTCGCTGCCGTTTATTTTCTCGGAGATGTTTACCGACATCCGCGCGCCAGTGCGCATTCACGCCACGGCGGCGGACATTGAGCGTCTCCGCCGACATATTTTCAATGACGTTATCTGGCCCGACTTCACGCGGCTGCGCAATGCGCATGGCGAGCTCTTGGCCTTTGCGCCGTTTGCGTGGCGCGAGCCGTTTGAAGTCGCCGGCTTGCGCCTGACAGCCATTCCCGTCACGCACACGGTGGAGACGGCTGGGATTATCATTCAAGAACCGCAGGGGCCGTGTGTCGCGTTCACCTCCGACACCGGCGTGACCGACGAGTTTTGGGAGGCGCTCAACGCGCTGCCCCGCCTGGACGCCGTCTTTGTGGATGTGGCCTTTGACAACGCCAACGAGCCGGTCGCCGCCGCCTCGCGGCACTTGTCGCCGCGCCTGCTGGCGCGCGAGTTGACGAAGCTGACGCGCCCGACGCAGATTCTGGCCGTGAATCTGAAACCCTTCTGCCGCGAGCGCGTGATGGACGAGGTGATAGCGCTTGCCCTGCCAAACGTGAACGTAGCGGCGCTGGACGTGGACTACGCCTGGTAGTCGCCGCGCCCGCCGCCGCTCGCCGCGTCGCGCCCGGGGAGTCCCGGCGGCGGCGCCCCCGAGAGAACGCAGTGGCCGCGGGAGAAATCAGCCAGGAAAGTTTAGACGCTTATGGGCTGGCCAAAAATTATTGTAACGGGTCCGACCGTCAATGAGCGCGTGGACGAGTGCCGGAAGTTTCCGCTGGTGATCGGGCGGGCCACGAGCAGCGACATCATTGTTTCCGACGAGCGGGCCTCGCGCTCGCACGCCAAGATTGAAGCCTTGCCCAACGGGGGCTATGCGTTGGTTGATCTTGGGAGCCGCAATGGCACGCTGCTCAATGACGCGCTGGTCGCCCAGCTGACGCCCCTGAAGGATGGCGACGTCATCGTCATTGGCAGCCATCGGCTGGTTTTTCAGCTCCCGCCGCAGCCGGTTGGCATAAGCTATGACGACAAGCCGCTCTCTGGAACCGTAATGCTTCAGAAAGCATCCGAGCTATTGGCGCTTGGGCGTTCCGGGGAGGTGACGGGCAAGCCTTCCAGCAGCTTTCGGGCGGTGACGAGACCCAAGCCGGGGGAGATTGGGGGCAGCGCCGATCGGTTGCATCTGCTGGAGAAGCGCAGCCAGATTCTCAGCCTGTTTTACGACTTCAACAAGCGAGTCGCGCGCGAGTTTGACATCACCGCGATCTATGCCGAGGTCGCGCGCCAGGTCTTCGAGATCTCGACCGCGGGACGGGTGCTCATTGGCAAGCTGGGGACGGATGGCTTGCCCACGATCGAGTGGGGAGATTACCGAGACGCCATCATGCAGGCGACCTATGCAGCCATTCCAATTAGCCGGACGGTGATTTGCAAGGTCCTGCAGGAGCGCGTCTCGCTGTTGAGTCGCGACATGCGCGATGTCAAGGGGACGGCCATCCTGGGCGTGCAATCGCTGATGTGCGTGCCGATGCTCGGGCAGGAAGAGTCGCCGCTGGGCGTGATTTACGCCGATAGCCTGCACCTCGACGGCTTTACTGAAGACGATGTGGACTACCTGACGGGCTTGGCCTCGACAGTGGCGCTCACGCTGGAAAACATCATGGCGCACGAGCGCCTTCTTCACGAGGCGGAAGCCCGCGCCGCGTACCGGCGCTTTCTGCCGCCGCACGTTGTGAATCAGATCCTGGAGGACCCGGATAGTCTCCAGCTCGGCGGGGTCAATCAGGTCGTCACGACGATGTTCGCCGATATTCGCGGCTTCACCACGCTTTCCGAGCGCAAGTCGCCCCAGGAAATCGTGGCTATTTTGAACAGCTATTTCGAGCAGGCGGCCACGGCCATCTTTCGTCACGGCGGCTCGCTCGACAAATTCATTGGCGATGGGATTATGGCTTTGTTCGGCGCGCCCCAGCCGAGCGACCGCGATCCGGTCAATGCCATTCAGGCGGCTATCGCGCTGCAGGATGTTATCCAGCAGGTCAACGCCGAGCTTGGCGAGCGCGGGATGGACTTGCAGTTGAGCGTTGGCATCGGCATCAACACCGGAGAGGTCACGGCCGGCTACATTGGCTCGAAGCTGCGCACGGATTACACCGTCATCGGCGACGCCGTGAATGTGGCGGCCCGGCTGGAGTCCAACGCCAAGCCGGGCCAGATTCTAGTCGGCGAGACGACGATTCGGCGCTTGCGCGACCTGATGGAGTCCGGCATCGAGTTTAGCGAAGGCGAGCAGGAATTCGCCTTTGTCCCGCTAGGGGGACTGAAGGTCAAGGGCAAGCTCAATGAAGTCAACGTGTATCAAATTCTGTGGGGCGACGACTTGGCGACCGCGGCGCAGGGGTCGTCTACCACGCTTTTTCGCAGCGCATTCGGCAACCCGGCATTTGTTGAATCGGAGACCATCGCTCGCCCGCAGCCGATGTGGACAGCCGTCCGGCGCGACCCGCGCCGCAAGCTAGTCGTGCCGGTGGTGGTGGCGGGCACGGACCTCAACGGCAACCCTTTTGAGCAAGCGACCGAGACCGTGGACGTCAGCCGGTCGGGCGCCTGCGTGCGGCTGGCGCAGCCGGTCGCGATTCCTTCGCCGCTCTCGATCTTCGTGCCGGCGCGCGGTTGGCGCGGGGAGGCGGTTGTGCGCGCCATCGCCCGCGACCCCCAGGGCTATCTGACCGGGCTCGAGATTATTGGTCCGGTTCCTGACTGGTAGCCGCTTCGCCCCGCGCGCGCTGCGTCAAACGCCGGTCGCGCTCGATGAACGGGCGCGCCTGCACGATATACAGTCGCCCCTGACAGGTTAGCCACTCGATATCCTGCTTCTCGCCCCCAAAAAGCCGCTCGATGGCCAGCGCCGCCTGTCCCAGGCGGCGAATCATCGCCGCCGACAGCACGGGCTGGTCGGGCGCCCCCGCGACTTCCTTCACGCCGCCCTTTACGTCAAAGGTCAATAGGGTTTCATCGTCGGCGCGGGTCAGAATGAGCGCCGCGTCACTCCGCGGGCGGTAGATGATTTGCTCCGGGACGCGCCGTCCCTCGACGACCCGCAGCCCCAGGCCGCGCTTGGCGTTGATGTAGATGCCTTCCGCGTCGCGCCGATCAAAGGGGTTGGTCGTGACCAGCACGCCGGCGCTGTCGGCGTTGACGCCTTCCTGGATGAGCGCTGCCGGATAGACCGCCAAGTGGTCGATCCGCGCCGCTTCGCGGGCCTCAAAAGCCTCGAAGTTCCAAATTGAAGCCCAGACGGTCTTGATGGCCGTGATGAGCGCTTGGTCGCCGATGACGTTCGGCACGGTCGCGTACAGGCCCGCCCCGCTGAAGTCGGGCAGATCCTCGGCGTTGGTCGAGCTGCGAACGAAAAGCCCCTTGCCCCGGTATTCCCGGCGGGCCTTTGCCAGAATCGCCCGCCGCAGCGCCGGGTCGAAAGGCGCGCCGACGATGACCTCGCGCAGCTTGGCGAGTTCAATCTGTCGCGTCCGCGGGTCGTGGTGGAAAGCGTCGTCGTTGAGAAGCGCGAGAACGCGCGCCTCAAGCCCATGGCGGTCGGCGAACGCCTTGTAGTGGGCGAAAGGCACCGTGAAGCCGGGCGGCACGAGCGCGTCGGGAAGCCGCGCCTGCGCGATCTCTCCCAAGTTGGCCGACTTCGCGCCGAATCGGACGACATCGCTCGCCCGCTGGCGATGGAGATCGGTCAGCGCTCGCCACCGCAAATCGGCGCGGGGCAGGCGCAGCGGGCGGCTCAGCTCGCGCTCGCGCTCGGATTCGACGATTCGCTCGGCCGGCTCGACCGTGACGCCCTCGTCGGTGACGACCAGCGTCACCCACCGGCCCACGAGACCGCGAAAGCGGGCGTCGGCGTCCTTGACGTAGGCGTTCGGAATGCCCCAGCCCTTGGCCAGCAAGTTCAGGTGCGATAGCGGCGCGCCCGGCTGCGTCACGATGATGCCGCGCAGGGGCGGTGTCGAAAGCGGCGTTTCCATGAAAATCACGATGTCCTCGCGCTCGAAAGGCTGCGGCGGCGGCAACCGCTCGACTAGGCGCAGCACGCCGACAGCGCGCCCGGCGTTGAGCGCGAGAAACGTCGCTTCCGGGAGCGTCTCGTCCGCCCGAACGCTCGGCACGCCGGGCAGGCGCGCCGCGACCTCCTCATGCCGGCGGGCGTTGGCCTTGAACGTCAGCGGCGCGAAACAGGTTGCCGTCAGCCGCTCGTGGGCGTAGGTCACCAGCTCCGGCGTCAGCAGGTCGCCTTCCCAAAACTCATAGGCGAACTTTTCCAGACGCGGCTGAAACGTCAGCGCGCCGAGCAGAAACCGGCGCCGCTCGTTCGTGTAGTTCTTGCGCAAAAACGCATCGCCCGCATCCAGCGTGAGATAAATCGCCCGCGCAAAGTCGCTGTGGAAGCGAAACCGTCGCGAGTTGGCGTAGTAAACGCGCCCGTCCGCGCGATCAATGACGAACATCACGCTCGGCGCGGGGGCGCGCTTCCCCAGCGTCGTCGCCCGCGCCAGGCGGTCGAAGTCGGCGCGCGTCATCTGGAGGACGAAATCCGGCGCGGCGGGGTCATCCGGCGGCGCGGGCGCGCCGGCGGGCGACGACTGCGCGCCTGCCGGATGGGCGGTCGGCGGGATGCAGAGCAAGCCGAGCGCGGCGATGAGACAAGCGAGGCAGGGCATGGGGCGTCCGGTCAGGCTTTCGGACGAAAAACCTTTACGCGGTCGGGGTTGCCGGCGATGTAGGGTCCGCCGAGGAGGTCAATGCAGTAGGGAATCGCCGGGAAGACAGCTTCGAGGCATTCCCGAATGGATTTTGGCTTGCCAGGCAGGTTGACAATCAGGCAGCGCCCGCGCGCGCCCGCCGTCTGCCGCGACAAAATCGCCGTCGGCACGTATTTGAGCGACACCGCCCGCATGAGCTCGCCGAAGCCGGGCAGCATCTTCTCGCAGACGGCTTCGGTGGCTTCGGGCGTCACGTCGCGCGGCGCCGGCCCCGTGCCCCCGGTCGTGACGACCAAGCAGCAGCGGTCTTCATCCGCCAGGCGGCGGAGCTCGGCCTCGATCAGCGGTTGCTCGTCGGGCACGATGCGGGCGATGGGCGTCCAGTCGTTGGCAATGAACTCGCGCAAAACGGCGGCAATGGCTGGCCCTGACTCGTCAGCGTAAACGCCTTGGCTGGCCCGGTCCGAGACGGTCAAAATGCCGATGACGATAGCGGATTGCGCCATAAACGCGTTTGGATTCCTTGAAAAAATCGCTCGCGCCGGGGATGCCGCGGAGCGCTAGCCGGGATGCGGCGGCTTTGACCAGTGGGCGGAATGCTTTAGAGTCAGCGTCGAATTCTAGCTTTCGATTGAGGTTGCGCTATGTCAAGCCTGCTCCGCGTCACTCGCCTTGCGACGCTCCTATTTTTCTCCATAGTCGGGTGTTCAATCCAGAGCCAAGCGCAGGATGCCGAGCCGCCGCTGGCTCTGCCAAGTCCCGCCGCGCGGGCGACGCAGTCCTACGCCGCGCCGCTGGGCGATTATGTCATCGGGCCAGGGGATGTGGTGGACATCAAGGTTTTTAAGCAGCCCGACTTGACCGGACGCTTCCGCGTCGGCGACAGCGGCAGCGTCGAGCTATTGTTCATCGGCAAGCAGCCCCTGGCGGGTCTCACCGAGAGCGAAGCGGCGGATTTGCTGCGGCAGGAGCTGCGCAAGTACCTCCGTCAGCCGGAAGTGAGCGTGACGGTGGCGGAGTTTAACTCGCGGCTGGTCACAGTGATTGGCGCCGTGCGCTCGCCAGGCCGCCTGCCGCTGCGCCGCGCCATGCGCCTGCTCGACGTGATCGCCCTCTCCGGCGGGCTGATCGAGGATTCCAGCCGCTTTGTCAACATCATTCGCTATGTTCCCCGGCCGGCGACCGAGACGCCGGCGACGCCCGACGAGGACGCGCCGCCGGATGTCGAAATCATTCCGGTCAACATTGACGAGATCATCGCCGGCAACGCGCAGCACAACCTGTTGCTGCAAGCCGGCGACATCGTTTCCATTCCGCGGGCGGACGTGGTCTATCTGGCGGGGAACGTGCGCAAGCCCGGGCCGCTGATGGCGCGCAACCCCGTCACCGTCACGCAGGCCATCGCCATGGCGAGCGGCTTCGCCGATGGCGCGAAGCGTAACGACCTCCGGCTCTACCGGACGGTGCCTGGCAAGCTGGAGCGCGAGGAAATCAAGATCAGCCTGGCGGCGATTCAATCCGGCAAGCAAAAGGACCTGGTCTTGCAGGCCAACGATGTGCTCTACGTGCCGCATTCAGAGCTGCGAACCGCCGGCGCCTCTTTTATGCGCAACCTGCCGAACTTGGTCACGACCGCGCTCTTCCCGATTCTGACGACGGCGATCATCCGCTAGCCCGCGACCGCTCCGAGGCGCCATGCGCAATATCCACGACACCGCCAACTTTCGCGCGCTCGACCCGCGCTTGGTCCAGGACCTGCTTCAGGATCGAGAAGGCGAAAAGCCGCCGGCCAGCCGCTGGCAGGTCCTGCGTCATCGCGCCTTCGCTTGGCTGTTGGGCGCGGCGCTGCTGTCGAACATTGGCGCGTGGATGCAAAACACGGCGCAAGCCTGGTTCATCTATGAGATGACGCGCAGCCCGCTGTACCTCGGCCTGGACGCGTTTCTGATGCTCGCGCCGCTTTTTCTGCTGGCGTTTCCAAGCGGCATCGTCGTGGATCGGCTTGACCGGCGGCGAGTGTTTTTCACGGCTTCGCTAGTCCAGATTGCCTGCGCCGCCATCGCCGCGACCTTGTTTCTGACCGGCCGGCCGGCGGTATGGGCGCTCCTGAGCCTATCCTTCGTGGCGGGAGCCGGGCAGGCCTTTGCCAACGTCGCCTACGTCTCGCTCTTGCCGCGACTGGTGCCAATGCGAGACGTGCCGCAGGCGACCGCGCTCAACTCGCTGCAACTGAGCTTGGCGCGCATGGCGGGGCCGGTCGCGGCTGGCGGGGTCTTGCTCTGGCTGGGACCGGCAGCCTGCTATGTCGCCAACGGCTTGTCGTTCATCGCGCTGCTGGCGGTTGCCTGGCGGGTGGAGGAGCGTCCATCCGAGGCGCCGACCATGAACGCCTTCGCCAAAATCACCAGCCCGCTTCAGCCGTTGCAGAGCCTTACGCTGTGGCAAGCGCTGGCGCAGGAAATGCGCCAGTTGCGGCACTATCTGAAGCGTCGCCCAGGATTGATCGAGGCTTACGCGCTGTGCTTTGTCGTGACCTTCTTCGGCGGTTGCATCCCGGTGCTGCTGCCGAGCCACACGCGCAGCGCTTTCAATGGCGACGCCCAGCTCTACACCTGGCTCCTGGGCCTGTACGGGCTGGGCACCGTCCTAGGCTCGCTCTATATAGCGCAGCGCCCGAAGCCAATCGGCGGCGGGCGGCGGGCGCTCTATCTGACCTGCGCGACGAGCGGGGCGCTGCTGGCTTTCGCGCTGATGCCATCGCCCCTGACCGGCGCGCTGACCATTGTCGTCGCCGGCGGCGCGCTGATCGCCCTGCTGAGCCAGCTCACGGCGCTCGTCCAGTTTGGTCTGGTGGACGAGGTGCGCGGGCGAGTCATGAGCCTGTTTTTGGTGACGTTTCAGAGCGGCTACGCGCTGGGCGGTCTCGCCGCGGGCGTCGCGGCGACGCGCTTCTCGACGACGGCGACGATGCTGGCCTGCGGCGCGGCGTTGCTGGCGGTCGCCCTTAGCGGACAAGCGCTCCGCTCGCATTTGAGCAAGACCTGACGCGTCCGCGCCGCCAAGACTAGCCATTACGGCCGAAGCCGCGCAAGCGCTCCGGGACGCGACCTGGCTGAATGGCCGTTGCCGCATCCGTTGCCGCGCCGCGAGGACCGGCGCCCGGCCGGGGCGTCACGGCAGACCGCGACAGGCGTCAATCTGACGGCGGATGCGATAGTAATCTTCGAGCAGACGGTTGACGCTGACCACAAAGGGAATCTGCGCGGCGGCGGCTTCCTCAATGCGCGCTTCGAGCGCCGCCGCTTCCGGGGTGTTCGGAGCGGTTTTTTCCTCCAGCGCCATCAGCTCATAGACATTCTCGCCGCGCGGATGATGGTGGTAGCAGTGGGTCACGAAAGCCAGCGTCAAGCCATCCGCGATCTGGTGAAGCAAGTCGGGGTCTGGCGCGTGGAAGTCGGTCAGCAAAAACGAGTCGCCATCGACGCCCAGCGCGCGCGCCAGCTCGTGAATGCGGGCGACGAGCGCTGCGTCAAAAGCCGCCGGCGGAGATACCCCAACCTCAATCATGACGCGCTGGTGTCAATCATGAGCTTTTCAGACATGGCGAAGAGCAGCTTCTGACGGGCGCTCACGCCATTGCGCCGCGACGACTGCCAGAGCGCCACGGCCTTGGTGTATTGCTCTTGAACCTGCCGTCCATGGCCTTCGTGAGCGAGTTGCTCGCCAAGCGCGCGAATCTGGCGCAAGGCGCGCTCCTGCTCCTGGCGAGCGTGAATGAGGAGCCGCATTTGCGCGGCCAGATAGGCTTCCAGCTCGGCTGGCGACTGGGGGGCGACAGCCGACTCATAGACTTCGTCGGCGTACTGCGGCAGCCCGCTCATCTGATTGGATTGTCCTGCGCGCTTGCCCTTGGCGCTTTTGGCAACATTGCCGTTTTGGTTGCCGTTGTGACTTCCGCCCCGGCGTGGTCTGCGGTGTTGCTTCATCAGCACAATGCCCTTCGTGTCGAATGTAGTGAGCGGCGAGCGGCGCAAAGGCCTGAAAATTCGCTTCGCGCGCCGAGCCTTAGGGGAGCGTTTCAGCAGGCCGATTGTAGCGGTTCCAAGTGAACTGTCAACTTGCCGACCAGCGCGCCGCCGCGCGTTCGAAACAGGGGTTAAACATTGGTTTGCAAGATGGTTTTGATGCCGCCCGTGACCTGGTCCACGACCTTGCTCAGAATCTCGATGTTTTGCGTCAGCTGGTACATGCGCGCCTGCAAGCCGAGCAGCTCTCCCTGGGACAGCTCGCGATCCGAGTTCAGCATGGCCTCGATCTGGGTCCATTGGCTCTCCACCTGCGAGAACCGGGCCAGCATATCCGGCGAGCGCTGTTCGGGCGACATCCCGTGAATGCCATCCCGCAAAGCGGAGATGCGTAGCCGCGCATTGTCAAACAGCCCGCCGAAATCGCCAGCGCTCGGGTTGGCCAGGCGCTGCATCAGGTCGGCGCGAAGCTGCTCGAGCGTGACGCCCGAGACGCCGCTGCCTTGCTGAAAAACCTGGTCAGGCTGCCCCGGCGCCGGTTGTTGCATAACCGACTCGAAAGATTTGCCGCCGCCCGCGCCGGGCTGCGGGCCGGTCGCCGGAACGCTGCCCGGAACGCCGGCCGGAATGCCGCCGATTTGTCCGCTCATGGCTCGTTATCCTTTCCCCAGCTTCTTCTTCAGCGCCTTCATCAGCGCCGCCTTCATGGCTTCAGCCAACCGTGACCAAAACGTACTGGAACCGCTGCTGATTGCCAAGCGAGTCCCAGAAGCGGTTGAACTCGCTCTGGGGCATGGTCTGGCATCCAGCCGAGTCGGTGTTGTTCGCGCCGCCGCGATGGAAGTACATCGTGCGTCCCTCGAAGCTGCTCCGGTTGCGGTCGCGCTCGTCGAAGACGCCGTCGTGGTTGGTGTCGCGGACGACCGGGCGGCTCGTCGTCGGCATCAGGATGTTATTGCCGTCGGGCTGGCTGGGTCCAAAGCTCGGCCCGACATTGGCGCGCATGTATTCGTGCGTGCCGTCAACGAGCCGCCCTAGGTCGAGCCGGCCATCGCGGTTGCTGTCCACGCCCATGGGGCGGCGCGTCCGACCCGACCAGCCGTCTTCATACTGACTGCTCGGCTCGGTGTTGGCGCGCAGCTCCGTCACTTGGCGTTGGCCGTTGGGCAAGCGCCGCAGGGTCACGACCCGGTCGTCATAGGCGCCCCGCCCGCCATTGGCGCGGGTGTTGGTCTCAACGCGCAAGCCAAGGATCACAGTCCGTCCAGCCGCCAGGTCTGCCTGCGCCTGGGCGGACCCATAGCGCTCGATGTAGCTGGCGTAAAGCTCGAATTTCTGCGCGCTGGTCATGCCTTCCGTCCGGGGAAGACCAGCGCGAGGCGGCGTTGGAGCGCCAGGCGCGGAGGGCTGGCGCGGCGCCGGGGCAGGCGTCGGAGCGTTGCCGCTGGAGCTGCCGCTGGGAATCGCGATGCGCTGTCCGGGGTAAATTCGATTCGGGTCGGCGATGCCAGGGTTGGCGCGCTGGAGCGCATCCACGCTCACGCCGTACTGCTGCGCAATCCCGGATAGCGTGTCGCCAATGCGAACGCGATGCTCGCGCCCGCCTGTGGCCGGCGGATTCGCGGGCGCCGGGGTCGGGGCTGGCTGCGCCGGCGCGCCGCCGCGGGCAATGGCGTCGAAGCGCGTCAGGTCGTGCTCGCGCATGATGCGGTGCAGCAAGTTAGTGTACTGCGGATCGGTCGCGTACCCGGCCCGGTGAATCTCGGCGGCGAAGCGAAAGGCGTCGTTCGTATGCCGCATAGCCGTGGCGTAGCGCGAGTTACGGATGAAGAACTGGGCGTGGTCGGCAAAGGATTCGGCCGCCGAGTTGTACTTGCGAAACTGCGCGTTGACGTAAGTCTCGCGCCCGTTGAGGACTTCGCGCGTCCGCATGGTGACCGAGCCGGCCGGCCCGACGCCTTTGATGCCAAAGTAGTTATTCGCTTGCCGCGTCAGCGCGGAGCGTCCCCATCCGCTTTCCAGGATAGCCTGGGCGATTGTGACCGAAGCCGGCACGCCCGTCGCGCGCTGGCTGCGAATGGCATCGGCTGCAATGGAGTCGATGAAGGCGTTGCCGGTGCGCGGAATCGAGCCAACCGGCGTCGTCGAATCCACTTGCGGCGGCATCGGCCGCGCCGGCGCGGGTTGAGCTGGCGCGGGCTGGCGCGTCACTGGCGGGGTTGGCGGCGCCGGCGCCTGGCGTCCGGGAAGATGGATGACCTGGCCCGGGAAAATGCGGTCTGGGTTCTGAATCTGGAGGTTGGCGCGGATGAGGCGTGACAGATCGATGCCATTGCGGGCGGCGATGTCGGAAAGCGTATCGCCGCTGCGCACGACATGCTGACCGCCGCCCTGGCTTGACGGGGCGGCGGCGCGCGCGGCGGGAATGGTCAGCGTTTGCCCAGCGTAGATGAGGTTCGGATTCCGAATCTGCCGGTTGGCGCGCAGGAGCGCGTCCACCGTCGTGCCGTACCGCTGGGCGATGCCGGATAAAGTCTCTCCCCGACGAATCAGGTGCTGTGAGCCGGTTGCGATATTTGAGGCGGGGGCGGGCGTCCGCGTGACGCCAGTGGTTCGTGCCATTGCGCAGGTCTCCGATTCGCTAGAAATTACGCCTTTTCAGTCCGCATTCACGTTATCGGCGACGCTGACCCGATGTTGCGCCTGGTTTGTCGATATTGCGTCCGGCGCGCTGAAAAGCCGGCGCGCTGAAAAGAGCGAAGGGCGTTTTAGCGCGCGTCGGCGACGCCAATCCAGCGAAGCTGAAGCGAGAACAACCCGGCTTGCTTCCCGGCAATCATCAGGCCAAGCGTGACGATGGCGGCGGTTTGCAGGGGCGGTGCCGGGACGACGCGCCCGCGAAGCGTGGGCGCGAAATCCGTCGGGGCAAAGGTCCGCGTCGTCCAGTCCGTCGCGGGCGGCGCGAACGCCGCTTGGTAGGCGATGCCGTCAAACGCGGCGTCCGTCCGGGCGACGAGCTTATAGGTCTTGCCATCGCCGCGACAGACGACGACCAGCCGAGCGTCGGCCGGGAGCCGCCGCGGGAGCGGCCGCGACCGGACTGACGCGAACCCGCCGTTGTTTTCCAGTGACACGACGCCTTCAAAAACGGCCGCGCCGTCGCCAGTCGGTCGAAGCCTGCCAACCGAGCGCCCGCCCATCACGGCGTCGCCGATGGAGAGCCAGTCGGCGGCGCTTTCGGGCCGGGCGAAGTCGAAGATGGTCATCATGATGTCGGCGGCAGAAGGGGCTTGAAGGCGCTGTCGCCCGGGCGAAACAGAATGTCATGGCGCTTGCCCCCGGCGTCCTGGCTGGAGACATTGTTTTTCTGGTCGCGGAATAGCTCGAAAAACACCGTGACCAGCGCCTCAACGCCGGTCAGTCCCGCGGGCGCGGGAGCCTCGACGTAAATCCACGTCATATCCACTCGCTCCTCCATGCCGACCCACAGCAGCCGCAGAGGGGCGGCGTTGGCGTCGCGGAGCTTGAGGCGCTCCCGCGCATAGGCGCTGACCAAGTCGGGCGCGTCGGGCGTCCGGTCAAGCTCGATGCGCCGCCGCGCCTTCCGGCTCAGGGCGCTTTCGAGGTCATCGCTGAAGACGCGCAACAGGATTTCGAGCGACTCGGCGGCGGGGTTGTGCTCGATGGTGGCGAAGCTCGCGTGAAACTTATGGGCGGCCAGGGCGGATGCGCCGCCGGCCAGAGACAAGCCCAGCGCGGAGAGAAAGACGCGACGTGCAATCATAGCTCGCAGCTCCAAGCGTTTGGGGGTTGGGCGCTGGCAGTTGGGCGCTGGCCTTGGGCGTTGGAAGCGGAAGCGAGCTTGGCGCGCCCAGCTTTCTGTTATCCTTTCCAAACTCCGCCATCCCCCTTGATCAGCCTCAGCCAAGAAGGCCAGCCAGCCGAAAAGAAAAATAGCATGACTGTTTCCGACGCCATCCTCGACGCTCCGCGCCCGCCGCGCCCTGGCGAGATGCTCGATGCCGAAGCCCTTTTCGCCTGTCTGAAGGACCGTATCCCAGGCTTGGCCGCGCCGCTCGGCATCGAGCAGTTTCCGTCCGGGCATTCCAACCTGACCTATGCCGTGACAAGCGGCGAGCGCGAGTACGTGCTGCGCCGCCCGCCCTTTGGCGCCGAGCACATCAAGGCCGGTCACGACATGCAGCGCGAGTTTCGCGTCTTGTCGGGACTCCGCGGGGTCTATGCGCGCGCGCCGCGCCCGGTGTGCTACGTCCCGGCGGAAGCCTCCCCGTTCGGGGCGTCATTTTATGTCATGGAGCGCGCGCGGGGCGTCATTCTGCGGGCGAGTCCTCCGCAGGGGCTGACGCTGGACGCCGAAACCATGCGCCGCCTCTCGACCAGCTTCATCGACAACCTCGCTGAACTCCACGCCGTGGATGTTCGCGCCGCCGGTCTGGACGATCTCTACCGCGGCGCGGGGTATGTCCGGCGGCAGGTCGCGGGATGGGTCAAGCGATACCGGGCCGCGCAAACCGACGACCTCCCAGCCATGGAAAGCGTGATTGCCCGGGTGACGGCGCAGGCGCCCGAAGACAGCGCGGCGACGCTCATTCACAACGACTACAAGTACGACAACATCGTCCTGGACCCGGCCGACATCGCCTGCATCCGCGCCGTGCTCGATTGGGAAATGGCGACGGTGGGCGACCCGCTGACGGATGTGGCGACGGCGCTGGCCTACTGGGTCGAGCGCGACGACCCGCCGGAAATCCGCGCCGCGAGCTTCGGGCTGACGGCGCTGCCGGGCAACCTGACGCGGGCGGAGCTGTTGGCGCGCTATGTGGAAGTCAGCGGGCGCGACGCGCGCGCGATGCGCTGGCATCAGGCGTTCGCGCATTTCAAGGTCGCGGTCATCGTCCAGCAGATTTACTTCCGCTATGTGAAAGGGTTTACGCGCGACGAGCGCTTCGCCCGCTTCGGCGACCTGGCGCGCCTGTTTGCCGAGCTGGCGCGGGAATCCGGCGGGTGAGCGATGGACGGCGCCCGCGGCCGCCCGAGATTGGACCGGCTCGCGCCGCGAAGCGCGTGAATCCGCGCGGCGGCTGCGCTAGGCTCGTTGCCCGGAGGCCGTTAAGGCCCCCGCATTCATTTCTCGATGGACGAGGAAGGTCAGCATGGGACGCAAGAAAATCACGGTTGTCGGCGCTGGCAACGTCGGCGCGACCGTCGCCGAGTTGTTGGCGCTCAAGGAGCTGGGCGATGTCGCGCTGGTGGACATCGTCGCAGGGCTGCCGCAGGGTAAAGGGCTGGATTTGAATGAGATGGCCCCCATCGAGGGGTACGACGCGCTCGTTACCGGCGTCAATGACTACGAGACGACGAGCGGCTCCGATGTGGTGGTGATTACCTCCGGCGCGCCACGCAAGCCTGGCATGAGCCGCGATGACCTCGTGGAAATCAACCAGAAAATCGTCGCCAGCGTGACGGAGCAGGTCGCGCCGCGCTCGCCCAACGCCATCTTGGTCATCGTGGCGAATCCGCTGGACGCGATGTGTACGGTCGCGCACCGCGTGTCCGGCTTTCCGCGCGAGCGCGTCGTGGGCATGGCGGGCGCGCTCGATTCCGCCCGGATGCGCTTTTTCCTCGCCGACGCGCTCCAGGTGTCGGTGGAAAACGTCACGGCCTTCGTCCTTGGCGGTCATGGCGACACCATGGTGCCGCTGCCGCGCTACTCGACCTGCGCCGGAATCCCCATTCCAGAGCTGCTGCCGGAAGAAACCATCGCTGCTGTTGTCGAGCGGACGCGCAACGGCGGCGCGGAAATCGTCAAGCTGCTTGGCACTTCCGCCTGGTACGCGCCGGCGGCGGCGACGGTCGAGATGGTCGAGGCGATTATCAAGGACAAGAAAAAAATCCTCCCCTGCGCGGCGCTGCTCCAGGGCGAATATGGGCTGGACGGGCTGTTTATCGGCGTGCCGGTCAAGCTTGGCAGCGGCGGAGTCGAGCGGATTATTGAAATCAAGCTGACCGACGACGAAGCCGCCGCGCTGAGAAAGTCGGCCGACGCCGTGCGGGAGCTGGTCAATTTGCTGAAATAGCCGGTCAACCCGCTAAAATGAGCGCGCCAAAATAAGCGCGCCAAGCGAAAGCGGGCGGCGGCTAGTCGTCGGCGGCAAACAGCGATTCGGCGCGGCTTGCCGTCATCGCTTGGCGCGTCGCTTCGAGAACATCCTCCGCGGCGACCAAGCGCGCCGACCGAGCGTAAAGCAGATGGTGGCGCGGGCCGCGCGGCGCGAGCCAGCTTGAGTCCTCGTCGCCGTCCAGGACGGTCACGGCGGGCGTTTGAACCGCGGCGGCGACGTGAACTGGCGCGCGGTTGCTCCCGATGATGACCGAGGCTTGCGACAGGGCGACGGCCAGCCGCAGGGCGCTGGGGCGGCGCAAAGCCACCGGCTTGAGCTGTCGCCGCTTCCACTCCGGGCGCAGCCGCTCCATCAGCCCGGCTTCCTCCTCGGTTTCAATGACCAGCAATTGCGCGCCGTATTCGTCCGCGAGCTGCGCGGCCAGCGGCGCGAACTGTTCCGCCGGCCAAACCCGCGGCGCAAACCCCACCGTCGGGTGCAGGGCGATGGTCAGCCCGTTGTCTCGCCAGCCAAGCTTGGCCAGACTGGTCGCCTCGGCCGCGCGCGCCGCGGCCGACAGCGCCAGGCGCGGCGCGGTGCCGGTAGCCGTCACGCCCAAATCGGCCACCAGCGCCGCGACGGCGTCCGTCAGATGCCGCCTGGTCGCCCCCGCCCGGCTTGGGCGCAGGGCGAGCCGCCGCCGCGCCTGCAAAAGCGCCATCGCGGCCTGCTCCGCGACGCTTCCCGTCAGGCTAACCGCCGCGTCGAACGCCTGTCGCCGCAGGGCGCTGAAGGCTTGGAGCGCCTTGAAGGCGGATGGGCTGGAAGTAACCGAGCGATGCGCGCCGAGCGCATTCGTGACATCCGCGCAATCCGCCAGCCGGGCGATCTCGCAGGCGAAGCTTGGCGCCGCCAGCGCGATGCGCGCTTGCGGAAAGCGCCGGCGCGTCGCCTGAATCGCCGGCAGGCAAAGCAGGAACTCGACGGCGGCGCCGCTGTGGATGAAGAGAATGCGCTCCACGGCGTGAAAGCGGTGCGCGGATTTCGCTGCCAGCCGCGCGGAAACGGATGCGGAAACGGTCAGGAGTAGCTTTTCCGCGCCCGCCACGTCACGTTCGGGCGCCGCACGACGACGCGGATGCTGTGCGTCCGGCCATCGTAGCCATTCGGGGGATAGAAGCCAATGGTGTATTGGGCGCGCAGCTCCGCGACGACTTCCCCGAAGCGCGCTTCCAGGTGCTCGCCTCCAGGCGACTTGAAGTAGCGCCCGCCAGTCGCGGTCGCCAAATCCGACAGCCAGGCCGCATGGCGAGCGTCTTCGGGGGAGCGGCTTGGGAATCTCGGGTCGTGGAGGTCAATGGCGTAAACCAGGACATCCGCTTGGGAAGCCTGGCGGGCGACGAGCTGCGGGCGCGTATCGCTCGCCGTGTCCGCGCCGTCGGAAATCAGAACGATGGCCCGCCGCTGTTCCGGGCGGGCGTCCAGGGCCTCAATGACAACGCGCAGCCCATCGTAGAGGCGAGTTCTTCCGCCCGCGCGCGCCGTCGCCAGACGCGGGCTGACGGCGCGCGACGACGAGAAATCCTGGATTTGCTCGACGACGCTCCCAAAGGCGTAAACCGCCACCGCGTCTTGGTCGCGAATGAGGGATTGGAAATGGGCCGCCGCCGCGCGCGCGCGACCCAGCTTGGCCCGCATGCTGTCGCTGGCGTCAATCATCACGGCAGCGCAAAAGGGGGCGTCTTCGGCGCTAAAGTGTTCAATCTTCTGTATCGCGCCATCCTGAAAGATGGCGAAGTCTTCCTGCCGCAGACCCCGCGCATAGCCGCCTTTGTCATCCATGACGGTGACGTTGACCAACGCCAACTCGGTCGTCAGGCGCAGCGTGTCATCCTCGGTCGGCGCGGGCCGCTGCGCGCGCAGGCGGCTGGTCGCGAGCGCGACTCCGCCGACGCCAAGCCAAGTTTGCAACCAGAGGCGGCGCGCCGGGCAGGCAATCCGCTGGGGGTCATTCATAAGCGCATCCTTTCAGGGCGCCGGCGCCGCCTTCAGCCGCCGCGCAGGCTACGGGATAACCGCGCGATGCGCGATGCGCGCAACATGATGCCTGCCGACACCGTATGCCGCGAGACGCGCTCTGAGGCTTGTCGAACTTCCGCGCTCAGTTCCAAAAGCAGGGCGAGTTGCGCGCTAAAGTCGCTCGGCAGCGGGCGCGCCTCTTCGCCGTCGCCCCGCCCGCCCTGAAGCTCGCGCACCCGTTTAGCGAGCTTTTCGATCCGCTTGAAGTCGTCAATGTCCTGACTTGACAGCTGCGGGCGGGAATTCTTCGGCACCGCGTCGAATCGCTTGGCGAGCTTGCGCGTCAGCGCCTCGAGCGCCTGGCTCGCCTGACGCAGGTCGCGCAGGTCGCGCTCGTCGCGGTCGCGCTGCCGCCGCGCTTCCATATCGCGCTCGAGCTCGCCCGGCGATTGGACGCTCGACGACCGGGGCGCCGCCGCCTTCGCCAGCGCGGCTGAAGCCTTGAACGCCTGCCCGCCCGCCGCCAAGCCGCTCGACGGCGCCTCTAATCGCGCGAGCTCCAGGAGCAGCAGCCCGATGATCAGCCGGGATGTTGTCGCGCCTTTGCAAGCCACGTCGCTAACCCTTTCATCCTGCCCCGCTCTTCAGTCTCCCCCAGGGAATGCGCGCCAGGGAAATACTACGACGCCTGAGAATGAGCGCAAGCGCGCCGCGAGGCGCGCTGGGCTTGGGATTTTCACGCTTCGCGGGCGGATTTCGCCCATTTTCTTGGAAAAATGATTGACAAGCCCCAAGGGCTCTCCCTATACACCAGATATTGTGGAGTAAAATTTCTTGGACACAAGAAAAATTACACCACAGAATGTAGTGGTTTCACCCTGTCTGAACTCGAGGAGATTCCCCAATGGCGACCAAGCGCAAAGCGACGTCAGATGACGCCGAAGCCAAAGCTTCGGCTAAAAAATCCTCAGCTAAGAAAGAAGCGACCGTTGAGGCGACGGTGACGACGACCGCCAAGAAGGCCACGGCTAAAAAGACGGCCGCTCCAAAGGAAGCGGCGAAGCCGGCGGCTCCGAAGGCGAAGGCGGCCAAGCCGGACGCCAAGCCGGCGGCCGCGAAGAAGGGCGCCGCTAAGGCTGAGGCGGCGCCGGAGTCGGCGCCGCCCGCTAAGCCGGCTGAGAAAGCGGAAGCCAAGCCAGCCAAGAAGCCGGTTGCAAAGAAGGCTGCGGCGGCGCCAGCTCCTGCCGCTGAGCTGACCGAGAAGCCGACCAAGAAAGCGGCCAAGGCGGAAGCGCCGGCCGAGCCAGACAAGAAGCCAGCCAAGAAGGCGACCGCGAAGAAGGCCAAGTAGCCCTGCGGGGGAGCGGGCTGAAAGCTGAAGGAAGCGCTTTTGGCGCTCGACGGGGCGCCTGCGCCGCCCGTGTCGGCTTGTTCCGGGTTTTCATCAGACTGTCAACGTGATACGACTGCGCGATGCAGGAAGCATCGTATCGCCTGGCCTTGGCGCGGGCCTTCCCGCTGAAGCTGGCCGTCTGAGATTGTCATGAAGCTATGCCCGGTTTGCCAAGCCTGCTATGAGGACGTCGCGCGCTTCTGCGTTCGGGACGGGGCGCGGCTGTTGGATGGGCTGCCTGGTCAGACGACGTTGCAGGGGCGCTTTCGCTTTCTGCGCTTGCTGACCACGGGCCGCATGGGGGATGCCTACCTCGCCTTGGACGCCGCGGACAAGCGTCAGGCGCTGATCAAGACGCTGCCGGCCTATCTGTTTGCCAACCCGGAAACTCGCCAGCAGTTTACCGCGAACCTCGAGCGGCTGACCATGCTCCGCGCCGAGGGCTTGGTCGCCTATCACGCTGTGATTGAGATGGGCTGCGGCTATGTCGCCTTGGTCACGGAGTATGTCGTCGGGCACGACCTCCGCGAAGAGCTGCGCGCGCGCCAGCCGCTGTCGCCGCGGCGCGCCGCGACCATTGTCCGCGAAGCCGCCAAGGGTCTCGCCGCGGCTCATGAGTCTGGAATTCCTCATCTCGATCTCAAGCCGGAAAATATCCTGCTGTTCGCCGACGCCGCGACGCAGGCGCTGCGGGTCAAGGTCGCTGACACAGGGCTGGCTTGTCTGAAGGAAAACCTGACCGGCTCGGTGACGGACGACACCGGCTCTGAAATTGCCCGCCTGCCCTATTACGCCTCTCCCGAAGCCTGTCTGGGCGAAGCCCTCGATGCGCGAACGGACATCTACGGCTTGGGCGTCATTTTCTATGAAATGTTGGCGGGCGCGCCGCCGTTCCAAGCGAAATCGCCCGGCAAGGTGCTCAGCATGCAGGCTGGGGTCATGCCCAAGCCGCTCGCAGACATCAATCCCGCTATCCCCGCCCCGCTCGCCAGCCTCGCGATGCGCATGCTGGCCAAGCAGCCGCCGCATCGTCCGCAAACGATGACGGAAGTTTGGATGGCTTGTCAGAGCTGGCTACAGGAGGCCGGCGCGGAGGAGCTTTTTACGGTTGACTCTGACGCGCCGTCCCAGGCGGCAGCGCCGGTCGCCGCCGAGGCGCAGACCATCGCGTCGCGCTTTGCGCCGTCCCACGACCTTCCGCTGCGGCTGACCATCATTGACGCCGACGACGAAGGCAATCGCTCGCGGACGATTTCCGGTCGCGTGCAGGAAGCTTCGCCCCAGGGCATGCGCGTCTTGACTGGCACCATTGAAACCGGGCAGCTCAACATCATCCGCGACCACACCGTGGCCTTCAAAAACCGACTGGCGATAGAAGTTGACTTGCCTGACGGCACCGTTCGCATGAGCGGCTTCGCCGCGCGTTACAACCGGGCTCCGGACGGCCGCAACTGGGTAGTTTACATTTACATCAAGGAAATGCCGCGCGATGACCGCCGGCGCTACGAAGCGTTTCTGAAGCGTTCAGCCGCCTAACGGCGCAAGCGCCGTTAGGCGGCGGGCCGCTCCGCCCTACCGCGGCCCGACAATCTCCCAGCGCTGATCGGAAACCGCCGGGATGGCGACGCTTTGCGCAAGCGCTAGATCGCGCAGCAGCCAGATGACATTCTGGCCCGTGGTCGCGTTGCGCCAAACGATGTCTGGCCACCCGTCGCGGTTATAGTCGCCAACGGCCGTGAGCTGCCAATCTGAGCCGAGCGCCGGCAGCGGGCGGCTGCCAATCGCTGTCGTCCCCAGAAGGGTCACAATCCGCGCCTTGCCTTCGGCTCGATTGTGAACCAACAGGTCGAGCAGTCCGTTCCGGTCGAAATCGCCGCTGCCGACGATTTGTTCTGAAAGCGCGAGGTCTGGAATCACAACCGAGGCGACGCTGCGGCGGGCGCGGCCGTTCATTAGCCAGATTTCCACTGCG
>CALCKX010000021.1 GCA_937966115.1 uncultured Chloracidobacterium sp. | reverse complement strand
GCCGATGATCGCCGTAAACAGCGCCGAAGTCACCAAAAGCGAGGTGACCTGCACGCCAGCCCAGCTCAGCGCCAGCAAGACGACCGTGGCATAGACGATGCCCTGCACGATGTCGCGGAAGATGCGCTCGGCGGCCAGTCCCAGGCGGCTGGCGATGCCGGCGTCGAAAAACGCCAGCACGGATAGCCGCCCGAGCGCCAGCGCGAGACTCACGGACGCCGCCTGCCGGAACAGCAACGGCGGGGCAAAGCTCGACAAAAGCGCGTCAGCGAGCGTCAGCGCCAAGGCCGCCGCCACGCACCAGAGCGGGAAGCGGAGCGACTCGCGGGCCTCCGCCGCGCCCTCTGACTTCTTGATAAAGAAGATCGCCAAGCCGGATGCCAGCGCCCCGACCGCGATCCACCAGTAGTAACTAAAATCGGTAGGCTTCATAGGGATGGTTCGGGAACGGGGTTTCGAGGTCGCGTCGGACGCTCCGCGCGCCAGCCGCGCCGCCGCTTTTGACTTGCTTTGCCGCCATAGCCATCATGTCCTAAAAACCCCCGCAAGCCTGCCCGTTATTTCCTCGAAACGCATGGGCCGACAAGTTTCCGCGCTGGTCATTGGATGCGGCATCTCTGGTCTCGCCTGCGCCATCCGCTTGCAAGCAGCCGGGCATCGCGTCGTTATCCGGGCCCGCGAGCTTCCGCCAGCGACCACCTCCGACGTCGCGGCGGCGCTCTGGTACCCTTACCGCTGCGCGCCCAAGGAAAAGGCTTTGCCGTGGTCGAAGGCGACCTTCGACGAGCTGATGCGCCAGCATGCGGCGGGCGTCCCAGGCGTCATTCCAACGACCTTCATCGAGCTTTTCGACCATGACGCGCCCGCCCCCTGGTGGGCGGAAGCGGCTGGCGGCGTCGAGCGATGCGTTGGGGAAGACCTGCCGCCAGGCTACGTCGTCGGCTACGCGGCGACCGTGCCGGTGATTGAAACGCCGCTCTACCTGCCCTATCTGGTCCGGCGCTTCGAGGCCGGCGGCGGCGTCATCGTCGCGGGCGAGGTGCGGAGCTTGGCCGAAGCCTGCGCTGACTGCGCCTTGGTTATCAACTGCGCCGGCCTGGGCGCGCGCGAGCTAGCCGGCGACCCGGAGGTGTTCCCCATTCAGGGGCAAGTCGTCCGGGTGACCAATCCGGGCGCGCGGCGCGCTCTGACGGACGACCAAGGCCCCCGGCGCATCAGCTACACGATTCCGCGCCAGGCGGATGTCATCCTTGGCGGCACGGCGCTGCCAAATGCGAGCGATACAACGCCGGACGCGACGACAACCGCGACCATCTTGCGCAACTGCCGGGCGCTCGAGCCGGCGCTGGCCGCCGCTGAAGTTTTGGAAGCTCGCGTCGGACTGCGACCAGGGCGAGCAGCTATACGTCTGGAACGCGAGCGCCTCGGCGCGTCGGTCGTCATTCATAACTACGGCCACGGCGGAGCCGGATTCACGCTGGCGTGGGGCTGCGCCGACGAAGTCTGCCGCCTCGCGGGCGACGCGGCGTAGCGGCGGCGCCTGCGCGGGCGCGCTTGGCTTGCCCGGGCGGGCGCGTCTCGAAGCCGCTTTCAGGCGCCGGCCTTTTCACGGATGGCGTCGGCGCACACGGCGGCGTAGCGACATGCCAAGCAGCGGGCGCCCGGCTTGGCTTCAAAGTCGGCGGCGGCGAAAGTCCGAATGGCGGTCAATCTCCGCGCGGCGTCGCCGACGGCGCGAGTCACGGCTTCCCGACTCGCTTGCTCGGGCGGCAATTCGAAGGCGTGGTCCGGAGCGACGAAGTGGAGCGTGGCCCGCGCCTCCGTTACCTCCGGCGCCAGCTCCCACAACGCCAGGACATAGGCCTGTAGCTGCAAGCGATACTCGGCGACTTTTTCGGCAAGCTCGGTCTTGAAGCCCGGCTCGTTGACCTTGGCTTTGAAAGCATTGGTCTTGAAATCCACGACATGCGCCGTGACGCCCGCGCCCGACGCGCTCGGCGTTATCAAGACCTTGTCCATGACGCCCACAATTAGCGCCTCGTCGCGCCGGATGGCGAATTCGCGCTCGCTCCAAACGTCATAACGCGCGTCATGCCGCGCGGCGGCGCGAGCGGCGTCAATTTCCTTGCGCACCTTGCTCTGGGCGTACCGCCGCGCCAAATGCCAGGCGTCCTGCAAGATTTCGTCGTCAGCGAAGGCGACCTCGTCCAACTGCCCGGCCGCTCGGAGGAAGGCGATAGCCGCCTGCAAGGCCTGGCGCAACGCTTCGTCTCCCTGGTCTTCCGGCTCTAGCGTCTCGCACAACCGATGGATGACCAAGCCCCGCGCTATTGGCGAAAGCCGCGCCGCGGCTTCAGGCCGCTCCGCGTCGTCGCCGCGCCGCGCCGCGCCGCCGCCCTCTTCGTCAAGCGGGTGCAGGTACCGCGCAAAGTAATATCGTCGCGGGCAGTTGACAAAGCTCGCCAACTGGAGCGGCGTGTAGCGATGATGGCCGCCTGCGGCGTCCGGGTCGGGCGGAACCGGCGCGAGCTGGTCTTCCAGGTCGCGGATCAGCGCGCGCTGCGCGCGCTCCCGCGAATGGGCGGCGCGGCGCGCTTCCCTGACAAACGCATCCCGACTCGGCGGCGCTTCCGCCGCCCAGCCGCTTTCATCCAAGCCGCCTTCATCGCGGGCGACTTCCGGCGCGTCCGGGCCGATGAAGCGTATCCGGGCGTCGCCTAGCTCGAGCTCCGTCTCGCCAGGCGTCTTCGGCAGCTCTATGGCGGCTTTGATCCAATCCAGAAAGCTCCGGGCCGAGCCTTCGGCGCGCTGGCTGTCCGGGGCTTCCTCGACGGCGGACAGCACGAGACAATCCTGCGCGCGCGTCATCGCGACATAAAGCTGACGCATGCGCTCGAACTGCTCGCGGGCGGCCAGCCAATCCAGGACGCAGGCTTTCATCCTGGTCGGGCGCAGGCCGCCCAACGCGTCGGGGATGTCGAAGCCCAGCCCTCCATTGCGCTCGAAAACCAGCCTCCCCGCCCTTTGCATCCACCGGCGCTGCAAGTCCGGCAACAGGACGATGGGAAACTCGAGCCCCTTTGACTTGTGAATGGTCAGCAATGCCACCGCGTCGAGACCAAGCTCGAGCTGCGCCTCGGCCTCGCGGACGTCAAGGCGACGAAACTCGCGGATGTAGCTGGCGAAGTCGCGCAGCAAATGCGTCTCGCGGCGCGCGAACCGACGCGCAAGCGATACCAGCTTGTCCAGATTGGAAAGCCGCTGCGGGCCATCCTCGGCGGCGGCGCACACCGCATCGTAACCCGTCCGCTGAATGGCGCGCTCGATGAGGTCCGGCAAGGGCAGCCGATTTCGGACGGCTAGCAAGTCTTCTAGAACCGTCGCGGCCTCATCCAGCAACCGGCGCTGGTCGTCGGGGAGGGCGGCCTGCCGCTGACGCGCTTCGGTCAGCAAGTCGCTGTAAAGAGACGCTCCAGGACGCCCGTCAGCCCCGCCGCTGACGGCAGCGGACAGCCGCAGCCGCAACAGCGTTTCATCTGACAGACCGAACAGCGGCGACCGCAGGATGCCTGCCAGCGCGATATCGTCGGCCCGATTGTCGAGAAACTCTAGCAGGGCGAGAATGTCGGCGATTTCGAGCCGCCCGTAGAAGCCATGCCCGGCGACGACATAGCAGGGAACGCCAGCCTGCCGCAAGGCGCGCTCGTAGGTCTTGACGTCCGTCAGCGCGCCCAACAGCAGCGCCAGGTCGCGATAGGTCGGCGGGCGCGACTCGCCCGACGCCGCCCTGACCGTCGGCCGCTTCGCATCCACGAGCTTTTTGACGTAGCGCGCCAGCCGCGCCGCCTCGATGTCGCGCAGCGATTCATCCTGCGGCGACCGTCCGCCCTCCGGGCGCGGGACGGCTGCGTAGAGAAAAGTCACCGCGGGCGCTTGGGCGTCCAGCGGCAGACGAAACGCCCGCCCCGCCTCGTAGGCGACGAAGCCGCTCCGCCGAAGCTGGCTCGCGTCGCTTTGATCCGGCTTGCGCATTACCCGGCTGAACAGGTTGTTGAAAAACGCGATGAGGCGCGGGTCGCTGCGAAAGTTGACATCGAGCCGCAGATGCTTGCCGCCGCGCTCGGTCACGCTTTCGAGGACTTCCTCGAAAACCTCGACTTCCGCCCCGCGAAAGGCGTAAATGGATTGCTTGCGGTCGCCGACGAAGAAAAACGTCTGACCAGTCGCCGCCGCGCCCTGCGCTGCGCCAAGCGCGTCGAGGATGTCCCGCTGAAGGCGGTTGGTGTCCTGAAACTCATCCACCAGGAAATGGCGATAGCGCGCTCGAACGCGTCGCCGAATGTCCTCCGACCGGAGCAGCTCGCGCGCCCGGAGCTGCAAATCCTCGAAGTCGAGCGCCGCCGCTTCGCGCTTCGCCTGGGCGTAAAGGAAGTCGATGCCGCGCAGCAGTCCGAAAACGACTGGCTGGTAAGCGCGCGCGCAGACATCCAGACCGGCCGCTTCCAGTTGACCGCCGCCCTTGGCGCGCGTCCCAAGCCAGGCCTGCAGCGCCTTGACCGCCGCGCTCGCTTTGCCGCGCGCATCAGGCAGGGCCTGCCGCAGGCGGGTCAACGCCGCGAGAAAGTCCGGCAGCCGCTCGGGCGCCGGCGGCGACTTCAACGCCGGCGCCTCGCCCTCCCAAGCGTCGAGAAACTTCTGGGCGGCGAGGATCGTCTGCGCCGGCTTTTTCGCGGAGCTTTCGCTCTTGACGAATGCCCGCAGCTCGTCAATGGCTTCCGCCGTCGCGCGCCAATGCGCTTCATAGCCCTCGGCCGCGAGCGTGTTTTCCTGGGTCAGACGCTCGGCCTCATCAAGCGCGACGCCCAGGCTGCGCAGCTGGTTGAACGCCTGCTTGAGCGCCGCGACCAGCTCGGCCCGCCCATAAGCGGCGACCAGCTCCGCGACCAGCGGCCCGCCGCCGTCAATGGCGCCGGTCACGGCCTGTTGCGCCGCTAGGTCGAGCATTGTCGCGGCGGCGTATTCGTCTAGCGTTGAAAAGTACGGGTCGACTCTGGCTTCCAGCGGAAACTCGCGCAGCAGGCGCGAGCAAAAGCCATGAATCGTCCCAATCGCCGCCGTTTCAAGGTGGCGCTTGCGTTGCCGCCACCCAAGCTCGTCCGCCGCGCCGAGGCTGGCGGCGATCCGGGCGTCGAGCCGCTGCCGAATGCGCTCGCGCATTTCGTTGGCGGCCTTGTTGGTGAAGGTGATGGCGACGATGTTCTCCACCCCGACGCCGGGCTGCTCGAGCAGCCGCAGGAAACGCTCGGTCAGCACCCGCGTCTTCCCCGCGCCGGGGCCGGCCGTGACGACCAGCGAGCGGTCGAGCGTCTCCGTCGCCTGCCGCTGGGCGCAGGTAAAGCCAGTCTGCGGATCGAGCGCGACGCTCATCGCAGACTCCGTCATCGCAGTCTCCGTCATCGCAGTCTCCGTCATCGCAGACTCCGTCATCGCCGACAGACTCGCCGCCGGCTCAACATTACGCAAACGTCATCGCGGACGCCACCGCCGCGCCAGTCCCCAGGCGGGCAGGAAGCCTGCCGCCGGCAGGGCAGCGCCCTTGCAGGGCTACCCATTGTAGAGCTATCCCTTGTAGGGCTACATAGCCGGCGCTATATAGCCGGCGCGCCAGTTGCGCTATAGTCGGCGAATAACTCTTTTTTTCTAAAGGCTCGCCAAGATGTCGCTCGAAGTCCTAGGCTTGCCGCCGGTCGCGGCGGCGCCTCCGCAGCTCTCCGCTCAACAACGCCTCGAGATTTATCGCTATTTGAAGCTGACGCGCTTGCTGGAAGAGCGCCTGGTCAATCTTTACCGGCAAACCAAAGTCGTCGGCGGGCTGTATCGCTCCCTCGGGCAGGAAGCGACGGCCGTAGGCAGCGCCTACGCGCTCGACAAGTCGAAAAACGATATGATCGCGCCGCTCATCCGCGACCTCGGCGCGATGCTGGTCATGGGCGCGACGCCGCGCGAGCTGCTCTTGCAGTACATGGCCAAGCGCGACAGCCCGACCCGCGGGCGTGATCTACAGATTCACTACGCCGACCTGCAACGCGGCTTCATCGGGCCGATTTCGCACCTGGGCGACATGCTGCCGGTGATGTGCGGCGTGGCGCTGGCTTCGCGTCTCCGGCGCGAGCCGCGCGTCTGCATCGTTTACATGGGCGACGGCGCGTCCTCGACTGGCGCGTTTGCCGAAGGCATGAACTTCGCCGCCGTCCAGCGCCTGCCGGTCGTCGTCATCGTGGAAAACAACGGCTACGCCTATTCGACGCCGACGAGCCGGCAGATGGCGGTCGAGCGCATTGTGGACAAGGCCGTCGGCTTCGGCGTCCGCGGCGAGCGCGTGGATGGCAACGATGTCCTGGCGGTGTACGAGGCGACGCTCCGCGCCGTGGAACAGGCCCGCGCCGGCGGCGGCCCGACGCTCATCGAGGCGGTGACCTTTCGGATGAAAGGTCACGCCGAGCACGACGATCAGAAGTACGTTCCGAAAGCGCTGCTGGAGGCTTGGGCCGCCAAGGATCCGCTTGCCCGCTACGAGCGCGCCCTGCTAGACGAAGGCATTGCCGCGCAGGAGGACCTGGACGCCATCGCGCGGCGCATCGTCGAGCAGTTGAACGAGGATGTCGCCTTCGCCGAGGCCAACCCGATGCCGGAGCCAAGCTCGGCGCTGCTCGATGTCTATGCCTCCGACGCCGCCGAGCGCGGGTGAGGATGTATGCCCGCTTTCGCTCGCCCATCCGTTTCGTTTCGCTCCGCGCCGCCGCTGGTTAGCCTGACGAAAGCCTTTCCGACGCCTTTCAAAAACGTCATCGCCACGGCGAAGACCTGCTATTCGGCGCGCGGGCTGGTCCGCGACGAAGACGTGACAGAAGGCTTCGAGCCGCTGGCGCGCAGCCTTTACGAGGCTGGCCATCATACGACCTATCAGCACGCGCATTTTCAGTTCGCGCTGGCAAACGTGTCGCGGCACTTTATCTGGAGCTTTCTGCATGCGCACCCTTTCTATAACTCGGAACAGGTGAGCCAGCGGTACGTGCCGGTCAAGCCCGGGACGTATTTCATTCCAGCCTTGAGCGGCGCGGCGCTGGCGCTTTACGAGGCGACGGTGGCGGGACAGTTCGTCGCCTATGAAAAGCTGACGGAGCTGCTGCGCCCGGTCGTGACGGCGGAGTATCTCAAGCTGTTCTCAAAGCACGATCCGACAAGCCCGAAAACGCGCGCCAAGATCGCGAAGCGCGCCATGGAAGCGGCGCGGTACGTCCTGCCGGTGGCGACCTTCGCGTATCTCTACCACACCGTATCCGGCGTCACGCTGCTGCGGTACTGGCGGCTATGCCGCCAGTTGGACGCGCCGGAAGAGACGCAGGCCGTCGCGAGCGCGATGGTGGAGGCGCTGCTGGCGCACGACCCGCTCTACCAAACCGTGCTGGAAGCGCCCTTGCCGCCGGAGGCGGTCGGAGAGTTCGCCTTCGCCGGATGGGGCGTGGATAATGGACAGCGCCGCGCCTTTCGAGAAAGCTTCGACGCCTCGCTTGAAGGGCGCGTCTCGCGCCTCGTGGATTGGAAGGCCCGCAATGAGGAGCTTTTGGCCGCGGCCGTTCGGGAAGTGCTGGGGCTGCCGCCGACCGCGCTAACCGACGCCGATGCCATCGCGCTGGCGCTCGATCCGACGCGCAACCGTCTGCTTGGGGAAAGGCTCAACCTGACAACCCAGGCGAAGCTGACGCGGGCGCTCGCCCATCCGAGTTACACGTTTCGCAAAAAGCTGAGCCACGCGGCGGATTCGCAGGATCAGCGCCACCGGATGACGCCGGCTTCGCGCCCCCTGCTCGTCGGTCATCTCGACGCCGAGCCGGATTATGAAACGCCTGCGCTGGTCCAGCTCGACGAGCGGATCGAGCGCTTCTACCGCGAGACGATGGCGCGGACGTGGGAAGCGATTGGGCGCTTGCGAGCGCTGGGGGCGACCGCCGCCGATGCGTCCTACCTGTTGCCAAACGCGGTTTCAATTCGCTTCACGGAGTCGGCGGATTTGCTCAGCCTGCACCACAAGCACCGGATGCGGCTCTGCTACTTGGCGCAGGAGGAGATTTGGCAAGCTTCGGTCGAGGAAGCGCGCCAAATTCGAGACATCAATCCGCGCATCGGGCGCTGGCTCTTGCCTCCGTGCGGTCAGCGAGCGGCGGCTGGCGCGCGCCCAATTTGCCCGGAAGGCGAGCGGTTTTGCGGCGTGCGGGTCTGGAAGCTGGGGCTTGACGAATACCAGCGGACGTTTTAGCGCGCCAGACGCTTTAGCGGATCATTGGACGCAGTTGCTCGATGCGCTGGCTGATTTCAGCTGGCGACATGTGCCGGAACGCTTCCGGCAGCATGTCGCGCGAGGTCACCTCGCGCACCGCCACCAGCGTTTGATACTCGATGGCGATTTCATCCCGCGCCGGCGTGAATTCCTGGGCCACTAGCCGGACATCATCGCGCGTCACTTCCTTCCGGCCAGCCTGGCGGGCGATCCGCCGACAGCGAATCAGCATGGACTCGATGTCCGCCCCGGAAAGCTTCATCTCGCTTCTCGTGATCGGCGACCAGTCAGTCACTTGGTGGGCGATGCGGTTTTTCTTGATCATCGCCTCGATGATGGCCATTCGGTCGGCTTCGGAATCCGGATAAAAAAGCGAGATGTGCTCTTCGCAGCGCCCCTGTCGCTTGAGGTCAATGGGCAGCAGGTCCGGGCGCGAGGTCATCAGTATCCAGAGAATGCGCCCGCGGTTGTCCGTGTCGCCCATCGCGGAAGCGATTTTTGAGAAAATGCGCTTGTCAACCCCGCTGTCGCCTCCCGAATCCCGATTGCCAAGCGTGGCGTCGGCTTCGTCAATCAAAACCACAATCGGCGCCAGCGTCTGAATCAGCTTGAGAATTTTCTCCAGGTTGGACTCGGAAGAGCCAACCCACTTGTCTCGAAAGTTTTTGAACTCGACGACATTCAAGCCGCAGTCCCTGGCGAAGGCTTCGGCCAGGAAGGTCTTGCCCGTGCCAACCGGCCCGGAGATGAGGATGCCCATCGGCGCTTCCTCGGTTTCGCCATTGCGAATCACCTCCGCGATGTTGCGGAGATAGGCCTTGGCCTTCTCGAAGCCGCCCACATGATCGAGACCGTACTTGGGTGTGACGAACTCGATCAGCCCGACGCATTCCGACTCGATGATCGCCTTCTTCTTCGCGCGAACCAAATCCAGCGTCAGCCCTTCGCTGTTGAGCGTCGCGCCCTTGAGAATGGAGGCGATATGAACGCGATTGAGACCCGAGGTCAAATGCGCCAGTTGCTCGTCGCTAATCTGCATTTTGAGCCCAAGCACGCTATTGCCAAGCTCGGATTTTATTTTTTCCAGCCGCTCGTTGAATAGCTTGGTCTCCTCGTTGAGTCGGTCAACGCCTTCCTCCCGCAAAATGCGCTCGGCCTTGGCCTTGAAATCAGCCTTGAGCTGATCGATTTCCCTTTCAGAGCGACCATTCCGCTTCTTGGAAATGTCGGCCAGCTCGTGCCGAATGTAGTCGAGCCGCTCGGCGTAGTCTGGATATGGCACTTGGATGGCTGTGATGCGCGAATTCTCGCGCAGCCGCTGTGCAACATCCGACAGGCTCTCCGTCAAGAAAATCACGATGTTATCCGAGTTGAGCAAGCGGGCGCTGGTGAGCCACCGCTGCATCATCACCAGCAAGTTTCGCTCATCCCCGCTCAAGTGCGTCATTTCTCCCGCCGGCACCAGCGTCTCGAGAAAATTGATGATGACGGCGACCTGATCGCCGGAATAGAGAAAGCGCTCGACGAGGCTCAGCGCCGGCACCGGATCGCGCGGCAAGGTCGCTATCGTCTTGGCGTCGGCAAGCGGATTAGCCACCCGCAAAGTGGCCAGAAACTGGCGCTCCGCGGCCTGCGAGCCAAACGAGATGCCCTCGCTTCGGTTGTAGAGCACGATGCGCTTGTTGCCGAGCATTTCCTGCTGCAAGAACGTCACCAGCCCAACGTAGCCGCGCTTCGAGCGCGCCACGTCATAGACGTTGTGATGGAGCAGAAAATGGCTCGCCTCGCCGGCGAAGTACTTGCGGCCCATCTCGGCGGCCCAGGCCGGGAGCTGGCTGAGTTCATCGAGCGTGAGCAGGTGACGAGTGACGGACATGGCGATATTCCTCAGCGCGGGCGTTCCTGGTCATCCGGCGCGTCGAGCGAGCGGGACGATTCGGGCTGATACAGCAGCGCCACGGCATGCACGGCGATGGCTTCGCGTCGCCCCGTGGCGTCGAGGCCCTCGTTGGTCTTGGCCTTGACGCTCACGGCGTCGAGCGCAAGCTGGAGCGTCGCGGACAGCCGCTCCCGCATGGCGCCGATGTATGGCGCCAGCTTTGGGCGCTCCGCAATGATGGAGGCATCCACATTGGCGACTGCGAATCCGCGCGCGGCGACCAGCGCGACCGCGCATTTCAGAAGCGCCAGGCTGTCAGCGCCGGCCCAACGCGGATCGGTGTCTGGAAAGTGCGAGCCGATGTCGCCCAGCGCCAGCGCCCCAAGCAGCGCGTCCGTCACCGCGTGGGCCAGCGCGTCGGCGTCGGAATGACCGAGCAAGCCGCGCTCATAGGGGATGGTCACGCCTCCCAAAATCAGCGGGCGGCCTTCCACGAGCCGGTGAATGTCGTAGCCAGTTCCAACCCGAAACCTGCCAGCGGTCATGACGCCATTCCTACTTCACGGCTTCCTTCACAGCTTCCGACTCCAGGATAGCTTCCGACTTCAGGGCTTCCGAGGGGGGAACGGGATGGGGGACGAAACAGCGCCGACAGCGCGCTTCATAGAGACCGTCCGCCCCAACCACCACCCGCCGCGCATCCGCCGTCAGCCGCTGCGAGAAATTCGCCGGATGCCCGCACGCGACGCAAATTGCCTGCGGCTTGACGACGTACTCCGCCAGCGCCAGCAAGCGCGGGATGGGCTCAAACGGCTCGCCGCGGTAATCCAGGTCGAGCGCCGCGATGATCACCCGCCGACCTTCATTGGCCAGCCGACAGCACACCGCCGCCAGCTCGCCGCCCAGGAACTGCCCTTCATCAATCCCAACCACTTGCGTTTCCGGCGACAAGCGCTCGAGGATGTCTTCCGCTTGCTCGATCACCTGCGTCTCGATGCGCAGCCGACTATGCGACACAATGAAGTTCGCCTCGTAGCGGTCGTCCAAGCGCGGCTTGAAGGCCTGAACCGCCTGCCGGGCAATCAGCGCCCGCCGCAGGCGCGTGATGAGCGCCTCCGTCTTCCCGGAAAACATGCCGCCCGCAATGACTTCAATCCACCCGCGCGGTCGCGCGAGGGCATCCGCTAAAGCGATTTCCTCCAATTTTTGACCGACCTCCAAAAGCTAGCGACGAACCGGGGGCGTCGGAGGCTTGGGCTGCGGCGAGAAAATCCCCACAATCGTCACCAAAACTATTGACAGCGCGAGCGCCGCCAAAAACCACGCAAGGCGACTGGACCAAAGCCTGCGCAGGCGCATCCGCCACCGCCGCGGCAAACGGGGCGCGACCTCGAGCCGCGGCACGGGTTCAAACTCAAAGACCGGGGCTTCGGCGACCAGCGGGATGCGGGAGCGCACTTGGTTATCGCGCGCCACCCGGTCGGGAAACGCGAGCTGTCGCTTGGGCTCAACGCCGGCTGAGCGCTCGATGCCCTCGCTTTCAGGCTTGGTGGCGGATTGGTCAGACATCAGGCAGCGCCTTGCAAAAACTTAACGGCCAGGGGCACGAAGCTTACGCGAACCTTCCAGTCGCGGCCAAGAACTCCGCATTGAGCAGCGCCGCGCCGGCGGCGCCGCGCACCGTATTGTGACCGAGAATCGTCATCTTGACATCCAGCAACGAGTCTTCCCGCACCCGCCCCACGACGCTCGCCATGCCGCGCTCGAGGTCGCGGTCGAGACGCGGCTGGGGGCGATCTGGCTCATAGCGCACGACGATTGGGCGACTCGGCGCGCTCGGCAGCGACCGCGCTTCGGCCGGGCCGCGGAAAGCCTCGAGGGCGGCGCAAACGTCAGCCGCCGTCGCCGTCCGCTTGAGCTTCACGGAAGCGGCGCACAGATGCCCGTCCGTCACGGCGACGCGGTGGCAGTGCGCGCTCAGCCGTAACGGCGCGAACTCGACCGTCTCCCCGGCGAGCCGTCCGAGAATCTTGCGCGGCTCGGTTTCCACCTTGGTCTCCTCGCCGGCAATGTAGGGGATGACGTTGTCCAGGATGTCGAGCGAGGCGACGCCCGGATAGCCCGCCCCGGAGATGGCTTGCATGGTAGAGATCATTGCCGCCTCGACTCCGAAGGCGCGGTCGAGCGCCGCCAAGGGCAGCGCCAGCGCCAGCGTCGTGCAGTTGGGGTTGGTGACGAGGAAGCCCCGCGTCCAATCGCGGCGGCGCTGCTGCGCGTCAATGAGCCGCGCGTGATCGGGATTGATTTCGGGAACGAGCAGCGGCACGTCGGGCGACAGGCGATGGGCGCTGGAGTTGCTGATGACCGGATAGCCCGCGGCCGCGAAGGCGGCTTCCGTCTCGCCCGCCATCTCGCCCGGCAGGCTCGAGAAAATCACGTCGCAGTCAAGCGGCGGGCGGCAGGCGGTCAGCGTCAGATCGGCCACCCGCGCCGGAAGCGGCGTCGGCAGCTTCCAAGCGGCAGCGGCGGCATACCGCTTCCCCTCCGAGCGATCCGAGGCCGCCACGGCTGTCACCGTGAACCAGGGATGCCCTTCCAACAATTGAATGAATCGCTGCCCGACGGTGCCCGTCGCGCCGAGAATGCCGACGCGCCAACGCTTCATGCCCTCATCCTTTCACTAGCTCGCCGCCATTCCCGGGCGAGGAAACACAAAAAAGCCGCATTGCCAACCAAGTAGCGCCGCCACAACCGGCGCGGCTCCTGGGCCAGCCGAAAAGCCCATTCCAGCCCGCTGGCCTGCATCCAGCGCGGCGCGCGCCTTCGCCTGCCGGCCAGAACATCGAAATAACCGCCGACGCCAAGGGCGAAGCGCGCCCCGGTTTGCGCGCCGTAGCGGGCGAGCCACAACTCCTGCCGGGGCGACCCCAGCGCCACGAACAACGCGTCGGCGCGCGCGGCGCGAATCGCCGCCGCCACGGCGGCGGAATCCGCTTCGGCAAAGTAGCCATCCCGCTCGCCGGCCACGGCGAGCCTTGGAAACCGTTGCCGCAGGCGGTCGCCGGCCGCCGCGACCGCTTCCGCGGTCGCGCCCAGCAAATAGACTCGGTAGCCCCGTCGCTCGCACTGGGCAAGCACGGCCTCCATGACATCCGGCGCGGCGACCCGCTCGGCGAGCCGCCCTCCCAAGCGGGACAGCCAGCGCGTCGCCCACACCACCGCCATGCCGTCCGCCGTCACCAAGTCCGCTGCGGCCAGCGTCGCCCGAAAGGCGTCATCCCGCTCGGCGTCGAGCAGAATCGCCGCGTTGACGACGGCCATGCGGCGGAAGCCGGGCTGCTCGAGCCAGTCCGCAATGCGCGCCGTCGCCTCATCCAGGGTGACATTGGCGACGGGGATGCCGGCCAGCGTCGGCGACGGACGCGCCGTCATGCCCCGTCGGTCGCCCGCAGCCGCTCAGCCAGCTCGCGCAGCGTTGGCAAGCGGCGATCCTTTTCAGACAGCAACGGCGCGCGCAGCCCCCAGTCAATGCCAATCTCCGGATCGTTCCAGATGACGCCGATTTCATCCGTCGGGTCATACAGCGTCGTGCATTTGTAGAGCGCCTCCGCCGTCTCGCTCACGACGCGGAAGCCATGGAGGAAGCCCGGCGGCACGTAGAGCTGGCGAAAGTTCGCGGCGGAAAGGGTCACGCCCAGCCAGCGCCCGAAAGTCGGCGAATCCAGTCGAATATCCACCGCGACATCGAAAATCTCGCCGGCGACGACGCGCACGAGCTTGCCCTGCGGCCGGCGCAGTTGCCCGTGCAGCCCGCGCAGCGTTCCACGGGTTGACTTCGAGTGGTTGTCCTGAACGAACGTCACATTTAGGCCGGCCGCGGCGAACTTCGCCTGATGGTAGGTCTCGAGAAAAAAGCCGCGCGCGTCCCGAAACACTTGCGGCTCGATGAGGATGACGCCCGGCAGCTCAGTTGGAATGAAGTTCATCGCCGATTCGCTTCCGCCTTCGCCGCCGCCCGCATCGCGGCGACCAAGTTCGAGGCGGCGTGCAGGCTTTCAAAGGTTCCAGCGTCCGTCCACCAGCCGTCGAGGACTTCCCAGGTCAGCGCCTGGCGCGCAATGTAAGCGTTGTTGACATCGGTGATTTCAAGCTCGCCGCGCCGGCTGGGCGTGAGCGTCCGAATGATGTCAAACACCATCGCGTCGTACATATAAATGCCCGTCACGGCGTACGGCGAGGCGGGCTGCGCCGGCTTTTCATCAATCCGCGTCACGCGCAAGCCATCCAGCGTCGGCACGCCAAAGCGCTGCGGATCGTGAACCTCCTTGAGGAGAATCTTCGCCCCCTGCCCCTGCTCGCGAAAGCGGGCGACGGGGCCGGCGATGCTCTTCTCGATGACGTTGTCGCCCAGAATGACGACGATAGGGCCGCCGTCCGCGAAATCCTCGGCCAGCGCCAGCGCGTCGGCGATACCGCCTTCCCCCTGCTGATAGGTGTAACTCAGGCGCTTGAGGCCGCGCTCCTTGCCATTGCCCAGGAGCTGCAGAAAGTCGCCCGCCTTGTTACCGCCCGTCACCAGCAGCACGTCATCCACGCCGGCTTCAACCAGCGTTTCGAGCGGGTAATAAATCATTGGCCGGTCATAAACCGGCAGCAGGTGCTTGTTGGTCACTTTCGTCAGCGGATACAGCCGCGTGCCCAGCCCGCCGGCAAGGATGACGCCTTTCATGCTGAACTGGCTCCCCTGCAAAACGCTTGCTTCAAATCGCCCATCATGCACAAAACCCGCCGCCCAAGAAAGCCCTCCCGCAGCCGCGGCCGACGCTACGCGGGCGGCTCGCGGCGGTAGGGAAGCTGGAGCGTGAAGGTCGCGCCCTGGCCAGGCTCGCTTCGCGCGTCAATCGCCCCGCCGTGATCCAGCATGATCTGCCGCGTCACGGCCAGGCCGAGACCGATGCCGGTGTCCTTGGTCGAGAAATACGGATCGAAGATGTGGGCCAGATCATCCGGCGCGATGCCCGGCCCGGTGTCGGAAATCTCGACCGACTGCCCCTGCGCCGTTTCCGCGATGCGAACGCGCAGGACGCCGCCGTTCGGCATCGCCTCGATGGCGTTGATGACCAAGTTGGAAAAACAGGACTTCAGGGAATCCGCGTCGGCCTCGATTGATCGGCCCTGGGTTGTATCCTCGCACTGGAGCGTTACCTGTTGCGCCTCGGCCTTGGACTGGACGACGTTCAGCACCGCGGCAATCAACTCTCCAAGCTTGACCGGACGCAGCGCGAGGGTCGCGGGACGGCCCACCCGGAGCACATTCGTCACCAGCGTATTGAGCCGAGCGATTTCGTCCTTGACTGTGCCGGTCAGCCGTTCGAACGTCGCCCGCTCCGACGCCTCGTCCGGCGCGTAGCGGGCGCGAATGTGATCGATGGTGAGGTTGATGCAATTGAGCGGGTTGCGAATCTCGTGGGCGATGCCCGAGGCCAATCGCCCCACGACCGCGGCCCGCTCGGCTTGCTTGAGACGCTCCTCCAGCTCCCGAACCTCCCGCAGCCGCGCCGCCATGGCATTGAACCGCGTCGCGAGCAGGCCAATCTCATCTCGCCGACTGAGCCGCAACTGAACGGTCAAATCGCCGGCCTCGATGCGGCGCGTCGCCGCGACGAGTTCGCCGATGGGCTGCGTGAAGCGCCAAACCAGGGCGACCGCCACGGCGAGAGCGGCCAGTAGCGCCGCTCCCGTCGCCCATAGCCGCTGCCGCGAAGTCAGAGCGATGGTGTCGGCCAGCGTCTGCGCCGAAATGGTCACGACTACGTAGTTGCGCTCCGGGGCGCCGTCTTTGCCCAGGGCCTGAAAAGGAATGAAAATCGTGCGCGCCAGGCCGTTTTCCGCCTGCGGCGCGACCAGCGGATCGCCTTCCGTGACCAGGGTTTCGTCGGCCGGCGGCGCGATGCGCTGCCCGCGCTCGGCGCGCGAGGTGCTGTCCGTCACCAGTCCGTTGGCATCCACGATGGCGATGCGCCGAATGCGCTGAAGCTGATTGGGCGTGAGCCGCCGCGACCGAATGAAGTCGTCAAGGTAGTCGCTCGTGCTGATGCTCTGTAAGCCAAGCTCCAGCGCCGTCGTCAGTTGCGCGGTTTGCGCCTCGACCTGCGCCAGAATCTGGCGCTCGGCCCGCCGATTGAGCTCGTATAACACGGCCACCATCCCGATGATGACGATGGAGAGCAGCATGACCAACCGAAAGCGAAGATCGAGATAGCGCGGCATCGGCGGGTCCGAGAAACGCGGAGTCATCCGCCGGCGCGGATGACTGCCCGCTCATCACAGCCAAAGCGCCGCCGTGGCCGAGAAAACCACGTTGATCAGCGCCAGGGGCAGCAGAAACTTCCAGCCAAAATCCATCAGCTGATCATAGCGGAGACGCGGCGAGGAAGCCCGCAGCCAAACATAGAGAAACAGGAAAAACGCCATTTTCAGCGCAAAGTACAGCGGCCCCAGCCACGGCAGCTGCGCGACGCCCGGCCCCTGCCAGCCGCCGAGAAACAAGGTCGTAGCCATGGCCGCCGCCGTGACCATATTGGCGTATTCGGCGATGAAGAACATGGCGAACTTCATCGAGCTGTATTCCGTGTGAAAGCCGGCTACCAGCTCGCTTTCGGCTTCCGGCAGATCGAACGGGGCGCGGTTGGTCTCCGCGATCATGCTGATGAGAAAGACAAAGAAGCCAATCGGCTGAAACCAGAAGACATGCCAGCCAAGCCCCCACGCCCCGCCTTGCCGCTCCACGATGGTCACCAGGTCCAGCGAGCCGGCCTGAATCAAGACCCCGATGATGGAAAGCGACATCGCCAGCTCATAGCTCACCAACTGCGCCGAGGAGCGCAACCCGCCCAGCAGGCTGTATTTGTTATTCGAGGCGTAGCCGGCCAGAACGATGCCGTAAACGCCCATGCCCGTCATCGCCAGAATGGCCAGAACCCCGATGTTGACGCTTGTGATATGCAGCGCCACCGGGCGGTCGAGAAACGGCAGCGTCACTTCGCTGCCAACCGGAATCAGCGCGAAGGTCATCAGGGCTGGCACGAGCGACAGCGCCGGCGCCATGACATAGAGAAACTTGTCGGCGTCCAGCGGAATGAGGTCTTCCTTGAAAATAAACTTCAAGCCGTCAGCAATTGGCTGAAACAAGCCGAAGGGGCCGACTCGATTCGGGCCATAGCGCATCTGGATAAAGGCCAGCAAACGCCGCTCGATGAGTGACAGATACGCCACCGTCGTCATCAAAATGATGAAGCCAACGGCGATTTTCACGCTCCATTCCAACAACAACTCAAGGGAAAGCATCGGTTCAAACCAAGCGCCAGAGGCGCCGCCGCGGTGAAGTGCAAGGCTCGCGGCGTTACCCTACCATCCCGCGCCGACGATGCGAAACGCTTCCCAAAGGGGCGGCGATTCCGGCACACTGTCGGCGCGCCGTCGAACGCGCCGTCGAAAACGCCGTGGGAGCATTGCCGCATGCCGCCGCCAAACTTCTGCCCCGCCTGCGGCGACCAACTCCCGCCGACGCCGGATACATGGCGGACGCGGGCCGCCGCCGCGACCGGTCGCCGATGCCAGGCCTGCGGGGCCCGGCTGCCGGGCCTGCGCTGGAAGACGTTTAGCTGCGGCCTGGCGGCGGGCTTGGCGCTTGGTCTCGGCAACGCGGTCTGGCAAGCGACGCAGCCGCCCCCGCCGCTGCCTTTGCTGACGACCGGCGCGGCCCTGGCGACGGCAGGGGCCGCCGCGCCGCCGGAAGCGACCATTTCGCGAGAGCGGCATCGCTGCGGCGCGAAAACGAAAAAGGGCGCGCCCTGTCAGCGGTGGGTTACCGGGACGACCGGCTACTGCTGGCAGCACCGGCAAGACTGATGGACGCGCAAGGCGACTGCTTAGCGAGCGGCTGCTTAGCGAGCGGCGAATGACAGGAAGGGCGCGGCGGAAGCTGCCGACAACCGAGTTTGAAGCGGCGCTCTGGGCGCAGGGGCTAACGCAGGTGGCCGGCGCGGACGAGGCTGGGCGCGGCGCCTGGGCGGGACCGGTCGTCGCGGCCGCGGTCATCCTCGACCCGGCGCGCGTCCCGCCCGGCCTCGACGACTCCAAGCGGCTTTCGCCAGCGCGGCGCGAGCAGCTCTGCGCCGTCATCGAGACGGCGGCGCGCAGCGTCGGCGTTGGCGTCGTGGACGCCGATGTCATCGATCGGATCAACATTCTCGAAGCCACTCGGCAGGCGCTGCGGCAAGCCCTCGCCGCCCTGGCGCCAGAGGCGGAATTCGCGCTGCTCGACGCCCTCGCCTTGCCGGAGCTGGCGCTGCCGCAGCGCGCCATCGTGAAGGGCGACGCCCGCTGCGCCTCGATTGCCGCGGCCTCGATTGTCGCCAAGACGCGCCGCGACCGCCTCATGACCGCGCTGGACGCGCAATACCCAGCGTATGGATTCGCGCGTCACAAGGGGTACGGAACGGCCTACCATTGGCAGGCGCTCCGACAGCACGGGCCATGCCCGGCGCACCGGCTGACGTTTCGGGGCGTCGCGCCTTGCCCCAGGCTCTTTGAATAAGCAATCTAATCTATTGATTAAAGGAAAGTTGCTCGACAATTGCCGACGTTTGACACCCCGTGTCCCTTATGTTAGGTTCACAGCCTAACTACCCTTGAGCCTCCGTCGTCGCAAAATCATCGGCGGCGTTTACCGCGACGGGAGCAGCGCCATGTCCTACACAAAAGCCAATGATTTGAAAAAAGCCGAGCGGCTCGTGCAGCAAGGCAAAATCAAGCCCGCGATCAAGGAATATGAGAACTTGGTCGTGTCAAATCCTGGCGACACCAACTTGCTCAATATCCTCGGCGACTTGTATGTGCGTGACGGGCGCAATGATGACGCGGTAATCACCTTCGTCAAGCTGGCTGAAGCCACGCTCCGCGATGGGCATACGCCGCGCGCCATCGCGGTGTACAAGAAAATCCACAAGCTGACCCCTGGAAACGCCGATGTCGCGCTCAAGCTGGCCGAGCTTTACATCCGCCAGAACCTGATGGTGGAAGCGCGCAAGCAGTACCTGGAGCTTGCTGACTATTACACCAAAAACGGCCAAAGCCGAAAGGCGCTCGAGCTTTTGCAACGCGTCGCCGATCTCGACTCGGAAAATGTGCCGGCCCGGCTGCGCCTGGCGGAAAACTACCAGCGCGAGGGCATGACGGAACAGTCCATCGAGGCCTACATCGCGGCCGGCGCGCAACTGATTCGCAAGTCGAATCTCGCCGAAGCGCAGCAAGTCTTTCAGCGGGTCCTAGAGCTGAACCCGACCAGCACGCCGGCGCTCAACTCGCTGGCCACCATCTACATCAAGCAGGGTGATCCGAACCGGGCCGTGGCGCTCCTCAGCGAGGTGACGCGCCAACGCCCGGACGACATGGACTTGCTGATCCTCAGCGGTCGCATCTACCTGCAAGCCGACCTGCTCGACGCGGCCGAAGTCGCGCTGCTCAAGCTGCTCGACGCGGATAAAAGCCGCTTCGAGTACCTCCTGACCCTGGCTCAGAAGTTCGTCGACATCGGGGCCTATGACCGGGCGGCCGACCTCATCGAAAAGTGTATCGAGCCTATGATCAGTCGGCGTCAGGAAACTCGCGGGCTGGAGTTGCTCGACCGCATCGTCGAGTTCGACCCTCACCACATCAAGGCGCGGCAGTGTCTGGCGACCATTTACCAACGCCTTGGCGAGAACAGCGAGCTGCCCAAAGCGCTCAGCAACCTGGCCGACGCCGCCATGCGCCATGGGCAGCGCGACATTGCCGAAAAGGCGCTCAAGCAGCTCGTGGAGCTTGAGCCAAATGAAACCAGTCACCTGGAAAAGATGCAGGCGTACGGCTTTCAGGTCGCCGTCAGCCCGACGATTGCCGAGCGCGACCGCGTCATCAACGCGCCCATCTACACCGGCGGCGTGGGTCAGCGGGTCGAGTTCGTCGATCTTCCAACCGCCCCGCCAAGCAACCCGGACTTTCTGTCGCCGCCTAGCCCGGGGATGGACTTTGGCTACACTTCGGGGTCCGGCTTCGCCCCCTTGCAGCCCGCGGCGGAATCCTTTGGCGGCGGCGGGTTCGACTTCACGGGCGGCGCTCAAACAACCAACTTCGGGACGCCCCCGCCGCCAAGCCTGAGTCCAGGCTACGGCGGCTTCAACGGCTTCCAGAGCGGCGGATTCGTCGCCCCGCCGGCGACGCCTTCGGAGTCGCTTCCCGAAGCCGTGCTGCGCCTCAAGGCGGACGCTGAACGGTTCGCCCAACTCGGCTTTGCCGACAAGTCCATCGAGCTGCTCGAGGAAGCCATCGCGCAGTCTCCAGACAGCATCGAGATTCGCTTGATGCTCAAGAATCTCTACCTGGAAAACGAGCAACGGGAAGCCGCCAGTCGGCATGCCCTAGCAGTTTCCGACATTTACGCCCAGCGCGGCAACTACGCTCAAAGCCAGCGCTTCAAGATCGAGGCGCAACAGCTCGCGCCAGCCGCGCAACCCAGCGCCGACTTTGACCTCTCTGGCACGTTTAGCCAGCCCGACGCGCCTAGCGCGCCGGCGGCGCAATCCGCCGATGAAGTCGAAATTGACATCAGCGGCTCGGTTCCGCCGCCGGTCCTGCCGGGACAGGATTTCGGCTACACGAGCGGCAGCGGCTTCACGACCCAGCCGGAAGTCATCTATGGCGGGCCAGCTCACTTCCCAACCACGACTCCGCCGGAAAAATTGCCTCAGTTCGCGCTCGAGGATCCGGTTTTTGACATGACGAAGGGCCCTGCCAGCGACTCGGTCCAGGTCCTGACGGAGGCGAAGCTTCGGGAGCAGTTGGACGCGGTGAATTTCTACATTGGGCAGGGCTTCTTTGACGTTGCGCGCGACAACCTGGCCAAGCTGAGCATTGATTTCCCCAATCACCCCGATATTTTGGCGCTTCTAGCCAAGGTTCAAGCGCCGCCCGCCGCGCCGGAAACGAATCTCGCCAGCCTGGCGATAGCGACGGGCGAGCCAGCGGAAGTGCCGATCTCCAAGCCGGAATCGATTGGCTCGCTCATGAACGGTCTCGTGAGCGAGCTGGAAAAAGCCCTCGAAGAACTCGAGCTAGGTCACTTCGACGCCCCAGCCGTGACCAACCTCGCGCCAAAAGCCGAGCCGGCGACCGACGCCACCCCGTCAGGCTCGCTGCTGCTCGGCGAATCCGGGCTTCAGGACGTTTTCGACGAGTTCAAGCAAAGCGTCGAGGTGGACGCCGAAGCGACGCCCGACTTCGAGACGCACTACAACCTAGGTCTAGCCTACAAGGACATGGACCTCTTCGACGAAGCCATCGAGGAGTTTCAAACGGCCTTTCGCGGCACCGATCCAAACGCGCCGAACCCGCACTACTTCCAGGTGTGCAACATGCTGGGGCTGTGCTTCATGGCGAAAAACGAGCCGCACCTGGCGACCGTATGGTTCAAGCGCGGGGTCGAGGCGCCGGGACGCACGGAAGACGAATACCAAGCGATGCGTTATGACCTTGGCCTGGCCTACGAGCAAATGGAACGCTACGACTTGGCGCTTGAAGTCTTCGAGATGGTATACGCCGTGGACATCAACTACCGTGAAGTCGCGGAAAAGCTCGCCGAGCTGCGCCAGCGCGCGAAGCGCTGACCGTCGCCCCCTGCCAGGGCCATCCCCGCAAGCGCCATGTCCGTCAAGCTCACGGCCATCCTCTTCATCGCCCTCTGCTTCGAAGTCGGACTATTGCTCGCCATCATCCCCTGGACGAGCTACTGGGAAAATAACTTCTTCCTTTTCTGGCTGACGGCGCGCTTTCCGGGCGGCAATCTCGCGCCGCTTGTTCAGAGCGGCTACGTCCGGGGCGCCATCACCGGGCTTGGGCTGACCAACATCGCGCTCGGCTTGCTCGAAATCGCCGCCCTGAGCCAGATGCGGCTCCAAGCGGCGGAATGAGGAAGCCGGCGACTGCCGAGGTCCCTCGAAACCGAAGCCGCATCGCCGCGCGAGCGCGAAATCGCCCGTGACTCCCGATTTCGCGCCGGCGTCGTTGGCGGGTAGGCTCCGCGCCAGCGTCGCCCTCATTCGCCAATATCAATTGCGGAGCTTTTGGCGAGTTCAGCGCGGAAGGCGGTCATTTGCGCGGATGGAATTTGCCAGTTGGCGTCGAGCGGAACGCTCGCTGGCCGCGTCCAGTCGGACGCTTTGGGCAATGCTCGCCACCACGCGGCGTAGCGCCCGATGACCGCCTCCCGATCACGCTCATCGGCGAGATAGAAGAAGCCAAAATCCTCGCCGGAAACGCTTCGCAGGGCATCATAGGCAAAGTACCGCACAGCCGGGTAGGTGTCGCGTAACGCCTCAATCAGAAACGGAATCGCCCACTTGCGATCGCGCGCCCGCCCGTCGGCGCCGCTTGTCCCCAACGCCCAGGCGGCCGTGATGCGCGCCGAAGGATCGCGGCTAAACAGCGCCCGCGTCATTTCCGAAAGCTTAGCTTCCGGGCGCGCGACATTGGCTTTGGAAAGGGCGTACCTTGGGCCGTACCACTGGGTCATGAAGCGCGCCGCCCACTCGGCGCTTTCGCCGGGATGACACATGTTGCAGCCGTTGGGCATTTCCGTTGAAAGGCTTTTGTCCGGCTCCGGGTTGAGGATGCGGTGCGTGCGCTTGGCGGTCAGCAAGCCAAATGAGATGCGCGGTCGGTGGCATTCGTAGCAGGAACTCCCGCTCCCATCGGCCCGGTGATGCGTATGGGCTTCCACATTGGCGGCGATGTTGGCGTGGCACTGCGTGCAGGACTGGTTCCCGCGCATCTCGTCCTGCATCAGCGATTGCTGGCGGCCCTTATGCACGTCGTGGCAACTCACGCAGGTCATCCCGCCTTCCGTGTGGCACTTGCTCATCAGCAGCCCCTGATACTCATACGCCGTCAGGCGCGGCGTGCCGTCGGGGTAGAAGCGCGGCGCGAAGCTGTAGTCGCCAACCTGAGTCGTGATGTCCAGCGGACGGTAATACTTCGCCAAATCCTCGCCCGGCGTGTAGGGATCGCCCTTGGCCATGATCTCCCGGATGTCGTTGATTTCGACCGGCAGGCGTTGACCATGGCAGTGGCCGCACACCTGCGTGTTGGCGCGCTTATCGAGCCGCGCCTGGTTGACGATTGTCGGGTCGTCGGCGCGGGCCTGGCGCCGCAGCCACGTCCAGCCGAAAGCTTGGTTCTTCTCGACATGGAGTTGTCCGGGGCCGTGGCAGGCTTCGCAGCCGATGCCGAGCTCCTCGACTTTGGTGCCGGTAAACTGCCCGGTCTTCAGGTCTAAGCCAGGGTTGCCCTTGACGTTGTGGCAGAAAATGCAGTTGTTGTTCCACACGCTGGTGTGGCGGCTGAAATCGGGCAAGTCCGGGTGCAGAAAAAGCCCTTGCAAGTTGAACCAGTACTTTTTCTCGATGTTCCAGGCGATCGGCAGGCGGTAGAACGTCGTCCCGACCTGCGTGACATACTGCTGAAAGCGCCGCGAGCCGATGGCGCGGACGATTTTCGCCACTGCCAGGCGCCCGCTCGGGTCGAGCGTTTCCATGAAGAACTCGTCCCCTCGACGAAACATGCGCGAGGTGACGCCCTGGTAGGTATAGGTCGCGTCATTGAAGTCGCCAACCACGGCTTCGGGCGTCGCCGCCTGCGTCATCTTATGGTGATGCGACTGCAACCAGTGATCCGATTGGTCCTGGTGACACGACCGGCAGCTTTCCGAGCCGGCATAGGCGACGCTCGACAAGTCCGGCGCGTAGGCGCGCAAGCCCTCGACTTGCTGTCGCCACGCCAGCCAGAGCGCCGCCGCCAGAGCGCTGCCGCCAAGGAGAATGCCAAGCTTGAGCAAAGCCGATTTCGAGAGCATAGGGACGCGTTACGGCTCCGGCCGATAGGGGCGCTCGAGATACCGCTGGGCCTGCTCGCGCGCCGCCGCGTCATCGCCGGCGTCAATGACCTTTTTATACTCGGCCACGGCGCGGTCGCGCTGCCCCAGCGCATCGTAAGCGTTGCCTTTTTTGAGCGCGGACCAAGACTCCACCCAGCGCGGGCGCAGGTCGCCGTCCAGCGCCTCGTCAAAGGCGTCGCGGGCCTTTTCATAGTTTCGCTGGCTTAGGTACAGCAGTCCGAGATTGTACCATGCCCAGCTACTGCGGCGGTTAACCCGAATGGCGGACTCGAACTGCTGCTGGGCTTCGGCGAATTCGCCGTCCTCAGCCTGCTGAATGCCCCGGCGCACGACGACGGCGACGCGCAACTCGTCTGAAATGCGCAGGATTTTGATATCCGGGTCAATCAGCAGGTCGCGCGGCTCGGAGCTGGCGGCCAGGCTAAAGCTCGCTTCCCGGCCGTTGAACTGAAGCGTGGCCCGCTCGCTGCCGCCCTTGGCTTCAAGCGTCACATCCACTGCCAGGCGAAAGCCTTCGAGGTTTTGCTCGAGCGTGCCGCGCATGCGGTACCCGCCGCCGGCGACGCGCAGGATTTTGTAATCCGGGACGAACTCGGGCACGCCGGTCGAATCCACCCACAGGGCGAAAAACCAGCGCATATCCTGACCGGCAATCCGGGTTGTCAAGCTTTCAAAATCGGCCAGGCTGACATTTTGGCCAAGATACTGCGCGTAATAGGTCGTCAAGAGCCGAAAAAACGTCTCGTCGCCCAAAAAGCCGCGCAGCATGCGAAACACGAACGCGCCTTTGTAGAACATGATCGAGCGATAGGCCGCCGATTGATCATCGAGCTCGGTCGGCGCGCGGCGAAGCGACGCCTGCGATTCAAACGCCAGCGCCCGCTCCAGAATTTCCCGCGCCAACTCGCGCAGCTCGCCTTCGTTCCGCCGGTCTTCCTCGGCGAGCATATAGGCGTACGTCGCCAGGCCCTGCGACAGCCAGGCATCATCGAACGACTTGAGCAAGACGCCTTGCCCCCACCACTGGAAAGCGACTTCGCGGCAAAGCAGCTCGCGCGGCGGCGTCCGCGCCTGAAAAACCCGTCCGGCAAGCAGCGTCACGCCGGCGGTCGTCGAGCTGTCGAGGCTTTCATCGTCTATCTCGACGAAGCTCAGCGTCGGCCCCTGGGCATAGCGCCCAAAGCTTCGCTCATAGCGCGCGAGCGCCAGCGCCGCAATCTCGGCATACGCCGCCGCGCGCGTCTCATTGCCGGGGCGGGCGTAAACGCGCACCTCCGTGTCGCCCTGCTGTCGCGTCTGCGCTTGATACCGACCGACGGCGAGGTTTCCAAACAGGACGGGCCGCGCGGAGGCGAAAGTCCAGCGCGCGCGCGGCCCCGTCCCGCTCGGCAGCGCGGGCGCGGCTTGCGCCGGCGCGAGCGACGGCGCGGGCGAAACCGATGCGCGCGACATCGCGCCCGGCCGGCGCGGGCGCGGGCGCGGCGGCGCGGCTGGCGGCGCCGGTCGGCGCTCCGGCTCCAGCGCGGGCACGCCCGGCCCCGTGATCGGCTGCTTGCCTTGAAAGCCATAACCAACCACCGTCAGCCCGTCGGGAACGGCGAGGTTCAGCGTAAAGGTCGCGGCATCCGCGGCGTAGCCGTGAAAAGGAAACCAGCGCCCGCCATAGAGCAGATACGCCGCGCCGTCCGTTCCGACGTAGGCCAGGCGCTTGCTGGCCAAAACGCCGCCTTCCGCCGAAAGCAACTGCCCGACATACTCCACAATGATGGTGAAGGGCGTGCCCGGCGTCGTCGCCTGCGGCAACGCGATCCGCAGGTCAAGGTCGCGGAGGCGATCCTGCGTAAACGACAGCGGCTGGAGGCGCTCGTCCAGCACGCGCTTGACTTCCAGCGCGCCGTTGAACTCCAGCACGACGGACTGCCTGGGGCGGGCGGCATCCAGGGTGACTTTGGCGCGCGCCACAAGGGTCTGCATCGCCGGGATGATTTCCGCGTCGATTTGGTAGTCGAGAACGTCGAGCGGATCATCGGTCGGCGCGCCCCCAACCGATCCTAGGCATCCTATGGCGACGAGTAACCACAGCAGGAAGCCGCGCCGCGTCACCTGCCAAAAAGCGCGCGCCATTTCTCGTCCACCTTGCGTTGTATGTCGGCTGTCATGCGATTCTCCCGCGGCCAGGGGCGAGTAAAGCCTTCGCTGGGCCACTTGCGCGTGGCGTCAATGCCCATCTTCGAGCCGTAAGCCGGCAGCCGCGAGGCATGGTCGAGCGCGTCCACCGGGCCGAGCGTGAACTGGATGTCGCGCTCCGGGTCAATGTTGTTGAGGACATACCAGGCGACATAGCTCGGATCGCTCACCGGCACGTCGTCGTCCACCACCACGACGACTTTCGTGAACATCAATTGCCCCGTTCCCCACAGAGCGTTCATGATCTTGCGGGCGTGGCCCGGATAGGCTTTCTTGATGGCGACAATCGCCAGATTGTGAAACACGCCTTCAAAAGGCAGATGCATATCGGCAATTTCCGGGAACTGACGCCGCAGAACGGGCTTGGCGATTTCGCCGACGGCCTCGCCCATCCAGCAGTCTTCCATCGGCGGCCGCCCGACAATCGTCGTCTGGTAAATCGGCTGCCGGCGATGCGTGACGCAGGTGACGTGAAAGACGGGATAGTTGTCGGCCTCGGTGTAAAAGCCCGTGTGATCCCCAAAGGGGCCCTCCGTGCGCAACTCCTGCGGATCGACATAGCCTTCCAGGACAATTTCCGCCGTCGCCGGCACTTCCAAATCATTCGTGACACATTTGACCATTGACACGGGCTTGCCGCGCAGGAAGCCGGCCAGCAGCATTTCGTCCACGTCGTCCGGGAGCGGGAAAATCGCCGCGAAGGTCAGGACGGGATCGCCGCCAATGGCCACGGCGACGGGCAGGCGCTCGCCGCGCTCGAGGGCTTCGCGCCAGTGCGAAGCGCCGTGCTTGTGAATCTGCCAGTGCATGCCGGTCGTGCAGGCGTCATACAGTTGCATCCGATACATGCCGACATTTCGCCGTCCCGTCGCCGGATGCCGCGTGAAGACGAGCGGGAACGTGATGAAGCGCCCGCCGTCCTCCGGCCAGCACTGGAGAATCGGCAACCGGCGCAAATCGAACTCGCCTTCGCGCAGAACGATCTCCTGGCAGGGGCCGCGCTTCGAGCGCTTCGGAAAGGCCGCGCCAAGCTCAGCGAGCCTGGGCAGCAGCTTGACCTTTTCCAACATCCCCTGCGGCGACTTGAAGTCGAGAATCTCGTTCAACCGCTCGGCAATCTCGGCGTAATCCTTGACGCCCAACGCCAGGAGCATGCGGCGGCGACTGCCCAGCGCGTTGATGAGGGCTGGAATGGGCGACTCCTCGACGCGCTCGAACAACAGCGCCGGGCCGCCCGCTTTCGATACCCGGTCGGCGATTTCGGTGATTTCAAGGTGGCAGGACACTGGCGCCTTGATGCGCTTGAGTTCGCCGGCTTGCTCCAGATCGCGGATGAATTCGCGGAGGTCTTCGTAAGGCATGATTGAATGACGCAGCCTGTCACGCGGAGAAAATGCAGCCGCTCGCCCGCGCCGCGCCCGGCGCGGCCACAGCTCGCGTCCGAAACTAATCCATGTCCATCCGAACCGGAAATGATTTTGGACAAGCCGCGCTACGCTTTCACGCTCAAGAAGCTTGAGCGCTCAAAAAGCTTTCACGCTCAATGAAGAAAAGCGGGCCGGCGCAAAGCCTGCCCGCTTTCGAGCTTGGTGGAGGTAAGCGGGATCGAACCGCTGACCTCTGCAATGCCATTGCAGCGCTCTCCCAGCTGAGCTATACCCCCAGAGTCGCCAGCCGCCGTTGATCGCGACTGGCTTCCATAAAGCTATTCAAGCCGCGCCCGGTCGTCAAGTCCCTCGTGAAGCGCCCTTGCGCCGCCCAGCTCCGCCAAGGCGCTCGCCAAGCGGACAAACGCCTCGATGGGCAGCGCTTCAGGGCGACGCTCAGGCGGGATGGCGGCGGCGGACAACGCCTGCAAGACGACTGACCGCGCAAGACCGAGCCGGGTCAAGCTGCCGCCAAGCGTCTTGCGCCGCTGCTCGAACGCGACGCTGACGACGCGCCGAAAGACCGCTTCCAAGTCGGGCGGCGCAAGGGCCGTGGCGCGCGGCGTCAGGCGCGTGACCGAGGACATCACCTTTGGCGGCGGCTGAAAGGCGCCGGGCGGCGCGTCGAACAGTCGCTGGACTTCAAAGTGCGTCTGCGCCAGGACGGAAAAGTAACCATAGTCCTTCCCGCCGGGCGCGGCCGCCAGGCGCTGCGCGACTTCGCGCTGAAGCATCACCACGACATCGGTCAATGCCTGCCGAGCCGCCAGGAGCTTCTCCAGAATGGGCGTCGAGATATTGTAGGGCAAGTTGGCCACGACCTTGACCGGCGCTTCGGGCAAGCCGAAATCCGCCCGGGCCTGCGCGATGCAGGCAACCAGGTCGGCGGCGAGCGCGTCGCCCAGGTGGAGCCGCCAGCGGGCGCCCGCGAATCGCTCGGCAAGCCAGGCGGCGAGGTCGCGGTCAAGCTCGAAAGCCACGACGCCAGCCGCTCGTTCAAGCAGAAGCGCCGTCAACGCGCCGCGCCCCGGGCCAATCTCCACCACGAGGTCGCGGTCGGTGACGCCGGCGGCAGCGACGATTCGGCGCAAAATGCTCGCGTCGCGCAGAAAATGCTGACCAAATCGCTTGCGCGGAGGCGGCAAAGCGCTCATGGACGGTCGTTACAGCCGGTTGAGGAGGGCCGCCAAGCGGAAGCCCGCCAAGCGCACCCGCTCCCGGGCGACGGCTCGCGCTCGCGCCTTGTAGGACTCGGAAAGGGTCGGCGGCTCCGGGGTGTCATCCAGCCCGGCCTGATAAGCCACCTCGCGGGCCAGCTTGGCGCTTTCATCCAGCCACTGCGTCGGCGGGGCCAGCGCCTGCCGCCGCGCGGGGCGCGAGCGGGAAAGCTCGCGGGCCAGGGCTTGCACCTCTGACAGCGATGCGGTCTCCAGGGCGGCATTGTCCCAGAACGCATGCAGGTTGGGCTTGTACGGCCCATCCAGCGGCGCGGCGGGCGTCGGGCGGACGATGAACAGGCTGCCCCCCTGGTCGCCGCGGGGATTGTTTTTCGAGCAACGCGCCACCGTATGGAGCGGCTGGTGGACGTCGCCGACCAAGTGTATCAACCAGGCCAAGTAATAGGCCTGGCGCGGGCTATCGGGCGGGCTGTGGCGCAGCGCGTCCTCGAACTCGACGATCTTGCCCAGCGCGCCGCCGTCCGGGGCGACAATCTGAAAGTCGGGCGGAACGGCGACGCCCGGCGCGGTCACCGGGCGATTGAGGTAATGCCACGTGCCGTGAACCCGCATGTCCGGGTAGGCCGGATGGGCGCTGGGCGGCGGGTCGCGGTCGGAAAAGCCCTGCCGGCGGTCAAATTTGATGTCATCCGCCCAGTAGGAAGCCCGTAAGAAAGCGACCAGCGCCGCCTGCTCCGGCGCAATATCGCGCACCCACTCCGGGTACTCCGGGTGGCGCTGCAAAATGGCGTCGGCCCGCGCCCGCGCGCGCGGCGTCAGTTGGGCATAGGCGATGGCGGCGACAGCGGCATGGCCGGCCTGGTTCCAGGCGAAGGCCGGCGTCGCGCCAAGGCTTAGCAGCCATAGAGCAAGCCAAGCGAGCCAGCGTTTTCTTCGATGGGGCGACATTGACGCGCTTCGGGAGAGCTCACGAGAGAGTTCGCGTCGCGGCAGCGTGACCGGAACGAACGCGGCGAGCGCAATCATAGCCGACCAGAGCGGGCGCGACCAGGCCGGCATCAGGAAGCCAGCCCCGGCGCGACGCGCGGCGCGGCGTTCCGGGGCTGAAATGGGGCGAGGCGTTAGGGGCTTGGATAGGCAGCGGGCTGTAAGCCGCCGAAAGGCTCAGGGGCTACGCCGCGCGGCGCAGGTTACGGGCGGAAGGAAAAGCCGCCGGCGGCTGAACGACCGTAAGCGCGGGCTGATGCTTGGCTTCGATGCGCGGCCGGTGCACATAGTAAGGACCAACCATTTTCCACTGCTGCACGTCAAAGACGCGGCGCGCGCCACAGTTGAGACACATCCGATAGGTTTGTTGGCTAATTGTGAACGGCCGGCTCATATTCATATGCCAGCAACCAAAGATACGGTGATAAGCGTTTTCCAAATGCTCGATGGCGCGCCGCAGATTCGCCTTCAGCCAGGTCATATCCAGCGTCGGCGCGAGGGTTGGCGTCAGTGACTTGACTTGCATAGCGGATTCCTCCTTTCATCAACGATGTTTGCCAGCCGCCGCCCGCTCGGTCGAGGCCCTGCCTGACGCGACGGCGCTAATCAAGAGACAAGGACGCTCAACCCGGCGAAAAAGTTCGCTGAAACCGCCGGATTCTTGCCGCTCTATCCTAAGCCCAAGCGCCAGCAAGCATTTCGAGAAGGCATATGGCACAGACATTTCAAAACGCCTCGGTCTTGGTCACTGGCGGGGCGTCGGGCATTGGCCGCGCCATCGCCGTTGCATTTGCCAGCGCTGGCGCCCAGGTCGCCATCGCCGACCGGCAAGCGGAAGGCGGGCGCGCCGTCGCGGCTCAGATCGAGGCGGGCGGCGGGCAGGCTCTAGCGATCACGGCGGATGTCACGAACGCCGGCAGCGTGGCCGAGATGGTCAAAACGGCGGCGCACGCCTTTGGGAAGCTGGATGTGGCCGTCAACAACGCGGGCATCCTGGGCGTCCCGGCCCCTCTTCACGACGCAGACGAGGAGCTATTCGACCAGGTCTTGAACGTCAACCTGCGCGGCTTGTTCCTGTGCATGAAGTATGAGATCCGCCACATGCTCAAGCAAGGCGGAGGGCGGATTGTCAATGTGGCGTCGCTGGCCGGGCTGGTGGGCTTTTCGGGCTTCGCGCCCTATGCGGCGAGCAAGCACGGCGCGCTCGGACTCACGAAGACGGCTGCGTTGGAATACGCCAAATCCAACATCCGGGTGAACGCCGTGTGCCCGTCCATCATCGCGACGCCCATGACAGCCGGCGAGCGCATTCCCCCGGAGTTGGTCGCCAATTACCTCAAGGCCCACCCGATGCGGCGGGCGGGCAAGCCGGAAGAGGTCGCGAGCGCGGCGCTGTGGCTGGCCTCGGATGAGGCTTCATTTGTCAATGGCGCGGCGCTGACCGTGGATGGCGGCGCCTTCGCTCAGTAAGCGCCGCTAGCGATGGGCGAACTGCTTGACGGTCAGGTGGCTGTCGACGGGGAGCTTCAACGGAACCCAACGCCGCCTGGCGCTGTCGCTCCGCCTCGACCGGAGACCTCGCCCGGACGGCCGTTTCAGTCAAGGTTTCAGTCAAGAAAGCTGAAGGCGCCGCATCCGCCCTGCGGCGCGCTTTCGCGCCAGCCAGCAGGGGGCGCGAAAGCGCGCCCGCGCCGTCCGCTGTCAAGAAACGCGAGGGCGAGCTGGAAAGCGCACGCTTCCAGCCTTCGCGCTGAACAAATTTCTAGCGCGAGCGATTCCAAGCCAGTTCCGGCAAGGTAAGGCAATTTACTAAGGTAAGGCAGTTTAAATTTAATTGGTCGTTGACTCCGTTACGTTATGAAACCTATAGTACCGTAGGGTAAGTACTCGACGCCTGTTTTCGATCTCCTGCCAAGGAAAAAACTTTTTGCCAGTCTTTGGAAGCTTGGGTGACTTTGGCCTCAGCGATGTCTTGATGTTGCTTGGCAACCGCCAAGGAAGCCTTGATCTGCGGAGCATACCGGGTTACAGCCAGCCGATTACAGTCAGCGTCGCGAACGGGGAAATTCTCTCTATTTCCCAGGGAGGCGAAGCCCTTGACCCTGAGCGAGCGAGCGCCCTGTTGAAATCCTTGCTTCGCCAAGCGCAGGGAGAGTTTGAGTTTACCGATTGCCCGTCAGAGCATCTCGCTAACTGCCGCAACGCTCTGCGCTGGCCGCTTGAGCGAGCGCTGCTGACAGCGGGTCAGCAAGAAACTGAATGGAGCGCTTATCAAAGAGCGTTCTCCGATCCGAGAACGAAGTTTGAGGCGACCTCGGCGGAAGTTCAGCTCGATGACTCGCTGCGTGACTTTTGGGGCAAAGCGGAGCGCCTGCTCAAGAGCGATGGCGCAACGGCAGAAGAACTTTCAGAAAAGCTAGCAATGCCGCTTGAGCAGGCCCAGTTTTATCTCTATGAGTTGCGTCTGGCGGGCCTGGTAACGCCGGCGCGCGGGCACTCGCGGGAGCAAGCGTCAAAGCGCGACCTATGGCGACAGGTTCTGGGCGCCTTGAGGAAATAGCGAAGAAGAGATGGCGGAATCGACACTGCTTAAGCTGATCGTAGCCGGACCAGTCGGCGCCGGGAAAACCACTTTCATAAAGTCGCTCTCAGAGATTCCCGTAGTGGAAACCGATGAAGTCGCAAGCGAGAATATCGGGAAAGACCGCACCACAATAGGCATTGACTTCGGACTCGCGCGGGTAGGCAACTACGAAATTCGCCTTTTTGGCACGCCAGGTCAGGAACGCTTCGATTTCATGCAGGACATCGTCGCCGAAGGCGCGCTAAGCTTGGCGCTGCTTGTTTCGGGAGCGGCGCCGCAGAGCCTTCCGGGCGCGCGGCGCATCCTGGAGTATCTCACCTCTCAGTTTCCGATGCCGTTCGTAGTCGGCGTGACCCATCAGGATCGCGAGCGCGCGTGGAAACCGGATGAAGTCGCCAGCTTTCTCAAGCTTCCGGAAGAGCAGGTCCTGGGACTCGACGCCACAAGCCGGGAAGACGCCCGCGCCGCGCTACAGCGCATGCTTGAATTTGCGCTCTTGGGCGAAAGGAGGTGAGCCGGCGGAACCACTCAAGAGTCGGTTATGACCTAAGCCACGCCGTCGCTTCGGCACGGTTTCCTCGCGTGATGTGTAGTTATTCGCAATGGAGGCATTTATGACGTTTGACAGAGTTTTTTTCGCTGAGCTTTCAAAGCAAGTGCTGGGCCAGCTTCCGCCGGAGGACCGCGTTTCGGAAGCAGATGGCAAGCTCATCCAAGCCAACGCCGACCGTCTCATCGCCATGTCGGACGATT
>CALCKX010000020.1 GCA_937966115.1 uncultured Chloracidobacterium sp. | reverse complement strand
TCGGCGCGCTGGCGCAGGATCGCAGTCAGGCGATTGCCACCCTGCGCGACCGAGCGGCGACGCTGCTCGCCGAGCGAAAGCTGGCGGCGGAAAGCGTTCGGGTGCGGCTCAGCCCGCCCGATCGGCAGGTCGTCCTCAGCGTCCGCTATCGGCGCTCTATACTGGGCTTGCCGCTCCGCTTTCAGGCGGAAGGCGCGGCGACGAATATCCCGATGACGCTGGATATGCTGGCTGACCTTACCCCGGCGCAGGCCGAGGTGACGAATGTTTCGCGGCGCGAGCTGGAACGCTACCAGGCGGAGCGGCGACAGCGGGCAGCAAGCGGCGGGCTGCCTCCGGAGAGGCGTTGACAAGCCGCTTTTTTAGACTTAGTCTAAGTCAGCTATGAAACGACTCGCCACGCAAGACGTCACCGACCTCATTCGCGCTCGCGGCCTCAAGCTGACGCCGCAGCGCTTGGCCATCGTGGAATATCTGCAAGCCTGCCCGGGCCATCCGACGGCTGAGGATGTGTGGAAAGCGGTCAACGCGAAATTCCCGATGGCGTCGCGGGCGACGGTGTACAACACGCTCAACTGGCTCAAGGAAAACGGTCAGTTGTCCGAAATCCAGCAGGACGGCGTGGCGCGCTTCGATCCTAACCTTGACCCGCACCACCATTTCGTTTGCCGGAGGTGCGGGCGCGTTGAAGACATCGACTACGACGCGGTCGCGCCGTGGCCGCAGTGCGCGCTGCCGGAGCGGCACCTCATTGAGGGCTTTGACGTGACGCTGCGCGGCTTGTGCGCCATCTGCGCCGCATCGTGATTTTTTTTTGCCCACTGATTTAGATTTAGTCTAAATCTTGACCAAATTCATTTACAGGAGACGCGCAAGCTATGAATCAAATGAAGACCAAGACCGAGCAAAATCTGCACGCGGCTTTCGCCGGCGAGGCCATGGCCAACCGTCGTTACCTCTACTTCGGCCAGTTGGCGCGCAAGCTGGGCAACGAGGAAGTCGCGCAACTGTTTGAGCGCACGGCCGACGAGGAAACCGGACACGCCTTCGCGCATTTGCAGTTGCTGTATCCGGAGGCCGAAATGACGGTTGAGAAGCTGCTGCGGATTGCCTACGAGGGCGAAATGTATGAAACCGAGCGGATGTACCCTTCCTTCGCCGAGGAAGCCCGGCAGGAGGGCGCAGCCGACGCGGTGGCCGAGTTCATCGAGCAGGGCGCTGAGTCGCGCGAGCACGCTGAGCGCTTCCAGGCGATGCTCAGCCGGGCGGCCAAGCAGTTCAAGGCGTTTGGGCGCGTCGAGGCCGCCCATGCCAAGCGCTATGCCGACGCGCTGGAGAAGGTCGTCGCTGGCTGACGTTACCGCCGCCAGGCGCCGGACGGGCCGTCGCCCGACCGTCGCCTGGCGACGCTTGCAAGGCGGCTCTTGAAAGAGGGGGCGATGGCGCGCGCGAGCCTGCCGCCTCGCTCCGCTCGGCGCGACCGGCGGGCGGAAAGGTCATCCGCGCGCCGCGCTTCCCAAAATCGGACTTTGGGAATTGGACTTTGGGGCAGTTAGCGTGTCACGCTTCGTCTCGGTCGCGCGTCTGGTCCGCGCGCGCTGACCTCGGGGCGGCAAGCTTGCCGCGCCGGAGGCGGCGGCGCGAATCGAGCGACTGGCGGAAACGGCAATGAAACTTCGTGGCCTGAAAATGGGCGCCGCTCCCGCGATGGCGGAGACTGCCGAGCGGCTCGGATTGCCCGCCCGCCGCGGCGCGCCGCGCATTTTTACAGCTTTTTCCACCGGAGGCGCTTCATGGGCGAGAAACTTCATGCAACGCGGATCGACCTTCCCGAAGAAATTCGGGTTTCGGTCACGCAGCTTCTAAACCAATCGCTGGCGACGGCGCTCGATCTCAAGACGCAGGTCAAGCAGGCGCACTGGAATGTGAAGGGCCCGCAGTTTGCGGCGCTCCACGCGCTTTTCGACGAGATGGCCGGCGAGCTGGACGGCTTCGCGGACGATATTGCCGAACGGGTGACAGCGCTGGGCGGCACGGCGCTGGGAACAGCCCGCGTCGCGGCTGCCGCTTCGGCCTTGCCGGAGTATCCAGCTGACATCCAGGACGGTCTCGATCATGTCAAGGCGCTGGCCGAGCGCTATGCGCCCTTCGCCAAGCATGTCCGCGCCGCCATTGCCGAGACCGACGAGTTGGGCGACGCCGATACGGCCGACCTTTACACCGGCCTTTCCCGCGCAATCGACAAGCGCTTGTGGTTTCTCGAGGCGCACTTGCAAGCGCCCCGCTAGACCCGCCTTCGCCTGGGCATGAACGCTCCGCTCATCGAGTGCGTGCCGAACTTCAGCGAGGGGCGGCGACCCGCCGCGGTCGCCGCCATCGCGCAGGCGATTGAGCGAGCGCTGGGCCGCCCGATTCTCGATCAGCACCTGGACGCGGATCACCACCGCGCCGTCCTGACCTTCGCCGGGCCGCCGGAGGCGGTCGAAGCCGCCGCGCTGGCCGGCATCGCCGAGGCGGCGGCGCGGCTCGACCTATCGGCGCACCAGGGCGTTCACCCGCGCATTGGCGTCGCGGATGTCGTTCCGTTCGTGCCCGTCCGCGCCGCGACCATGGCTGACTGCATCGCCTTGGCGCATCGCGTCGCGGCGCGCGCCGCGACCGAATGCGGCATTCCGGCCTTTTGCTATGGCGAAGCCGCCCGCCAGTCGGCGTATCGCGATTTGGCGGCGCTGCGGCGGGCCATCCGCGTCTCGCCTGCCTTTCCCGCGCCGGACTACGGTCCGCGGCGGCCGCATCCGACGGCGGGCGCGGTGGCGGTTGGCGCGCGCGACTACCTGATCGCCTTCAATGTCGAGCTTGAAACCGACGCGCTCGACATCGCGCAGGCGCTGGCGCGCGCGTTGCGCGCCGCCAACGGCGGCTTCCCTGGCGTCAAGGCGCTGGGGTTGCGGCTGGCTTCGCGCGGCGCGGTTCAGATTTCCATGAACCTGACGGAAACCCGTCGCGTCCGCCCGGCGGATGTCGTCCAGGCGATTGCCGCGGCGGCGCGCCGGCAGGGCGTCGCCGTCGGGCGGCTGGAATTGGTTGGTCTCATACCGACCGCCGACGCGGCCATCGGCTTTGATGAGCCGATGCGCTCGCTGCTGTTTCCCGATGAAAAAATCCTTGCCCGTCGGTTGCATCTCGAATGACTAGGTCAAAGGAGTCTGAGTATGACTTTGCTGGAAAGCTTGCGTCAGAGGGCGGCCCAACTGGGCAAGCGCATTGTTCTGCCAGAAGGCGATGACCCGCGCTCGCTGCGCGCCGCGGCGATGTGCCTCGATCAGGGCATTGCCCAGGTAACGCTTCTGGGGGACGCCGAGCTGATTCGCGCGCGCGCGCGGGAGCTCGCGCTTGACCCGGACCGTTTTCCCATCATCGAGCCATCCCGCCACCCGGACTACGAAGCCTTCGCGCAGGCTTTTCACGAGCGCCGCAAGGCGAAGGGGATGACCCTGGAGCAAGCCCGCGAAGCCATGCTCGACCCGCTCTATTTCGGCAACATGCTCGTTCATACCGGGCAGGCGGATGGCTCAGTCGCCGGAGCGACGCACTCGACGGCCAAGACCGTCCGCGCGGCGCTGCAAGTGATTGGCCTGACGCCTGGCTTCAACATCGTTTCGAGCTTTATGCTGGTGACGGTTCAGGACCCGGCCTTTGGCGCTAACGGCAACTTTCTCTTCGCCGACTGCGCCATCGTGATTGAGCCATCATCGGCTGAGCTGGCTGACATCGCCTTGGCCGCGGCCGACAACTGCCGCGTCTTTCTGGGCGTGGAGCCAAAAGTGGCCCTGCTGTCATTTTCCACGCGGCACAGCGCCGAGCATCCGCTCGTTGACAAAGTCGCCGAAGCGGCTCGCCTCGTGAAGGCGCGGCAGCCGGATTTGCTGGCGGACGGGGAACTACAGGCTGACGCTGCGATTGTTCCCGTCGTCGGCGCGCGCAAGGCGCCCGGCAGCCCCGTCGCCGGGCAAGCCAACGTGCTGATTTTTCCCAGTCTGGAAGCCGCCAACATCGCCTACAAGCTGGTGGAGCGGCTGGGCAAAGCGACGGCGATTGGTCCGATTTTGCAGGGCCTGGCCAAGCCGGCCAACGACCTCTCGCGTGGCTGCGACGCCAGCGACATCGTGGACGCCATCGCCTTGACGTCCCTGCAGTCGGCAAGCTTGCGCGCGGATTGACGCGGTCTGAATAAAAGATGCATTTGACACGCCTTTCACAGTGGTGATAGAAGGCGGCCACTTCCAGTTGAAGCTTTTGAGCGCTTTCAACACTCCGTCCTAATCTGTTTTCACAGTTTACGCGCTCGGAAGCTCGACGTTATTCAGGTTAAGACTCTGGAGATGCCATGCCTTCATACACTGGTCTTTGGCGCGCATCCGCCTTTTGCGCCTTGACGGTTTGCGGAACCGCCGCGGCCCTGGCCCAGGCGCCTGCGCCAAGCGCGGTCGCGCCGAGCGCGGCGCCGGCTAGCGCGCCTGGGCGCGCGCTCCTGGCGACGGCGGAGCGTCACTACAAGCGCGGCGAGGAAGCCTTTCGCAGCGGTCAGTTCGAGGAAGCGACGCGGCATTTCGCCGAAGCCCGCGCCGTCATCGAGCAAGCGCCCGACGATCTTCGCGCCGAGCCGGAGGTTCAGGCTTACGCCTTCGAGCTACAAGGACGGATCGAGCTGTTACAGACAGGGCTGCGTCAGTCGGCGCTCAATGCCGGCAGCGGCGCCTACCGCGACGAGCTGGCCGCGCTCGATGTCAGCCGCTTGAGCGCCCGCCCGGCAAGCGAGCTGGATATGTCCGGCTTTGACTTCAAGTTCACGGTGACGGCTCAGGTTTACCAGTTTATGAACTTCTACGCGACCGGTCGGGGACGTGGGACGATGGAGCGCGGCCTGGCCCGCTCCGGCCGCTACCGCGAGATGGCGGAGCGCATCTTCGCCGAGGAGGGCGTTCCCAAGGACCTGATCTGGCTAGCGCAAGTCGAGTCGGTATGGCAGCCGCGCGCGCTGTCCTTCGCCAAAGCCCGCGGCATCTGGCAGTTCATCCCTGGCACTGGCGCGCGCTTCGGGTTGCGCCAAGACGCCTACATGGACGAGCGAGTCGCGCCGGAAGCCTCGACCCGCGCCGCGGCCCGCTATTTGAAGTTTCTGCACAACTATTTCGCTGGCGACTGGCTGCTCGCCATGGCGGCGTATAACTGCGGCGAGCGCAATGTCGAGCGCGCCATCGAGCGGTGCGGCTACGCTGATTTCTGGGAGCTTCACCAGCGCGGGCTGCTGCCGCGCGAGACGCAGAACTACGTTCCGGCGATTCTGGCGGTCATCGCGATTGCCAAGAATCAGAAGCAGTACGGCTTTGATGTGACGCCGGAGCCGCCAATGCGCTACGACACCTTCCAGCTCGATACGCCAACCTCGCTGGCCGTGGCCGCCGAGCTGCTGCAAGTGCCGCCAAGCGAGCTGACCGCGCTCAACCCGGAACTGCATCGGTCGCTTGCCCCGTCTGGCTTCGCGCTCAAGATACCGGCCGGCGCGAGCGAGCGCTTCGCGGCGGCCTATGCCGCGCTGTCGCCGCAGGACCGCCTGGGCGTCGCTCCCGCCGCGCCCGCGCTGGCTCAGTCCCGCCCGACCGCCCAGCCACGCTACGTCACGCGCAACGCCCGGACCACCGGGCGGCGCTACCGCACGCGCTACTGAGCGGCGCGATTGGCCCGCCGCCGGGGCGGCTTCGCCGACATCGTTCGCGACGACCGACTGCATGGTCGCCGCGAACGATTTTTCGCTTCACGCCTTGGAAATGACGAATTCCCAGCTTTCGCCGCCGGCGCGGCTTTTCGTGGCGCTCGACACGCCGGAGCGCGCCGTCGCGGAGCGACTCATTCAGTCGCTATCGCCATACGTGGGCGGCTTCAAGATCGGAAAGACGCTGTTTACGGCCGCTGGTCCGCCGGTTGTCGCGGCGGCGCTGGCTGCCGGGGCTCGCGTCTTTCTCGACCTGAAGTTTCACGACATTCCCAATACGGTTGCCGGCGCGACGGCAGCGGCAGCGCGGCTGGGCGTCCACCTATGCACAGTGCATGCGCTGGGCGGGCGGGCGATGCTCCAGGCGGCGCAGTCCGCTCTGGTGGCGCTGCCGGCGGGCGCGACGCGTCCCGTCCTGCTTGGCGTGACGCTGCTCACCAGCGCTGACCAGGCCCTGCTGGACGAGGTTGGGCTGACCGGAACGCCAGAGGCGGTCGCGCAGCGCCTGGCGCGTCTGGTCATCGCCTGCGGGCTGGGCGGCATTGTTTGCTCGCCGCGGGAAATCGCGGGCATTCGGCGCATTGCGCCAGATGACTTCATCATCGCGACGCCTGGCATTCGTCCCAGGGATGCCGCCCCGGACGATCAGCGGCGCGTTGCAACGCCGCGCGAGGCGCTGGCGGCGGGCGCGACCTATCTCGTCATCGGGCGCCCCGTCACGGCCGCTCCAGACCCGGTCGCGGCCGCGCAGCGCCTGCTGGAAGAGGTCGCCGCGACTGAGCGGATGAGCTAAGGAAATAATGAGCGGGCAGCGAATGACGGGCGGCGCGTTTTCTTTTCACGCGCCGGAAGGGAATTGACTATGTTGGAAGCAGGTTTCGCAACTGCTTTCCGCCAGAGGTCCATGCCATGCTTTTACGCCTGCTAACGCTCAGCCCGGTCATCTTTCTTCAAGACGCGCCAAGTTTCAATCAATTGCCGTTGCCGATGCGCATTACCTTCACGGTGGTTGCCGTTGGCACGATGTATGCGATTTGGGTTTTCGTCTTTCGAGATTTAGTCCGCCAGGCCACCCGCGTGGACGCCTTCGACCGAGACCGCCTGAAGAGCTTGGCCAAGACGCATGACCTCGGCGCGGCGATCAGCGAGCCGGTAACGCTCGACCGCCTGAATATCGCGGATGTGGATGAGTCCGAGCGCGCCTACAGCGCCGTGCAGCTCTTCGAGCGGGGGCTGGCGATTACCAGCCTGCGCCATCAAGGCTGGCAGTCGGAAATAGCCATCCCGTACGCCGAGCTGGAGGCGATGCGGAGCTATGCCGAGCGTCAGTTAACCGGCTTTCGGGCGGCTATTCTGGGGCCGCTGGCCTACCTCGTTCAGAAGAAGCGTTATTATCTCGGGATGCTTGTAAGGAACAAGGAGGGCCTGACCCAGACGGTATTGCTTCAGGGCAGTCGGCGCAGGACGGAAAAGCTAAGCGACGCAATTGAGGCGGCGCAAGCTGCGGCGAAGGCGCCGATTGCAAGCTCGGAGACTGTTTTTTCGGCGGCGAGCTAAGGCGAATCTAGGGAAAACTATTTCCTATCTTTACCTAAGTTCGTCTATAAATGCGGCAGCGTTTTCAAGTCATTCCCGCCACTTGAAGTCATTTCTCGAATAACTCAAGAAGGAAGATGCGAAAGACAATGCCAAATCCGAAGCAGCCCGCAGCGCAAGGCGAAGCGAAGAAGCGACGTGGAAGAGTCGCGCAAAGCGTTACAATTCCGGTCAGCCGTCAAACGCTGGCCGTTCTCGAAACCTATGTCATGCTAGGTCAAGCGACTTCCGCCAGCGCGGTGGCCAGCAAGCTCCTGGCCCGCGCGGCGGAAGATCTGCGCGAAAGCCTCGCTCGTCAGTTGAATAATAATCTCAATCGCGAGCCCAAGGGCGAGGCGTAAGCCTCGCCCTTTTTCGAAACGCAGACCCTCCCTGACAGGGCGACGCAAGTCCCCCTGCGCGCCTTTGCGCGTAAGCGGCTCAAGCGTCCGCGCCAGAGCGCGGGGCCCCAGATGCGGAGCGCCGATACGACGCTTGAGCCAAGCGCAGGCGCTCTGGCCGGTCGAGCCGTCCGCTTCAGTCATCGTCCTCCGCTCCGCCCGCCGCGCGGTCGCGGCCCGAAGGCTTTTTTCTCGAAGCCCTCTTTTCAGCGCCGGCCGATTGGCTTCGCTTTGCGTGGTTTCGCTTTGCGCCAAGCCGTCGCTGTGTGAAAATGGCGTTGCGTGAAAGTGGCGCTATGTCATTTTCGGCACGAACGCTCGCCGGCTATCGGCGCATAATCCGCTTGATGCGCTTAGGCGACTTTCCCCTGGCGACCTTGGCCACGTCCTCGTCCGGTCGCCAGCGTCACACTGACCCACTCAGCTAGGAACTCATCATATGTTCGAGCGATACACTGAAAAAGCTCGTCGGGTTGTTTTCTTCGCCCGGTATGAGGCTGGGCAGTTCGGAGCGTCTTCCATTGACGCCGAGCATCTCTTACTGGGGCTAATGCGCGAGGACAAGGCGCTCGCCAACCGGTTTTTTCTCAAGGCGCAACTCACGCTGGACAGCGCGCGCCGCGACATCGAGGCCCGCACCGCGCGGCGCGAACGGGCGACAGTGGCGATGGATTTGCCGTTATCGCCCGAAGCGAAACGCATTTTGGTTCACGCTGCCGAAGAGGCGGAGCGCATGAATCTCCGGGCCATTGGCACTGAGCACCTGCTGTTGGCGCTGCTGCGCGAGGAAAACAGCTTGGCGGCGCGAATTCTTTATGAGCATGGCCTGCGCCCGCATGCCATCCGCGAGGAGATTCTGCGAACGCTCGCGCCGCCGCCCGCGCCGCCGGCGACTGGCAATAGCAAGAAAGAAGCGAGCGGCATCGCCGAATACAGTCGCGATCTCGCCGAGCTGGCGGCGCGTCGGATGCTTGATCCGCTCATTGGGCGCAGCGTCGAAATCGAGCGCGTGATTCAGATTCTCTGCCGGCGCAACAAGAACAACCCGCTGCTCATTGGCGAGCCTGGCGTTGGCAAGACGGCTATTGTCGAAGGGCTGGCGCAACGCATCGTCAGCGGCGAGGTTCCGCGCTTCCTCGCCGACAAGCGCATCGTCGCGCTTGACCTGAGCTTGGTTGTCGCCGGAACGAAGTATCGCGGGCAGTTTGAGGAACGCCTCAAGAACATCATGCGCGAGCTGGCCGAGGCGAAGAATATCATCGTGTTCATTGATGAGATTCACACGCTCGTCGGAGCCGGCTCGGCGGAAGGCTCGCTCGATGCGGCCAACATCATGAAGCCGGCATTATCGCGCGGGGAAATTCAGTGCATTGGCGCGACGACGCCGTCTGACTTTCGCCGCAGCATCGAAAAAGATCGCTCGCTCGAGCGACGCTTCCAATCCGTGCCGGTCGCGCCGCCCACGGAAGACGAGGCGCTGGTTATCCTCGCTGGCTTGAAGGAAAAATACGAAGACTTTCATGGCGTGACCTACACGCCGGATGCGTTGGCGGCCGCCGTGCACCAATCGAATCGCTACATTGTGGATCGCTTCTTGCCGGACAAGGCCATTGACCTCATTGACGAGGCGGGCACGCAGGTCAAGCTGCGCGCCGCGCAGCTCCCGCCGCCGCCGCGGCGGACGGGCTACTTCACGAGCTTTGGCAGCGAGGCGCAGCCGGAAGCGCCGCCGCCCGCGCCGGCAACCGTGGTTGACCGCGCCGATGTGGAAGAGGTGATCGCCCGCTGGACAGGGATTCCCGTCGCGGCGCTCAAGGAAGATGACGTGCAAAAGCTGCTGCGCCTCGAAGATGAGCTGCACCGCCGCGTCATCAGCCAGGATCGCGCCATCTCGGCGCTCGCCCGCGCCATTCGGCGCTCGCGGGCCGGCGTCCGCAGCCCAAAGCGTCCCGTGGGGAGCTTTCTTTTCCTTGGCCCGACGGGCGTTGGAAAAACCGAATCGGCGCGCACGCTGGCGGAACTACTCTTTGGCACGGAACGGGCGCTCATCCGGTTCGACATGTCGGAATACATGGAAAAGCATGCGGTCGCCAAGCTCATCGGCTCGCCGCCCGGCTACGTCGGGCACGACGAAGGCGGTCAGTTGACCGAGCAGGTTCGGCGGCATCCGTACTCGGTCTTGCTCTTTGACGAGATCGAGAAGGCGCACCCGGACATGTTCAACCTGTTGCTTCAGGTCTTCGAGGACGGGCAGCTTACCGACAGCCTTGGCACGACGGTCAACTTCAAGAACTGCATCATCATCCTGACCTCGAACATCGGGGCGCGCCTCATTCAGAAGCGCGGACGGCTTGGCTTCCAGCCGAGCGTTCCGGCGGATGACGAAGCCTCCGTGATGAGCGCCGTTCGCCAGACCTTCAGCCCGGAGTTCATCAATCGGCTGGACGATATCATCCTGTTCGAGCCGCTGGTTGAAGCCGATCTCGAAGCCATCGTGGCGCTTCTGTTCGCGCACCTCAACGATACGCTGCTGCACCGCGGCCTGTCGCTCTCGGCCTCGCCGGAAGCGCTGCGCTGGATCGTCGAGCAAACCGCCGCCGAGCGCCAGTATGGCGCTCGACCGCTTCGGCGGGCGCTCCAGCGATTTGTGGAAGACCCGCTTTCCGACGCCGTGATTCGGGGCGATTTCAAGGATGTGGCGCAGGTCGAGGTCGTGATTGAGAACGGCCAAATCGCGTTCCGGGCGCTGACGCCGGACCCGACGGAGGCGCTGGCGACGCCGTAGCGCCGCGCTGATCCTTGCGCTATCCTCCGCCTTCGCAGGCGCGAGGATAGCCCCTTCGCCGCCGGCGCGCAGGTCGCTCGCGGATGATTGCGCAAGACGACTGCGCGGCGAGCCAGGGCGCGGCTGGCGCGATGGGAAGCTCGGCTCCGCGCTCGAAACCGCGCTCAAGGCTTGGAAGCCAAGCCCCAGCCGGCGAGTCAGCCGCGGCGTCCGCCGCCCCGGCATTCAAGCGTCGGCGACCGCCCCAAGCGGCGACCGCCCCAAGCGAGGAAGGCTTTTGTCTGGTGTCCGCGTTATTCGCTCTCGCTGAGCCATTCGCTTTCACTGAGCCGACCGCGGCGCAACTCGACGAGTTTCTGGCCGCGCAGGCGCCGTTGCCGGTGACTTACGAAGGGCAGGGGGCGACGCGCGACGGCGTCGCGCTGCCGTCGCGCTACACGGTTGACCGAGCGCGCGTCCGTCTCGGGCGCGGGCGCGCCGCTTTCGAGCGCGCCGTCGCCGCTATGAAGCGGTGGACGATGTTCGCCATGCCCTGGCTGCGCCTGTACCCCGACGACACGCCGCTTGAAGTCGGGCGCGTCGTGGCCATCGTGCCGTGGCACTTCGGGTTTTGGTCGCTCAACGCCTGCCGCATCGTCTATGTCATCGCCGAGGAACGCCGCTTCGGCTTCGGCTATGGCACGCTGCCGTCCCATGTGGAATCCGGCGAGGAGCGCTTCCTGATTGAATGGGATGCGACGAGCGACGAGACGCGCTACGAAATCCTGGCGTTTTCGCGCCCAGCGCTCGCGCTCGCGCAACTGGCCTATCCGGTCACGCGTCTGTTTCAAAAGCGCTTTGCCGCCGACTCGCGCCGCGCCATGGTCGCCGCCGTCAAGTCGGACGGGCTAGCCGGCGTTTCCGCATGATAAGACCGCTCCGCCTGAAGCCTTCCTCCGCTTGCTTGGTCGCCGCGCTGCTCCTGACCGGCGCGCTCGCTTTCGGGCAGTCGTCGTCATCGGCCGGACCCGCCGCCCCGGGTCCTTCCGGCCCCACTCGCTTCGCTGAAGGGCGCTATGAGCTTGGTCGGCGGACGCGCGCGCTTGAGCGGGCCTGGATGGACTGCCGCGACGCTGAGCGGCGGGCGGCCGCCATTCCGCGCATCCAAGCCGCGGTGCTAGGCTTTTTTTCGGGCAATGCCAGCGCGGTCGCGCAGTCGCTGGATGAAACGGCCGCCGCGCTCCGCGGCCAGTCGCCGTCCGCCGCCGATCAGTGGGCGGCGGCGCTCTCCGTGACGCCCGCCCGCGCCCTGGTCGATCTCCGCGAGCCGACGCTCGACGTGACGATCGCGACGCTTTACGAAGTCAACGCGCCGCGCCCCGAGCTGACGCTGCGGCTAGCGGTCGGGAAATCCGCCGCGACGGTTCGGCTGCCGGCCGACGCGCCGCTGCCGCGCCGCGCACGCATCGCTTTCGAGCCGGCCACGCAGGACGCTGACGCGGCGCTGGAGGTCGTCGCCGGGACGCCCGACCGCCCGGCGCGCCAAGCTTGGCGCGTTGGCGTCAGCCGCGTCCGCGATCTGGACCGGCGCTTGGCGGCGCTGGACGCCGCGGCGGCGGCGCTGGCGAAGTCGCTTGCGCCCGACGCCTTCGATGTGGAGCGCTCGACGCTGGCGACGCGCCTGAGCCTGCTCAAGGCTTTGCGCGAAAAGCCGCCCTTGGAAACCGACCTCGCCGCCGCCAGTCTCCTGCGCGACGCCGAGCGCCTCGTCGAAGGCCTGCGCGCGACGCCGCCCCGGTCAACCCTGTCCGGCTTGGCGGGAGAGACGCTCTTGAGCGCGCCGACCGCCAAGGGTCCGCTGCCGGCGCGGGCGCTGGCGAACCCCGACGCGCCGGTTCTGGTGGTCGCCTTCCACGGCGCGGGCGGCAGCGAAAACATGTTTTTCGACAGCTACGGCGATGGCGAAATCGTCCGTCTGTGCCGAGCGCGCAGCTGGGCGCTCATTTGCCCGCGGGTGACGAGTCCGCTGGACGACTATGGCCCGGTCATCGAGCGCCTTCCGGGGCTGCTGGCCCCGAAGGCGAAGCGAATTTTTCTTGTCGGTCACTCGCTCGGCGCGGTGACGACCTTGGCCGTGGCGACCAAGTACGCCGACCGCCTAGCTGGCATCGCGCCGATTTCCGGGCGCGCGCCGGGCGCGACCGGCGCGCTCAAGGCGCTGCCGACATTCGTTTCCGCCGGGACGAAAGACTTCTCCCGCGCCGGCTCGGAGCAGCTCGCCGAGCGCCTGCGGGCGCAGGAGACGCCGACGACGTTCAAGCTCTATGAGACCGAGCACTTGCTGGTGGTGCCCGACGCGCTGCCGGACATTTTCGCGTGGATGGACCGCCTGGCGCTCGACCGCCGCGCGGACGAGTGACGGCGCGGCAGGCGAGGAGAGAATGGAGAGGAGAGAATGGAGAGGACAAGGTGGCGCTGACTCGTCGGAGCTTCATCGCGCAAGCCGGGCTTGGGTGGCTCATTGGCGGCGGGACTCGCGCGGCGGCCCAGTCGGGGCGCGTCGCCGTGGACCTCGCGCCCCGGACGCAACTGACTGTGATCGCCCAGGCGCCGACGCCCGACGCGCCGCCGACGCGCCTGACCGCCGCCGACCTGACGCTCTACGACGGCGGAATCGAGCAGGTCATTGAAAGCGTCGAGCCAGACCCTTCCCCCGCCATCATCGTCTTTCTGGCGGACAACTCCGCGACCTTCCAGGTTGAAGTAGCGGACATGGAGCAACTGGCGCGCGCGCTGATCCGGGAGCTTTTCGCCGGAGATCGCCTCATGCTCATTGGCTATGCCAAGGAGCCGGAAATTCTCTGCGACCTCACGGAGGATGCGACGCAGCTGGTCGCCGGCGCCAAGCTGTTTCGCAAGCGCTCGACGCCGCGTCTCTATGACGCCTTGCTGGCGGTGACGGAGGATGTGCTGCGTCCGGCGACAACGGTCAGCAAGCGCGTCGTCGTGCTGCTTTCGGATGGTTATGACGAAGGCTCGCGGACGACCTTTGACGAAGCGCTGGCGGCGTTGCAGTCAGTGGACGCGGTAGCCTACGCCCTCCAGGCCCAGGACCGAACCTATGGCGCGCCCCGGGCCAGGCGGCTCGGACCCAAGCCGGCGGAAGCGATTCGGCAACTCGCCGAGGGCACCGGCGGGCGCGCCTTCAAGCTGGACGAAGCCAACGCGGCCGCCACGCTGACGGACGAAGTGCGCCGCCGCTGGTTTCTCGCGCGCTATACGCCCCAGGCGGCGGATGTCGCGACGGCCCGGCGGCTGTTTTTGGTGGCCAGCGACGAGCGCCTGACGCTTCGCGCAAAGAAAAGCCATCCGCCGCGCCGGCGGTGAGTCCTGGCGTTGAGTCATAATGTTCGAGTAAGAAAAAGTTGACAGCGCTAGACTCAAATCTTATACTTGCGGCATGGAAGTTCCGACGCCGGCCAGCGGGCAGCGAGTCGCCATCCAGCCGCGTTTCGTGAACCTCATTTCAACGATGCGTGGAGTGCAACAGGATAGTCATGGGGAAAATCATCGGCATTGACTTAGGGACGACCAATTCGGTCGTCGCCGTGATGGAAGGCGGCGAGCCAATCGTCATCACCAACTCGGAAGGCGCGCGGACGACGCCCTCCGTCGTGGCCTTTACCAAGGATGGCAGCCGCTTGGTGGGGCAGGTGGCCAAGCGCCAGGCGGTCACGAACCCCGAGAATACCTTTTACTCAGTCAAGCGCTTCATTGGTCGCCGATTCAACGAAGTCAAGGGCGAGACAAGGCAAGTGCCCTACAAAGTCATTGAAAGCTCGAATGGCGATGTGCGCTTGGTGGGCGGCGGCAAAGAATGGGCGCCGCCGGAGATTTCCGCCATGGTTTTGCAAAAGCTCAAGACCGCCGCGGAAGACTACCTGGGGCAGCCCGTGACCGAGGCGGTCATCACCGTCCCAGCGTATTTCAACGACGCCCAGCGGCAGGCGACCAAGGACGCTGGCAAGATCGCCGGGCTGGAAGTCAAGCGCATTGTCAACGAGCCGACGGCGGCCGCGCTGGCCTACGGGCTGGACAAGAAGAAAGACGAAACCATCGCCGTCTTCGACTTTGGCGGCGGCACGTTCGACATCTCGATTCTGGAAGTCGGCGAAGGCGTGGTGGAAGTCAAGTCCACGAATGGGGATACGCACCTTGGCGGCGATGATGTGGATGAATGCCTCATCAACTGGATCGTCAGCGAGTTCAAGAAGGACCAGGGCATTGATCTGACGGCCGACAAGATGGCGCTCCAGCGCCTCAAGGAAGCGGCTGAAAAGGCCAAGATCGAGCTTTCCTCGGCAATGGAAACTGAAATCAACCTGCCCTTCATCACGGCGGACGCCTCGGGGCCAAAGCACCTGGTGATGAAGCTCACGCGGGCGAAGTTCGAGCAACTCGTGGACGGCATCCTCCAGCGGACGCTTGAGCCTTGCCGCAAGGCGCTTGAGGACGCCGGCCTGAAGCCGTCCCAGATTGACGAGGTGATTCTGGTCGGCGGCTCGACGCGCATTCCTAAAGTGCAGCAGATGGTCAAGGATTTCTTCGGCAAGGACCCGAACCGCTCGGTCAATCCAGACGAAGTCGTGGCGATTGGCGCGGCCGTGCAGGCGGGCGTGTTGGCCGGCGACGTCAAGGACCTGTTGCTGCTCGATGTCACGCCGCTGAGCCTGGGCATTGAAACGCTGGGCGGCGTCAACACGGTCATGATTCCGCGCAACACGACGATTCCGACCCGCAAGAGCGAGATTTTCTCGACGGCGAGCGACAGCCAAACCTCGGTCGAGGTTCACGTGCTCCAGGGCGAGCGCCCAATGGCGCGCGACAACCGGACGCTCGGCATGTTTCGCCTCGTGGACATTCCGCCGGCCCCCCGCGGCGTCCCGCAGATCGAGGTCACCTTTGACATTGATGCCAACGGCATTGTCAACGTCACGGCGCGCGACCTCGGCACGGGGCGCGAGCAAAAGATTACCGTCACGTCGGGTTCGGGCCTGAGCAAGGAAGATATCGACAAGATGGTGCGCGAAGCCGATGCCAACGCCGCCAAGGATCGCGAGCTGCGGGAGCGCGTCGAGGCCAAGAACAAGCTGGACTCGATGATTTATTCAACCGAAAAGCTCGTTGCCGAGAACCGCGAGAAGATAGAAGCGGCGACGCTTTCGGAGATCGAAGGCGCGTTGTCGGAAGCCAAGTCAAAGCTGGAAACGGCCTCGGCGACGGAACTCAATGACCTGCGCGACCGCTTGACCAAGGCGACCTACAAGGTCTCGGAAGTCATGTACAAGGATGCCGCCGGTCGCGCCGCCGGAGCCGGAGCGGCCAGCGGCGACGCCGGCAAAGGCGATGACAACGTGATTGACGCCGAATACGTTGACGTGGACGACAAGCGGTCGTGAACGTCCTGAGCCGCGGCTGTCGCCGCTAGCTGAGTCGGATGCTCGAATCGGCTAGCTGAATCGGACGCCGGCGACGACCGCGGCTCAGCCGCGCGGCTGCTCTCGATTTCGTAGCGGAGGCAACCCCATGGCAAAGCAGGACTACTACGCCACGCTCGGCGTGCCCAGGACGGCCTCGGCGGATGAAATCAAGAAAGCGTACCGCCGGCTGGCGCGCAAGTATCACCCCGACGTGAATCCTGGCGACAAGGCGGCCGAAGAGAAGTTCAAGGTCATCTCGGAAGCCTTCGACGTATTGGGCGACGAGGAAAAGCGCAAGGTGTACGACCGCTTCGGCGTTTACACGGAAGCTCATGCCCAAGCGGCCAAGAGCGGCGCGGGCATGCCCTTTGACTTCGCCAACTTCGACTTCGGCGGCGGCGGCGGCGCGTCCTTCCGGGATATTTTCGCGGAAATGTTCGGCGGCGGGCGCGGCGGCGGGCGGGCGCCGTTTCAGCAGGCCGGGCGCGACATCGAGCAGCCGGTCTCGGTGACGTTTGAACAGGCGATGGAAGGGGCGACGGTCAAGGTCGCCCTTCCGTCCCTGCCGGGGCGAGCGGGCGAGACCATCACCGCCCGCATCCCGGCCGGCGTGGACAACGGCTCGCGGGTGCGACTGGCGGGCAAAGGGTATCCAGGCGTCAATGGCGGCCCGCCGGGCGATCTTTACCTGGTGACCAATGTCGGCGCGCACCCGTTTTTCACCCGCAAGGGCGACAACATTTACTGCACGGTGCCGATTACCGTGCCGGAAGCCGCGCTTGGGGCGAAGATTGAAGTCCCGACGGTTGGCGGCAAGGCGCAGCTGCGCATTCCGCCGGGGACGCAGTCGGGGCAGAAGTTCCGCTTGCGCGAGAAAGGCTTTCCCGCGCTGCGCAGTCCCGGCACGCGCGGCGATCAGTTCGTTGAAGTCAAGATCGTGTTGCCTTCGGTCATCAGCGAAGAGACGAAGGAGCTGTTGCGCAAGTATGAGCGCCTGAACCCGGAAAACCCGCGCAAGTCGCTCGGCGTTGAGTGACGCGCCCCGTTGAGGACCTCAGCCATGACGATCCGCGGCCGGAAACAAGCCAAGCCACGCCGATACTCGATTGGCGTGGTCGCCGAGACATTTGGCATTCACGAGCAGACCCTGAGAATGTATGAGCGGGAGGGCTTGCTGGTGCCGTCTCGCTCGGCGCGTAACACGCGCTACTACACCGACGACGACCTGGAGCGGCTGCAGTGCATTCTCAACCTGACGCGCGAAATGGGCGTCAACCTGGCCGGCGTCCAGATCATTTTGGGCATGCGCGACCGGATGGAGGAAATGCGCCAGAACATGGCGGCGCTGATGGATTACGTCCGCGAACACCTCGCGGCGCGCTCCGCCAACGCGCTCGTTCGAATGCCGCCAATGCACATTGTGCCGGCCGAGCCGCTGGCGACGCTGACGACCGAGCCGCCGCATCCTTTCGCGCCGCCGCGCAACGGCTCGCGGCGGGTTTGAGAGAGGGCTGGCGCGCGTGGGCGCAAGGCGCATCATCATCGTTGGCGCTGGGCTGGGCGGGTTGTCCGCGGCCTTGCACTTGTCCGCGCGCGGCTTCCAGGTTGAAATCCTTGAGAAAAATTCGACCGTCGGCGGCAAGCTCAACCGGATGGTCGCTGACGGCTATTCATTCGACACGGGGCCGTCGCTGGTCACGATGCCCGACATTCTGCGCGAGACCTTCGCCGTCGGCGGCGCGCGTCTGGAGGACTGCCTGACGCTTCAGCCGCTTGACCCGATTTGCCGCTACCGCTGGCCTGACGGCGCGCAGCTCGACTTGTCCTCGGATGTGGCGAAAACCAGCGCCGAGCTGCGCCGCTTGGCGCCGCAGGACGAGGCGGCGTTTTTTCGCTTCTTGAGCTATGGGGCCGACCTCTACGCCGCGACCGCGCCGGTGTTTTTGTTCAATGACTTCCGCGACTGGCGCAACCTGTGGCGCCAGCTCGACGGCCGCCTGCTGCGCCAACTGCCCCGCCTCGCGACGCTGCGGACGGTCGCTGACCGGACGGCCGATTTTTTCTCCAGCCCTCATTTGCGGCAACTCTTCAACCGCTACGCCACGTATAACGGCTCGTCGCCCTATCGGGCGCAGGCGACCTTTTGCCTGATCCCCTATGTAGAGTTCGCCTTTGGCGCGTGGTACGTGGCTGGGGGCTTGTACCGCATCGCCGAGGCGCTGGCGCAAGTGGCGCGCGAGCGGGGCGTCAAAATCCACGCCGAGGCGCCCGTCGCGGAGATTGTCGTCGAGGACGGGGCGGCGCGCGGGATCCGGCTGGCGAACGGCGACTTTTTGCCCGCCGACGCCGTGCTTTCCAACGCCGATTCGCTCTACACCTACGCCAAGCTGTTGCCCGGCCTCCGGCGACGCGCCTACAGCGACGACCGCCTGGCGCGCATCGAGCCGTCCTGTTCGGGGTTTATTTTGCTGCTGGGGACGGCGCGGAAGCTGGACGCCCTGGCCCACCACAACATTTTCTTTTCGAGTGACTATCCGGGCGAGTTCGCCGACATTTTCGACCGGCTGACGCCGCCCGTCGATCCGACGATCTACGTCTGCGCGACAAGCCGCACCGATCCGACGCAGGCGCCGCCCGGCGGCGAGAACCTCTTCGTGATGGTCAACGCGCCGGCGGTCTGCGACGCTTACGACTGGGACGACGTGGCGCCAAGCTACCGCGACCGCATTATCGCGCGACTCGCCGCCGCCGGCCTGACGGGGCTGGCGGAAAGCGTCGTTGTCGAGGATATCCTCACGCCCAAGCGGTTCGCGACGTGGTTCAACGCGCATCGCGGGGCGATCTACGGGCTTTCGTCCAACAGCCTGCGCAACGCTTTCTGGCGGCCGCCGATTCGGGCGCGCGAGGCGCGGGGGCTGTATTTCGTCGGCGGCGGGACGCACCCCGGCGGGGGCATTCCGCTGGTTCTGCTTTCCGGCAAGATCGCGGCGGCGGCCGTGGCCGCCGATGCCCGCTAGGCGTGAGGGCTGGCTGCGGGCTTGCCCCGCTTTGGCGCGCTTTACGCAAAGCCCCGAGCGGGCGGGCGAGCCTCTCGCGGGCGAGTTGTAAGCGGCGACTGAAAGCCGCCGCTTACGGCTTCTTGGTCGGCGGGAGCCGGGTTTCCTGCACGCCCGCAATTAGCCAGCGTCGGTCGCGCTTGACGAAGCGGTACGTGACGCGCGTCGTGTCGTTCAGGCTCGCCCCGGTTTGCCGGTGGCGTCCGACGAGCGTCCGGTCGGTCGTCGCCGTGGCGGTTGCGCCTTTGGCGTCGAGTCGCACCTGCGGCGCTTTGTGGGTCAGCGCGAGTTCCGCATAGGTTTCCCAAAGCTCGGCCGCATCGCTCGCGGCGCGCTCGGCCGTCGCCGCGCGGCGGTTGTAATACGGGCGGAGCGTCGCGTCGAAATAGGTCGCATAATGGTCGCCGCGCTGCGCGCTGAAAGCCTGCGCCAGCCCATCCAGCGCCATCAGGATGGCTTCCTGACTGGCTTGGGCGTCCGCCTGGGGTTGATTCGGGCGCGACTGGGAATGCGGAGCGGCGGCGGCTGGCGAGTTCGTCGCGGGCGGCGCGACATAGGCTTTCCAGATGTCGCGACCGCCAGTGACGCTGATGATGGCGCTGGCGAGCAGAGCGCCGGCCACGAGCCAGGGCAGCCATCGCCGGTCGGCGGATTTCAGCGGCGCCGCCGGTTCCGGCGCGCGCTCGGAGGGCTTGGGCGCGGACGGCGGCGGGGCGGCTTCAGCGCCAAGCGGCGCCTCCGCGCTCGCAGGCTTGATGGCGGACTGGGGGGCGCTTGGCAGCGGCGCATTCGGGGGGCGGTTGACCTCGAGCTGCCCTTTGCGCAGGAGCGCGCCCTCGGCGTCGGCGACGGCCGGCGCGCATACCCAGATGTCGCCGCCGCGCGGTTGCTCGCAGTCGAAAATTTCTGAAAACCAGTGGGTGAAGTCGCCGGCGACGCCAAAGCGCGACCAGCTCGGAATGATATGGTACGCGCTGGGCGGCGCGCCGACGCCGCAGGCGTAGAAAAGCCCCTTTTCATTACGGAAAAACCGGCGCAGGTTGTAGTCGAAGTGAACTCGAATGAGTCTTGGCAAGTGCTGCTGATGCAACTCGCGCGCCCGGGCCGGAGCGGCGAGGGCGATGCCCTCCGGCGCGTCAACCGTCGCCGCGACGAGGGTTGACGCGCTTTCTCGACCGACGGTCGGCGTCTCCGCCGCGGCGCTGGACGCGGCGGTATTCGCGGCGACTGGCGCGACCAGGGGCTCAATCGCCTCGCGGCAGGCCGGACACTGCCGACGCTGGGTGACGAACGTGACCCGCAGAACGCGGCACGCATGGGGCAGCGCCTCGCCGTCGAAAGTCGCGCCGCAGCCGTGGCAGCGCGGCGGGTCGGGCGACGGGTTGGGGAAATAGGTCAGGCGACCGCAGTCCTGGCAAAGGCGGGGCGTCACGTCCGGCGTTTGACAATAGGGGCAGGCGTCCGGGCGCTCGACCTGTCGCGCGTCCCAGTGAAGGTCGCAAGCGGGACAGTAGCCGGTGACGCCTTCGAGGCGCAGGCTGTGGCCGGCCGGGCACGCTTGCTCGACTGACTCGGGCGCCAGGGGGAAGCGCGCGGCGTGCTGCGCGCACCAGACGGTTGGCGGCATGACGACGATCTCCCTCCGGCTCAGCGAGGCTCGGCTTGGCGCGCTTGACGCGGCGCGGCGCCATCATCCGGCGACGGTTGACATGCCTCATCGGCCGCTAGCTTGGCAAGCCAGAGCGGAATCGGAAGCCAAACGGACGGCGCGCCATGCGTCGCCTCATCGAGCGCCGCGACCTGGCGCTCGACTTTCCGTTGCGTCCCCGTTTCGGGCAGGTCCTCCCACCGCTCGTAGCATCCATGCTGGATGCAGGCCGCGGGCTTAGCCTTCCAGTGCACGAGGCAGCCAACGCCGCGCTCGAAAAGCGGGCAAGCGTATGTCTTTTCAAACGTGTCGCCCGCTTCCGTCAGCCCGTGCCGCGCGACGGCGCGGCGCGCCCGCGCGATGACTTCGCGCGCTTTCTCGGGGCCTTGCCTTGGGCTTTGGCGCAGCGCCGCCAGCATCGCCTCGGCTTCGAGCCGAACGATGTTGACGTTGACAAACTGCGCGTCGGCGCAGCAAGGCGTCGGGCAAACCGCGCAATCGGCGGCCAGATGCCCGTAAGCTCGACCAATGTAGCGTGCAAAGCGCTGCTTGAGGCGGCGCAGGCGCGCCAGCGCTTTCGCGACCGACGCGCCCGCTGTCGGTCGCTGGCGCTTCGCCGCGAGTCGTCGGGCGAGTTGTCGTCGGGCGAGTTGTCGTCGTGCGCGCCCTGGCGCTGCCGTTTCCCTCATGCCTCAGCCTCAATGAGCGGATGAGCCGGGTCGGCTTGGCCGGCAAGCGCCGCCGCGTGGCGGCTAACCGTTTGCGGCAGGGTGGTCAGGTTATAGCCGCCTTCCAAAACCGAGACCAGCCGTCCGGCGCAGTAGGTATCCGCCACTTCCGCGACCAGTCGCGTCAGGCGCGCGAAGTCGGCATCCGTCAGATTGAGATCGCCCAGCGGATCGTCCGCATGGGCGTCGAAGCCAGCTGAAATGAGGACGAAATCCGGGCGAAACTGACGGGTAATCGCCGTCAGCCCGGCTTCAATCGCTCGCCGGTGGGCCTCTGCGGAAGTTCCGGCCGCGAGCGGGATGTTCAGCGTGTAGCCTTCGCCCGCGCCGACGCCGCGCTCCCACTGACTGCCCGTGCCGGGATAGTGCGGGAACTGGTGCGCCGAGAAGAAAAAAACCGAGGGGTCGGCGTAAAAGATTTCCTGCGTGCCGTTGCCGTGGTGAACGTCCCAATCCACAATGAGCGCGCGCTCGAAGCCCAGGCGCTGGGCGTGGCGAGCGGCAATCGCCACATTGTTGAACAGGCAAAAGCCCATGGCGCGGCTCGCGGTCGCGTGATGGCCCGGCGGGCGAACGACCGCGAGCGCTCGGCGCGCCGCGCCGGAGCCGACGGCTTCAACGGCGGCCAGCGCCGCCCCGGCCGCGTGAAGCGCCGCTTCATAAGAGCCGGATGAGGCGACGGTGTCCGGGTCGAGCGCCACCCGCTGCCGGCGACGGCGCGCGGTCTCGCTCGCCGCCGCCACGCGCGCGATGTGTTCCGGCGTATGGACGCGGGCCAGCTCCTCGTCGCGCGCGGGGCGCGCGTCCCGCTGAATGGTCGCCCGCAGCGTCGCGTCGCTTTCGAGCGCGCAGACGATGCCGGTCGCGCGCGCCGCCGTTTCCGGGTGTAAACCCGTGTCGTGACTGGCATTGGTTGCGGGAGCGAAAATCCGGAGAGCGGACATGGCGAGGGCTGATGGGTCGCTCCGCGCGGCCGGCGGGCGAGCGGCTCAAATGGCTGGATTGAAAAAATGAATTGGCTGTTTCCTTGGCGTCGCCGCCCTCTAAGATGATATGCCAAGCGTCAAAAATCAATCCATCCTTTCAGGTCTCCGATTGGTCACGACAGCATGCGCTTCACCCTCGACCACCATTCCCGAACGCCAGTGTATCTGCAAATCAAGCAGGCGGTCCTGGCGGCGATCCGCGACGGCAAGCTGTCGCCGGGCGCCCGCTTGCCGGCGACGCGCGAGTTGGCGCGGCAGCTTGGCGTCAATCGGAGCACGGTGGCGATGGCCTACGACGAGTTGCTGGCGGATGGCGCGGTGGAATCGTTCGTTGGGCGCGGCACGTTTGTCGCCCGGCGGACGCTGGCGGAAGTCGCGCCGCCGGAAGGTCGCTCCGCGCGCCGGACGCTGGCGCGCAAGATGGTGTGGGAAGGCGTGTTTTCCGAGCGCGCCCAGAGTCCGGTCGTCGAGTCGCTGCTGGATTTGTACCAAGTCAGCACGCTGCGCGATGTCATTTCCTTTTCCGGCTCGTTTCCTGACGCCGCCTCGTTTCCGACCCGCGATTTTCGCAACTCGCTCCACTTTGCCGAGCGCGCGTTGGGCGATGAGGTGTATCGCTACGGCCCGGTCGCCGGATATGAGCGCCTGCGCGACTATCTGGCCCAGCGCATGCGCGAAAGCGGCTCGGATGTCACCGCCGAGAACATCATCGTGACCAGCGGCTCGCAGCAGGCCCTCGACCTTATTGCCCGGGCGCTGATTTCGCCCGGCGACGCCGTGGCAATTGAGAACCCGACCTATCCGGGCGCGATGACCGCCTTTGCGCTGGCTGGCGCGCGTCTGCTGCCGATCCCGGTGGATGCTGACGGCCTGTGCGTGGATGTCTTGGAAAACGTGATCAAGGCGCAGCGGCCCAAGCTGGTTTATGTCGTGCCGAGCTTTCAGAATCCGACCGGCGCTTGTCTGAGCTGGAAGCGCCGGCGGCGGCTCTTGGTCTTGGCGCGGGAGCATAATCTGCCGATTGTCGAGGATGACTATGGCTCGCACCTGCGATTCGATGGCGATCCGCTGCCGCATCTCAAGGCGCTGGACGATACCGAACACGTCATCTACGTCAGCAACTTCTCGAAGAGCCTGCTGCCGGGCCTACGCATTGGGTGGTGCGCCGCCGCCCGCCCGGTGATTGCGCGCCTGACGGCATTCAAGCAAAACAGCGACATCACGACCTCGCCGTTGCTCCAGTCGGCGCTGTGGGACTTTTGCCGACGCAAGCGGTATGAAGCCCATCTAGAGCGAATTCGCCCGATCTACCGCGCGCGCCGCGACCTGATGCTGGAGCATCTGCGGGATGACTTCCCGCCGGGAACCGCCTGGACCACGCCGGCCGGAGGACTGTTCTTGTGGGTGACGCTGCCGCCGGCGCTGGACGCCACAGAGCTGCTTTACCAAGCGCGCCAGCAGGGCGTCGTCTTCAGCCGCGGGCGGCTATTTTACTGTGATAACCCGCGGCGGAACACGCTCCGTCTCAGCTATGGCCACGTCTCGCTGGAGCAAATCGAGCGCGGGCTGCGAATCATTGGCTCGACCGCCAAGGCCATGCTCGGGCGCGTGGCGAGTCGCGCGGCCGAGCGCTTTCATAGTCAGACCGTCCCGCTTGTATGACGCGCCGGGCTGCGTCAGCGACCGCGCGTCATTGATTTGTCTCGCTCCGCCTGGGCGGGGCTGTATATTGGTTGCACTCGCTTCATATTCAAGGGAGACGCCCTCCATGCGCCATCGTGAAGTCGCCTTTTTCGAGGGAAGCTTCGTGCCGCTGGCCGAAGCCAACATCAATGTCATGACGCATGCGTTTAATTACGGCACGGCCGTCTTTGAAGGCATTCGCGGCTACTGGAATGCCGATGACGAGGAGCTTTACCTATTTCGCCCGCGCGAGCACTTCGCTCGCCTGCTCCAGAACGCCTCGCTCCTCAAGATGAAGCTGCCTTATGACGCGGATGCGTTATGCGACCTGACCGCCGAGCTTGCGCGCCGGAATGCCTATCGCGAGGACGTGTACATTCGCCCGCTGGCCTACAAAACCGCGCGTCAAATCGGCACCAAGCTCTCGCCTGGCGACGACTTCACGATGTTTATCGTCCCGATGCGCGACTACGTGGATACCAGCCGCCCGCTCGCGGTCGGCGTGTCATCGTGGCGGCGGGTCGAGGACGCCGCCATCCCGGCGCGCGGAAAAATCTGCGGGGCGTATGTCAACTCCGCGCTGGCGGCGACGGAAGCGCGCGACAACGGCTATGACGAGGCAATCGTCCTTAACGCGGCCGGCAAGGTGGCCGAGGGCGCGGCGATGAACATCTTCATCGCCCGAGACGGGAAGCTGGTGACGACGCCCATTTACGCCGACATCCTGGAAGGCATCACCCGCCACACGGTGGTGGAGCTGGCCCGGCGGGAGCTGGGGGTGGAAACTGAGTTTCGCCCAATCGATCGCTCCGAGCTATACATTGCCGACGAGGTTTTCTTCTGCGGGACCGGCGCGCAGATCGCCGCGATTGGCTCGGTGGATCGGCGTCCGGTCGCCAACGGGCAGATTGGCCCGCTAACGCGGCGCTTGCAGGCGCTCTACGGCGATGTGGCGCGTGGGCGCGTGGGGCGCTACCACAAGTGGCTGCTCCCCTGCCGCCTGACGGCGCGCTTCCTCGAAGGCGCTTCCTGTCTGACCGGCGTGGCCGATTAGCGTCCCGACGGCGCTCAAGCTGAGCGGGATGGCTTGGCGACGCTTGCTTTTTCCGAGCGAGCGCGCTACCTTGAAAGCCTGATTCCCAAGGCTGCATCCTTAGCTCAGTTGGATAGAGCGTTGGCCTCCGGAGCCAAAGGTCGCTGGTTCGAATCCAGCAGGATGCACCATGCCTGCCTTCTCGCGCCGTCAAAGTCGCTGCCGCGCATCCGCCTGCGTCATGGAGAATTACCCTACAATCATTGAGATGCGCGGGGTCACGAAGCGCTTTGGCGCGCTCGTCGCCAATGACGCCGTGACGCTCAAGATCGCTCCGCAGAGCATCCATGCCGTGATTGGCGAAAACGGCGCCGGCAAGTCCACGGCGATGAACATTCTCTATGGCCTCTACGCGCCGGATGCCGGGGAAATTCTGCTCCGCGGCCAGCCGGCGCGCTTCGCCTCGCCGCGCGAGGCAATCGCGGCGGGGCTAGGGATGGTTCATCAGCACTTCATGCTCGTGCCGACGCTCACTGTGCTGGAAAACATCGTGCTTGGCGCTGAGCCGCGGTCTGGGCTGGCGGTGGACTATGCCGGCGCGCGGCGCAAGCTGCTCGATTTGTGCGAGCGGTACAAGTTGCGCGCCAACCCCGACGCGCTCATCAGCGAGCTTTCGGTTGGCGAGCAGCAGCGAGTGGAGATCCTCAAGACGCTCTACCGCGGCGCCGAGATGCTAATCCTCGACGAGCCGACGGCCGTGCTGACGCCGCCGGAAGTCGCGGAGCTGTTCGCCGTGCTGCGCGCGCTGCGCCAGCAGGGCAAGACCATTATCCTCATCACCCACAAGCTGGGCGAGGTGCTGGCCATTTCCGACCGCGTCACCGTCATGCGGGATGGACGCGTCGTCGGCGAAGTGGAGACGAGCCAAACTTCGGCTGAGGCGCTCGCCAAGCTGATGGTTGGGCGAGAAGTGCTCTTGCGAGTTGAAAAAGTGCCGGCGCGCCCGCAGGGCGCGTTGCTCGAAGTGGCGCAGCTTGCCTTGACCAAGGCCAATGGCGCTTCCGCTTTGCGAGGCGTGTCCTTTCAGGCGCGCGCCGGCGAAATCGTCGGCATCGCCGGCGTCGAGGGTAACGGGCAGTCGGAGCTGATCGAGTGCCTGGCTGGTCTGATGAAGCCGACCGCCGGGGATATTCTATTGCTTGGCAAGTCAATCGTCGGGAAATCGCCGCGCGCCATCCGGGCGCTGGGCGTCGCCCACATTCCCGAAGACCGGCACAAGCGGGCGCTCTTGCTTGATTTCAACCTCTCGGACAACGTCATCCTCGGCGACCATTACCGACCGCCGGCGGCTCGTCTCGGCTTTCTCGACCGTCCGCGAATCAACCGGCGAGCCGAGGCCCTGCTGCGCGATTTCGATGTCCGCCCGCCCAATCGGCTGGCGCTATCCCGGTCGCTATCGGGGGGAAATCAGCAAAAGCTGGTGATCGGGCGCGAGTTCGAGCTGCCGCCAAAGCTCCTGCTGGTCTCCCAGCCGACGCGCGGCGTGGATATCGGGGCCATCGAGTTCATTCATCGCAAGCTATTGGCGCTGCGCGACGCGGGGGCGGGCATCGTGCTTGTCTCGGCCGAGCTGGAAGAGGTCATGTCGCTTAGCGACCGGTTGCTGGTGATGTATGATGGGCGCATCGTGGGCGAAGTCGAGCCGGCGCAGGCTTCCCAAGCCGAGCTTGGGCTGCTCATGACCGGCGCCGCGCGCGGAGCTTGATGACCCATGGCATATTACTACTGCCCCAACTGCGGCGCTTCCAACGCGGATACCGTGACGGCTTGTTACAACTGCGGGGCGCCGAACCCGAACCTGTTGGCCACCGACCCGGCGCAGGCAGGCGGCACTAGCCCCTTCGAGGCGCCGACGCAACCGCAGTCGCCCTATCAGTCGCCATCCTACCCGCCTCCGATGTCGCCGAGCGTCTATGGGATGCCGCCGGCGTCCCAGACGTCTCCGCTGCCGCCGACAATGCCCTATGCGCCGCCCGCCTATGGACAAATCGGCTATGAGTCTTCGTTTTTTCTCGCGGAGGCGGCGCGCCTGAAATCGCAGGCGCGCAACGCGCTGATCCTGGGCATTGTCGCGACGCTTTGCTGCGGGCTGCTGGGCCCGGTCGCCCTCGCGCTTGGCATTCACTCGAGAAACGGCTTGCAGCGTTTGGGCGTGAGCGATGGGCAGAGCCTGGCAATCGTTGGCATAGCGCTCGGCGGCGTCGCCACGGCGGGTTGGCTCTTGTTGATGCTCGTGAATTTGGTTTCCAAATAATGAGCGCCGGGCGCGCGCCAAGGCTCGTTTGAGCAAGGAGGAAAGAATTTTGGCTATCACTACCGGACTCAACGCCATTTTGACCGCGCCTTACGGCCCGCCCTCGCAGTCGCCCTATCAGATGCCGTCGTATCCGCCGCCCAGGCCGCCAATGCCAGGCGGGCAGCTGCCGGGCGCGGAAAAGAAAATGTCCGCCGCCATCCTAGCTATCCTGCTCGGCGGCTTTGGCGCGCATAAGTTCATCCTGGGTTATCAGCAGGAAGGCTTCATGATGGCCGCCGGAACTATTGGCGGCCTGATTCTATCGGTCGTAATCGGCATTCTGACCTGCGGAATCGGGTTCGTCTTGCTAATCATTCCCTTGGCGGTTTCGCTCGTTGGATTGGCTGAGGGCATCCTGTATTTGTCGAAAAGCGACGAGGAGTTCGTCGCCACCTATATTCAAGGCCGCCGTCCCTGGTTTTGAGCTAGCTGGCGCGCGCCCTGTCTTGCCGCCCGGAGGCAATAGTCCGCTAAGTTATCTGCAAATGATTGTTTAGCAGGGCTTTTAGAGCAGTGATCAGCTAGCCCCCGCGATATTGAGAGGACTTTATAATGCGACGAATGCGCTTGGCGAGCGTTGCCGACCCCCAGGCAGCGATGGATTTGAACGCGCTTTCGAGCCCCTACGGCAGACAAGCGCCGCCTTCCTACCAACCCGCTCCCTATCCGCCCCCTTCGAGCGTCCCCCCGCCCGGAGCGGACAAGAAAATCCCGGCGGCCATTTGCGCCATCCTGCTGGGCGGGCTGGGCGTCCACAAGTTTATTCTCGGCTATACGGTCGAGGGTCTGATCATGCTGGGCGTCACGGTGCTGACCTGCGGCTTGGGCAGCTTGATTTCCGGCGTCATTGGCTTGGTTGAAGGGATTATGTATCTAACCAAGTCGGATCAGGAATTCGTGGCAACGTACATCCAGGGCCGGCGCGGCTGGTTTTGAGGCGACGTGGCCGACCCGGTGAAAGTCTCGTCCCCAATGACTCGCTTGCCGGATGGCGAGCTTGCGCAACTCGAGGCTCGCGCCTGGCTCGGGTTGGCGCTTGGCGCTCTATCAGCGCTCATCGGCTGGCTCTGCGCCATCCCCATCGGCGTTTTCGCGCTCTTCCTGGCGATTCAGGCGGAGGCTGGCGTTTCACGGCTCGAGGAAGGGCGCGAGGAAGGCGCTGAGCTGCCGGATAGCCTTGCCGAGCGGCTTGCCGGCTTGCGCCGGCGGGCGCGCTGGGCCCTGGCGCTGGGCGCCATTGGCGCGGTCTTGTTTTTGGCGAGCTTGTTTCGGTTTTTGTGGCTTTACCTTTCGCCCGCTTGACCCAGCGCGACACACGCGGCCGAGCGCCGACGAGCCAGCCCAGGCCAGCGCTTGGAAAAGCGCCAGCTAGAAGCGCCGCCTAGAAGGAAGCGGTAGCTAGAAGCGGTAGCCGCAGCCGGAGCAAAAACGGGCGCCCATCTGATTGACGAGTCCGCACTGAGGGCAAGTCGGCGGCGCGCCCGAGGCGGCGTCCGCGCTTGTGTGCGGCACGATGGAAGCCCTTGCTCCACAGCGCGAACAGAAGATGGCGTTGGGCGGCATCGGCGCTTGGCAGGCCAGGCAGATCTGTTGGTCCGCCGCACGCGGCGGCGCGTAGCTTCGGTAGGATGGCTCGGGCGGCGCGGGCGGAGGCTGCCAGCGTCCGCCGGGTTGCTGCGCGATGCGCTCGTCAATATGCGTCCAGAGGTCTTCAACCAGCTTGAGCTGATTGAAGGCGCCCACGATCGGCAGCACGATCAGCGGACCCAACAGGATATATCCCACCACGCCAAGCGCGGCTTTCTCCAGCCATTTGCTCGTGCCAACTTCAACCAGCAAGCGGTCGCTCATGGGCTGAAGGCGGACTGTCAGGGCGGATGACTGCCCGAGCAGCGTCGTGAGGGTGGAATCGCGCGTTGCCTGGATGATGGTTGCCCCCCCGACCGGCACAACCTGCACGCGGTGGTCGCGCATCAGGAAGAAGTGTCGAATGTCGTTAGCCAATGCCGCCAGATTGAACCCAGGCGAAAGATGATAGGCGCGGTCCTGCATGATGACGCTCCAGACTTGGATGACGGTCGCGTTCGGCTTACTTTATGAGCTGGCCTCATGAGCTGACGCCAGCTTTCTGAGCGTAAGCTTCCTGAGCATAACGCCAGCCTCGCTTGTAGAATGCGACGCGGCGTGAAAGCAACTCCGATTGAGGTAAGCATCGCATGAAATCCGTCGTTAGATTCTCGACTGCGCTGACCGCGGTCGTCGCTCTAGCCTGTCTTGGCAGCCTTCCGACCGCCTGGTCTGGTCCGCGGCAACCCATTCCTGACTGCCCGGGCAGCCCCAGCTATGACTGCAATGCGATCCCGCCGGTCGTTTGCCGGGCAATTTGCAATCAGTTTCAGTCAGCGGTTGTGCGAGACCGCTGCGCGTACCGGCAGCGGCTGGCGATTGAGCGTTACGAGAAGCCGCGCCGCCCCGGCGACGCGCCAGGGCGGCAACGTCAGAATCGCGAGACAGAGGTAGTGGTCGAGCCAGCGACCCGACCTGACGAAACCGGGCAGTATCCGGTTCTGACGCGCATCGTGAGTGACACGGATGACAACGGGCGACCCAAGGGTCGGGTTGATCCCAAGGCGCTGACCATTCTTTCGGCGCAGGGCTTTTTTGATTTGATCTTCTTTCCGCTTACGCCGGAGCGGATTGCCTACTATGAGTTTGAGCCAACCAGCTCCCCGCGCGAAGGCGAGCTGGCTTTTCGGTTTCGCCCGCGCACGCGGTCGCGCGCCGTCCCGCTCGCCTCCGGCGTCGTTTACTTGAGCGAGCAGGGCGAAATGCTCACGCTGGCCATAGACGGGATGTATAACCTGGAGGTTCTCGATAAGAGCCTCAAGAACATTCGGTCCATTTCAGCGACGGTGGATTATTCGCAGTTCAATGATCGGTTTCGCATGCCGACGCTGGCGCGGGGCGAGGGCATTTCGGATGTCTCGCGGTTCGATGGCTACTTCAAGTTCAGCTTCGAGGAGGGGAACTATCGCCCTGTGCTGAAAATGCCGGCTTGGGCGACCAGCGGCCGCCCGCTGCGCGATTAGGCCCCCAAGGGAGTTGAGCGCGTCCTTTCCGAGCGAAGCGCCGGGAAGGACGCGCTTCAAGCGTTTCTTAGCGTCCCGCCAGCTTGCCGACCAGCGCGAACAGCGGGAGATACATCGCGATGACGATGCCCCCGATGGTGACGCCCAAAAAGCCAATCATGATCGGCTCAATCAGGGTTAGCAGGTTGGCAATCGCCGCGTCAACCTCGAGTTCGTAGAAGTCCGCAATCTTGGACAGCATCGCGTCGAGCGCGCCGGTTTGCTCGCCGACGCCGATCATTTGACAAACCATCGAGGGGAAAACGCCGCTGGCCTTGAGCGGCTCGACGATGGTTTGCCCCTGCTCAATCGAATCGCGCACGCGGTTGATGGCGTTGCTGACGATGACGTTGCCGGCCGTGCGCGCCGTGATGTCGAGCGATTCGAGAATCGGCACGCCGCTTGACAGCAGCGTGGCCAGCGTCCGCGAGAAGCGCGCCACGGCAATCTTCAGCAGAATGTCCCCGATGACGGGGATCTTGAGCATCAGCCGGTCAATCTGAAAGCGTCCGCCGGGCGTCTTGTAGTAGGCGCGAATGACTGCGGCTATCCCCGCAATGGCGCCGAGCAGCAGCCACCAGTAGCTCGCCATAAACGAGCTAATGGCGATGACGATTTCCGTCGGCAAGGGCAGCCGCTCGCCCGGCCCGAGCAGACCTTCAAAGATGTTTCGGAACGCCGGGATCACGACCACCATGATGACAGCGATCACGACCACGGCGAGCACGATCACGGCCGACGGGTAAATGAGGGCGGAAATCACATCGGAGCGGAGCTTGACGATTTTTTCGATGAAGGTCGCCAGGCGCTGCAAAATCGTGTCAAGGATACCGCCTGTTTCGCCCGCCGCCACCATGTTCGTGTACAGGTTGTCAAACACCTTCGGGTGCTTGGCCATGGACTCCGAAAGGGTGGCGCCGGTTTCGACATCCGTCCGCACCTGCGTCAGCACTTGCCTGAAGTACTTGTTTTTCTCTTGCTGGGTCGCCAAAATTTCGAGGCATTGCACCAGCGGCAAGCCAGCGTCGATCATGACGGAGAACTGGCGGGTAAAAATCGCAAGCTCCTTTGACGAGACGCTCCCGCCAACCAGCTTCGGGAGAGCGATGTCGCGGCTTTTTTCCTGAACGCTGACGACCGTGACCTGCTCGCGGCGAAGCAGGGCTTCAAGCTGCTCGCGGCTCGCGGCCGCTCGCTCGCCGCGCACTTGCTGGTTGAGTTGATTGCGTCCTACGAAAACATACGTCGGCATAACCAGAACACTCCTTGCGCCAATGCGTCCGCGACTGCTTGACAGGAGGCTGACCGAGCAGCCGCTTGACTGCGCCCCTTAGCGAAGAATCATTTCCAGCCAACTCGCGTCGCGGCTGGGCCAGCAAGCCTGCGGCGACATCCAAGCCCCGGCGCGGTCGGCAGCCATTTCCCCTGATTCGCAGTGTATTGTTCGGTGCGTGCTTGGCATTGTCAGCGATACCGGCGAGATGCGCAAGTCGCGAAGCGGAAACTCCATGACTTTGTGTCGTTAGTCCAATGGCCTGGCTAGCGAGGCGCGCCCCGCTAGCGTCGAACCGGCGGCGGCATGCCGGGCCGGGCCGGGCCGCCCGGCGGCAACGGACGCCCGCCCGGCGGCGGCATGCCGGGCCCGCCGCCGATGCCGCCGCCGGCGCGGTTGATCAAGTCTTGTAGCTCGTCCGGGTTGTGCGAGCGCGCCATCGCGACGTCGAGTGAAATCTGACGGCTGAGGTACAGGCTGAGTAGCGACTGATTGAACGTCTGCATCCCGAACTTATCCTGACCGGTCTGCATCATCCCGTAAATCTGGTGGATTTTATCCTCGCGGATCAGGTTGCGGATAGCCGAGTTCGGAACGAGGATTTCAAGCGCCATGCACCGCCCCTGCCCGTTGGCCTTGGGCAAGAGCGACTGACACAGCACGCCTTCGAGCACCAGGCTGAGCTGGGTTCGGATTTGCGACTGCTGGTGGGCCGGGAAGATGTCAATGATACGGTTGATCGTGGAGTAGGCGGAGTTGGTGTGCAGCGTGCCAAAGGTCAAGTGACCCGTTTCGGCAATGCGCAGGGCGGTCTCGACGGTTTCGAGGTCGCGCATCTCGCCAATCAGCACCACGTCCGGGTCCTGACGCAGCGCGGCGCGCAGCGAGTTGCTGAAGCTATGGGTATCGGCGTGAACCTCGCGCTGGTTGACAAGACAGTTCTTGTGCGGGTGCAGAAACTCAATCGGGTCTTCAATCGTGATGATGTGCTCGTGCCGGTCCTCGTTGATTTTGTTGATCATCGAGGCGAGCGTCGTGCTCTTCCCGGAGCCGGTCGGCCCCGTGACCAGAATCAGGCCGCGCGGCTTTTCGCACAGCTTCCTGACGACCGGCGGCAAGCCAAGGTCCTCGAAGGTGCGAATTTCGTAGGGGATGCCCCGAAAAACCGCCGCCACCGCGCCGCGCTGATTGAACAAGTTGGCTCGGAAGCGCGACATGCCCTTGATGCCGAAGGAGAAATCCAGCTCGAGCGTTTCCTCGAAGCGGTGCTTCTGCGCGTCGGTCAGCACGGAATAGGCGAGCTGCTTGGTGTCAGCCGGCGTCATCTCCGGGTAATCGAGCGGGCGGAGATGCCCGTGGACTCGAACCTGCGGCGGCGAGTTGGTGGTAATGTGGAGATCCGAGCCGCCCAGCTCAATCATCTTGCGAAGCAGGTCGCTCAGAATGAAGTTCGATGACATGACGTGTGCCTCCGTGGGTAGCGCCAACAGCGGGCCTCAATCCCGAGGCTTCCTCAGCGAGACGCGCCGGCTGCTTTAGTGATCCTGCCTTCGAGCGCGGCGCTGACAGCGCGCGCGGCGGCCGAGTGTCGGTTACAGAACGGTTTCGCGCACCACTTCCTCAATAGTCGTGATGCCTTCCATGATTTTTCGCAGCCCGCTGCGCCGCAGCGTGAGCATGCCGTGCTCGATGGCTTTTTTGCGCAGCTCCAGCGCCGAAGCCCCGATGAGAATCAGCTCCCGCAGCTCGTCGTTCATTTCCATGACTTCGTAGAGACCGACGCGCCCCTTATAACCTGAGCCTTTGCATTTCGGGCATTCCCGCCCGTCCTTGGTCTTCCCGGTGCCTTCGTAAATCGTGGTCTTGGCGGCTTCCTCCGGCGTAAAGCCGAGCTCGATCAGCGTTTGCGCCGGGGGCTGAGTCTTGGCCGGCGCCTTGCACTCGGTGCAGATGCGGCGGATGAGGCGCTGCGCCTGGATGAGGTTGACCGACGTGGCCACCAAAAACGGCTCGATGCCCATGTTCATCAGCCGGCTCACCGTGGATGGGGCGTCGTTGGTATGGAGCGTCGAGAGCACCAAGTGACCCGTGAGCGAGGCCTTGACCGCGATTTCGGCGGTTTCGAAGTCGCGAATCTCGCCGACCAGAACGATGTTTGGGTCCTGGCGCAGGAATGACCGGAGCGCGGCTGCGAAGTTCAGCCCGATTTGCTCCTTCATCTGGACCTGATTGATGCCGGTCAGGTTGAATTCAACCGGGTCCTCCGCCGTCATGATGTTGGTGTCCGGCGTGTTGAGACTCGAAAGCGCTGAGTAAAGCGTATTGGTCTTGCCCGACCCGGTTGGTCCCGTAACCAGCACCATGCCGTAGGGCTTGGCGATTTGGCGCTTGAATTTCTCGAGGCTTTCCGGCTCAAAGCCCAGCTTGGTCATGTCTAGCATCAGCTTCTCTTTGTCGAGCAGCCGAAGCACGATTTTCTCGCCCCACAGCGTCGGGAGCGTCGAGACGCGAAAGTCGAGGTCGCGCACGCCGGCGTCGCGCTTGAGCTTGATCTTGATGCGCCCGTCTTGCGGGAGGCGCGTCTCGGCAATGTCCAGCTTGGCCATGATCTTGATGCGCGAGGTCAATCCGGCCCGCATCTTCATCGGCGGGCGCATCACTTCCCGGAGCAGCCCGTCAACCCGGAAGCGGACGCGAAATTCCTTCTCGTACGGCTCGATGTGAATGTCGCTTGCGCCATACTCCAGCGAGCTGACCAAAATCATGTTGACCAGCTTGACGACCGGCGCCTCGTCGGCGGACGATGCGCTCAGGTCGAGCACGTCTTCCGTCGGCGCTTCGCTGACTTCGAGATCGCCTTCGCCTAACGCCTCGTTGATTTCGTTCATCGCCTCGTCGAGGTTGACGGGGGCCGAGGCGGGCGCGGCGGCGAGTCCGCCGAGGTTGCCGAGGTTGAATTGGTCATTGAGCCCAGCCGAGAACTCGCTCATCTTTTCGGCCAGGACTAGCCCTTTCTCAGGAGCGTAATACCGGGCGAGGGCGCGCTCCAGCGACAGCTCCGAAACGACGACCTGCTCGATGGTGAGACCGGTCATGAACTTGATGTCGTCCACCGCGAAGACATTGGCCGGATCCACCATCGCCAGCGTCATGGTCGAGCCATTTCGCGCGAGCGGCATCACCATATATTTGCGGGCGGTTTCTTCGGGGAGCAGACGAATGGCATTGGGGTCAACGTCGAACAGATCAAGGTTGACAGCCGGAACGCCATATTGGCGGCTGAGAACCGAGGTGATGGCCTCGTCCTGCACCATGCCCAGCGTGACAAGTATAGAGCCAAGGCGACCGCCATTTGCCCGTTGGTAGTCCAACGCTTCCTTCAACTGCTGGGGCGTGATCAGACCCTCTTTGAGAAGGACCTCGCCAAGCTTTGCTGACATGTGCGAATACCCTGGAGTCAATGGTCGAAGCGACCGAAAGTCATGAAGCGCGCGGGAGCGTCCCGATGCTGTAACCGCCTGGATTAGATTTTCCGAAATTCGGAATGGAAACTAAGGGAACGCTTGTAACAATGTCAAGCAACAGCTTCCTCCCGCCCGGGCGCCAAAGCCTGCTCGCCCGCGCGCCGCTCTTCCTGGCGTCTTTTTGGCTAAGCGTCGGCATTCTGACCGAGGCCTGCCTGCCGGCCGCGTCGCCTTGGCTGTGGTGGCTGTGCCACGCCGCGCTCTGGAGCCTGTGGGCCGCGCGGCGGCGGCGGGCCGCCTTCCATCCCGCCCTGGGGCTGCGCTTGGCGGCCGCTTGCCTGGCGCTGGGCGGGGCGTGGGCGGCTTCCGTCGAGCGGCGCGCGCGCGAGGCGGATGATCGCGTTCGGGCTCGCCTGCGCGCCGTCGCGCCGGAAACGCCGCTGGTCCTGACCGGCCGGCTCGCGGCGTGGCCCGAGCCAGCCGTCGGGCGCGTCGCGCTCGACGTGGACGTGGCGACGATGCGCCGGGCCGACCAGATGGCGGATGAGCCGGCGCGCGGGCGCGTTCGATTGACGCTCCCCTTGCTCCAGCCCGAACAGGTCGCGGCCTGGGAGCGGATGGCGCTCGCGCCGGGCAACCGCCTCGCGGCGACGGTCACGCTCGACCGTCAGGGACGCTATGCCAATCCAGGCGGGCAGGATGTCGCCGCCTACCTCGACTGGCGCGGCTATGATGCGCAAGGGCAAGCTTGGCGGATCACCCGCCTGGAAGCGGCTGAGGCAAGGCGCGGCGCGTGGCTGGGAAAGCTCCGCTTGTGGGCTATCCGCCAGCTCCAACAGGACTTCGACGCCCGGACGAGCGGCTTGCTGGCCGGCATCGCGCTGGGGAGCGATCGCTTCCTGGACGCCGCCTGGGCCGAGCGATTCCGGCGCAGCGGCACCTTTCACCTGCTCGTGATTTCCGGATCCCACTTCGCGCTGCTGAGCGCCCTGGTCGCCTGGCTGCTGGCGCTCGTGACGCGCCGCCGAGGGATAACCGCAGTCGCCGTTCTGACGGTCGTCTGGTGTTACGCCCTGCTCGTCGGGCTGGATCCGCCCGTCTGGCGGGCCGCGATTGCCGTCACGGCTTGGCAGTCCGCCCGCGCGTTCTATCGGGCGCCCCACTGGCTCAACACGCTGGGCGCTTGCGCCTGCGTCTTGCTCGTCACGCAGCCGTCGAACATCTTCGCGCCGAGCTTTCAGCTCACTTTTGGCGCCGTCTTGGCGCTCGCGGGCGCGGCCGCGCCGCTTTACGCCCGGCTGCGCGCCATTGGCGAATGGCGACCGGCCCGCGCGACGCCCTATCCGCCCGCCGCGCCGCCGCTCGCGCGGCGCTTCGCGGAGGCGCTGTTCTGGCGCGAGTCGCGGTTTCAGGAGCGGATGCGCCGCGAGCCAATCACATACCGCTTGGACAAATCGTCCTGGGCCAGATGGCTGGAACGGCTCGGCTATGGCGATTGGAATGCGCAAGCCGCGCTGCGGTGGGCGTTTGGCATGCTGTTGGCCAGCGCCTGCGTTCAGGTCGCGCTTCTGCCCATCAGCGTAGCGTATTTCAACCGCATCGCGCTGAGCGGCGGCGCGGCGACCCTGGTCGCCGAAGTCCTGATGGCGGCGACGCTCCTGTGCGCGCTAGGGTACTTCGTCGCGCTGGGCTTGTTTCCTCCGGCCGCCGCGCTGTTCAAGTGGCTGGTCACGGGCGGCGTCGGAGGCTTGGCGGCGGTGGCCGATCTGGGCAGCCGGTGGGGGAACTGGCGCGTCCCCCACTGGGAGGGCTGGGGCTTCCTCGCCGTCTATGGCGGCTTTGCGCTCGGCTGCTGGCTGCTTGGCGCGGCGCTGCACGACTGGCGCCCGCTCGACCGGCCATCGCGCAGTCCGCGGTGGCCGCTATCGGTCGCGCTGGGCGCGGCGCTGTGCGCCGTCTTTGGCTGGCTGACGGTCGCCCCGCCGCGTGGCTGGCGCGCGCCGCCGCCCGGCTGGCTGCGCGTGACGTTTCTCGATGTCGGGCAGGGCGACTGCATCCTGCTGGAATGCCCGACCGGCGAAACGCTGCTTGTGGATAGCGGCGGGCGCAGCGATTACAGCCGCCCGTATCCAGACGGCTTTCGCGAAGACGCGCCCGACCTTGGCGAGCGCGTCGTCGCTCGCTGCCTTTGGGCGCGGGGCATCGCTCGGCTGAACGCGATCATCGCTACCCACCCGGATAGCGACCATGTTGGCGGTTTCGCGACGTTGGCTGAGTGCGTCCGCATCGGGCAAGCCTGGCATGGTCAGGCGCGGGCGGATGACCCGACCTTCCAGCGGCTCGCTCAGGCGCTGGACCGCCGCGGCATTCCGCGCCGCGTCGTTCAGGCCGGATTACAGGCGCGCATCGGCGCGGTCAGGCTGACCTTTCTGTGGCCGCCGCCGGGGGTGGCGCCGACTGGAACGAATGACGATTCCCTGGCGCTGCGCCTCGACTACGGGCGGCGGTCGTTCTTGCTCGCTGGCGACATCGAGGCCAGGAGCGAGCGGTCTCTGGTCGCGTCTGGCGCGCCGCTCGGCTGCGATGTCGTCAAGGCGCCGCACCATGGCAGCCGGAGTTCGAGCGGCGCTGATTTCGTCAGGGCGACGGGCGCCGCCCACGTCGTCTTCAGCGCGCCGCGCCAGTCGCCGTTCGGGCATCCTCACTTGGAAGTCGTGAATCGCTATGCCAGCTTGCTTCCGCGAGCCGGGCAGTGGCATACCGGGCGCGATGGGGCGATAACCTTTGAAACCGATGGCGAGACGCTGCGCGTTTACAGTCACGCGCCACGGCGAGCGCCATAGAGACAGCGATGGCGAGCGACCTGCGAAAATCCGTTTTCCCAGCGCGACCGCGACCCGCGAAAGCCTGGCGGCGGGGGCTGCTCGCCTGGCTGGGGCTACTGCTGTTCCTGGCTCCGACGCCGGCGCAGAGCGGACGGCAGCGGGAGCGCCCGGAGGAAAAGCCCCGCGCAGGCTTCGAGCTGGTCTCGACGGATGGCGGCTTTCGCGTCCGGCTGCCGCGCGGCTTTGAGCAGCCCAAGCGCGAGGATAGCCCAAGCGGAACGGTCATCGTCTTCACAAGCGCGGCCGCGAATGAAACGGTCTGCCAAGTCGCCGCGCGGACGTTCGCGCGCCCCGAGTTGGGCGACGCCACAGCCGACCAAGTCATGGACGCGGCGCGGAACGTCTTGTTGCGTCCCTATCAGGGAGCGATCGAGCAGGAAGATAGCTATATCGTGCAGGGGCATCCGGCGCGCGCCGTCTTTTTCGGCGGGAGGCGCGGCGACAAGGCCGTTTTCGGAAGGGCGGACTTCATCTTCGCCCCGCCGCGGCTCTACCAACTGGCGATTGTCACAACCTTCCCAGTCGAGCTTGACCGGGATGATGTTCAGCGATTTTTCGAGTCGTTCACGCTGCTCAACCCGTAATGGCGCGCCTATCCGGTCAGGGCGGGCCTTGGCCGGGCGCGCTTCCGTTTCTCGCCCTCGTTCCAGCCTGAACCATGCCCGCTGAAATGCCCGCGCCCAAGCGGCGCTTGGATTGTTACCTGGTGGAAGCCGGACTCGCCGAGTCGCGGCAGAAGGCGCAGGCGCTGATTCTGGCCGGGCAGGTGCTGATTAACGACCGCCCGGCTGAGAAGCCAGGCCTGACGGTGCCGGCTAAGGCGACGGTGCGACTGCGCGGCGAGACGCCGCGCTACGTGGGCCGCGGCGGTCTCAAGCTCGAGGCGGCGCTCCGCGAGTTCGGCCTGGAGGCGCGCGGCGCCCTGTGCCTCGACGTCGGCGCGTCAACCGGCGGCTTTACGGATTGCCTGCTCCAGCATGGGGCGCGGCAGGTTTACGCGCTGGATGTCGGTCGCCATCAGTTGGACTGGAAGCTGCGCCGTGATCCGCGCGTCATCGCCCGCGAGGGCGTCAATGCGCGCTACCTCGCGCCGACCGACTTTGCCGAGCGATTCGACCTCATCGTGGCCGACGTGTCGTTCATCTCCCTGGCGCTCATCCTGCCAGCGCTCGGCCCGCTGGCGCGCCCGGAAGCGGCGCTCGTCTTGCTTGTCAAGCCGCAGTTCGAGGTCGGGCGCGCGGAAGTCGGCAAGGGGGGAGTCGTGCGCGACCCCAGCTTGCACGCCAAGGCCGTGGCCGGGGTTTTGGCGGCGGCGGCGCGGGCGCGCTTGACGCCCTGCCGACTGATGGCTTCGCCGATTCTAGGCGCGGAAGGCAACCGGGAGTTTCTGCTTCTGGCGCGCCAGTCGGCGTCCCCAACGCCAGCGCGCCAGTTGCGGGCTGACTGGCTTCGTCTGTTCCCGGACGCGCCGTTCAATAATCGCCCGTTCGATGATCAGTTTGAAAAACTTGTCTCCCCTTGATTAGAGTTGGCGCGCGAGCTAATCCGGTTTTTCAGGATGCCAGCGATTTCGAGCGGCCAACGATGCTATGACGATTACCGAGCGCGTAAGAGACGGGGTGGTGATCTTGGAGCTGCAGGGAAGCGTTTTGCTGGGTAACGGCGACGCGGCGCTGCGCGACCATATTTCGCGCTTATCCGCCCAGCTTCCACAGCGCGTTATTCTCAACCTCGCCGGCGTGCCCTATGTGGACAGCAGCGGTCTTGGCGAAATCGTGCGCGCCATGACTGCGATCAAGCGCGCTGGCGGCAGCCTCAAGCTGGCCAGCCCGACCCGTCGCCTGGTGGATATTCTCAATATCACCAAGCTGTCATCTATTCTCGAAACTTATGACACGGAAGACGCCGCCCTCGCCAGCTTCCAGTCGCCTTCCCCTTCATCCTCGGTCAAGTAGTCCGTCAATCGAATAGTCAGCCAAATGCGAATAGTTAGCCAAATGGCGCCGCCAGGCGCTGGGCGGCTTCGATGCGCCTAGCGACCAGGTCCCTGCAAGCGTCCGCCGTTGTTGCAGCCGACCAGGGGCAGCGGGCGTTTCGCGACGCGCCGGCTGCGCCTGGCGTGGCGAGCGGCGCGACGACCTTCATCGACGGCCTTCATGACGACCTCAACCCCGACGAGTTCAATGGGCGCGCTACCGACCAGGGCGCTATCCAGTAAGCCGGCCCAAAATGAGCCAGCCGGTCGGCCGAGCTGAGCGGCCGACCGGCTGGCTGTCGAGCGGCGACGGCGCCCGCGTCAGAAAATAAGCTTGAACGCCACCTGAATGTTGCGCGGCCCGTTGAATGTGGTTGTAACGCGCCCGAAGTTCGTCGCGTTGACGTTCTGGTCGCCGATGTTGAAGATCGGGGAGTTGAGCGCGTTGAAGAACTCGAAGCGCAACTCCGTGTTGACGCGCTCGCTGATGGGCGTGCGCTTGACGATGTTGAGGTCCAGGTTATAACGCGTTGGCCCATTCAGGATGAAGCGCTGCAAGGAGCCGGCCCGACCCGGCGGCGGGTTGAAAAACACCTGGCCGTTGAATGGCGACTGCCCATCCGGCTGTACCGCCCGCCCGTCAAAGTTGATGACCCGCGGATCGATGAAGAACAGCCCCTGCGGAGCGCGATAGATGCCGACCAGTCGCTGGAGTTCCCGCCGCGTGAGGGTGGTATCCACCGTGTTGAGGTCGCCGCGCGTGCCGGCTGTGACGCGGTTGATGGTGCCGCGTCGCGAGTAGATGCCGAAGGGCGGGCCGCTACCCACTTCAAAGAAGAAGCCGACCTGGAAGCCGCCCACGAGACGTCGCAGAAAGCCGCTGCCGGGGTCGAGCGTCTTGCCTTGACCAAAGGGCAACTCGTAGATGCCGTTGACTTTGAAGATATGCGGGATGTCAAACGGCGCCCGCGAGTTTTCGAGCGATGGCTGCGCGTTGTCGAGCAGCGCCTCGAAGCGGGTCTGTCCGGTTCCCGCCGTGTTGGTCAGGGTTTTGCTGTAGGTGTAGTTGGCCTGGACGAGGAAGTCCCCCGCGATGCTTCTGGCAAAGCGCCGCCGGAACTCGACCTGGAGCGCATGGTAGTTGGAAAATCCAGAGTTGTTGAGGATATTCGTGGCCAGCGCGTTGCGGTTCGGCTGAAACACGACCGTGCCGGTCAGGCGGTTCGTGATGTAAATCCCGGCCAGCGACCCCGCCTCGCCCGTTTGAATGAGGTTGCGAATCGTTTGGTTGGTCAGCAGACCGCCGCTCGCCAGGCTCGGGAAGACGGTGAGCGGCTGGCTGCCGGGAAGGCTGGGGTTGAAGGCCGGATTGAAAACCCCGGTCGCTGCCAGCGCGAGGAAGCCGTTGCTCCGGGCGCGCGCCACGTCCGCCGCGAAGCCGTTGTTGATGACATCCAGCTGGTTGAGGTCCACGGCGCGAATCAGATTCGCGCTGCGGTTGCCAATGTAGCGCGCCGTCACGACGGTGTCGCGCAGGACTTCGCGCTCGAGCGAGACATTCCACTGCTGGTAGAACGGCGTCTGCAAGTTCCGGTCGGGGCTGCCGAAGGCCGTGTTGGTGGTAATCGCAAACTGACTGGCGTAGCTGTAGGGAACATTGAACGGCGGCGGCGTCAGCAGCGTGTTGATCAGCCCCGCCGCATTGCTCAGCCGCGGTCCAGCCGCCTGAATCTGGCCCAGGGTCGGAGCCAGGGTCGTGCTGAGTCCAGGGTTAGTCAGGACGGAGTTGTCCGCTGCGCGGATCGCCTCGTCGTTGACATAGGCGATTGAATAGCCGCCGCGCAGCACGGTGGGCTGTCCGAGACCCTTGATGTCCCAAGCCACGCTGACGTTGGGCGCGAAGTTGTTGCGGTCAGGCCGCCAGAAACGGCTGGCGAAGTTGACGATGCCGTTGGGATTGAGCAGGGCTTGATCCGCTGTTTGGCCCGCGCCGAGCACCGGCAACAGGGCAAAGGCGTTCGCCTCCGACAGCGGCGTGACATAGTCATACCGCAGGCCGGCATTGATCGTGAGGTTAGGGCGGATGCGCCACTGATCATTGATGTAAGCGCCCAACTGGTTGAGGCGCAGATCGCGCGTCTGCGGGGCGGTCGGGTCAAACCCGGCCGCGGGGCGCGCGGCGTTGACGTTGAACGTCCGCGACAACCCGCCGATCGCCCCGCTGTAAAGCGTTAGGAAGCTGTTGGCGGTTTGGAGCTGAATAGCGTTGATGCCGCCCGGAAAAAGCGTCGCGGTGAGCGCCGCCGGGTTGCCGCCCGCGCCGAGCGACTGCTGGCTGAGACTGAGCGTCGGCACAGTTCCAGCCTCATTGACGGGCCGCACCTTCAGCCAATCAAGCTGCGCCCCGAAGCGGAGGCTGTGCGCGCCAAGCTGAAGCGAGGCGTTGTCAATGATGGTGATAATTTGCGTGTCGCGCCCCTGCGGCAGGAAGGTCACGTCGGGGTTGGTGAAGGGCAGGCCGGCCAGGAAAAAGCTCGGCTGCTGCGTCCGATTCACATTGAAGAAGGGCGCCGTAAAGTTCGCCCCGAAGCGAATTTCGTTGCTGAAGCGGGGCGAGACATTCCATACCCAGGCCGCCGCCCCAAAGTTGGTCGGTCCGACGTTGTTGACAATGATCGGATTATTAAACGTCGTGTCGAGGTCGGTGCGTCCAATGGTCTCGCCCGCGCGGCGATAGATGAACTCGAGGTGATGCTTCGCGGTCGGGTTGTAGTCCACGCGATAGGCCGACGTGTCGCGGTCAAAGGGCGCTGAGCGGACGACCTGCAGCCCCGTCGTGTTGAGGCCGTCGCCAACCGTTGTAAGGTTTGACCGGTTTGGCACCCGCGCAATGAAAGCGGCGATCGTTGGGTCAATCGAGATGTTGCGCAGGGCGAGCAGGTTGATCGAGCGCCGAGCGCCGGCGTTGTCAATGTAGGTGAAAATGCCCTGGCGCGCATCCGGCGTCAGAACCGTCGTGATCAGACTAGCTTGCTGCCGCTGCCGAATCCCCTCGAAGGTGGCGAAGAAAAAAAGGTTTTTGATCCGCGGCCCGCCGGGAATGCCGACCGGCCCGCCAAGCTGGAAGCCAAACTGATTGCGGATGAATGGCGGGCGGGCGATGCCGGCGGCGTTGTTGAAGAAGCTGTTGGCGTTGAGCACCTTGTTGCGGTGAAACCAGAAGACTTCGCCGTGGAATTCTTCCGTGCCGGCCGGCGTCACGAAGCGCACGGCCGATGAGCCGCCGACATCCGCCGTCGCGTTGGACGTGATGATGGTCGCTTCCCCAACCCCCGCGACCGTCGGGTTGTTGGGCGAAAAGTCAATGGCGTTGGCCCGGATGAAATTATCCTGGATATTGATGCCATCCTGGGTGACGACCGTCGTGGAGGCGCGCTGCCCATTGATGGTCGTGTTGGTGTTGGCCAAGCGGCCGTTCACGCCCGCCTGAAGCTGAACCAGCGCGAGCGGGCTGCGAGTGATGAGAGGTAGCTCCTGCGTTTGCCGCGCGTTGACGGTGTTGCGGACTTCAGCGTTGGTCGTCTGAAGCAGCGCCTCCCCGCCGGAAACGGTGATGACATCGCTCGCGCCGCCGACCTGGAGCGTCGCGGTCACGCCGTATTCCTGCCCAACGTTGAGGCTGAGGCTCTCGATGACGCTCTTGGTGAAGCCGTCGGCCTCGACCGCGATGCTGTAGTTGCCAACTGGAAGCAGTGAGGTCGTGAAGATGCCGTTGTCGGTGGTCGCGCCGGTGATGGTTTGCTTCGTGCCTTCGTTCGTGACCGAAACGGTCGCGCCGGCGATGACCGCGCCACTTTGATCCTTGACCGTGACCACGAAGCGGCCATTGGTGGTTTGTCCGAAAATGTCCAGTGAAGCGATAAGACTCAAGAGCAAGACGACGCTTGCCGCCCGAAGCTGTAGGCCTATCCGCCGAGGTATGAGCATGTGGCAGTCCCTTTCCGGAGCTAACTGCGGTAGCCGGCGAGCTAACTGCGGTAGCCCGTGGCGCGCGGTTTAGGTTATGAGGTTTGAGCAACAGAGAGGCAACTCTTGTGCCAAGGATGCGCGCCGCTGACGGCGGCGCCTTGCAATCGCGTCTGCAATAAAACGCGGCCACTTTTTAAGCGCGTTTCAGCGCGACCAGCGGAGACGGCTGCGGCGGGCGCGGGATTTCCAGATTTTTGGATAAAACTCTGAAAAAATGCGGCTTGGGGCGGGATGGCGACTCGCGTTGGAAAACGCCGCGGCGGGCGGCGCTAAAGCCAGGCCGCCCGGCGAAGTCCGCCGCCAAAGCGCTCCTCTTGAATGGGGAAGGGGTTGGAATCGCCCCGTTTGCCATTCCGCGCCTATCCCGCCAAGCTCGTCTGCCGCCGCCCGTGGCCTGCCCGCGCTCCAGCGCCATTTGACGCCGCGCTGGCAATGGGCGACGATGGACCTCGGCCGCTCATCGGCGCGAATGCGCCGACTTTGGGAACGCGCTGCCGTTTTCCAGCGTTTCGTATGGCGGCTTGCATCGCGGCGCGCTCTGCGTTCGGCGTCTCGCCGCCCAAATCCGGGCGCGGTTTCAAATCACCTCGGGAAAAAGGGAAAGGAGATGGCTTCATGACGTTATCCATGCTTTCCGCGGCCAGTTTTTGGACGCGCGGCGTCGCGCTGAGCCTTGCCGCGCTGCTGACCAGCGGCTGCTTCGCAGGTTCATCCTCGCGCCCGGCCTACCAGCCGCAGCCGGTTAGCGCCCCGCCGGCCAAGCCCTCGACGGTTACGGCCGCCAGCAACGCGCCGGGGCAGGGGCTTGATTTGCAGGCCCTCATCGGGCTGACCAAGCAGGCGAAAAGCGCCGAAGAGTTGGAGCGCCTGCTCAATCAGCCTGGTTCCATCAATAACCTCGACCTCGACGAAGACGGCAACGTGGATTACATCCGCGTCCAGGAATATGGCGGCGGCAACACCAAAAACTTTTCCTTTGTCGCCTTGCTCAAGGACGGGCAGGAGCAAGAGGTCGCCGACCTGCGCATCGAGCAAACGCCGGGGCAGCAGGAGGCCGTCGTGCAGGTGCAGGGCCATCCGACGGTTTACGGGCCGAACATGTACTACTCGGCCGCGCTGCCGATTGCCACGGCGCTCTTTCTAGCCTGGGCGCTCGCGCCGCGCCCGGCATTCTATGTTTCGCCCTATGGCTTTGGCGCGTTTCCAGCGTACTACCGCCCGTACGCGCCCGTGCCGGTAGCAACCTACCGGACAACCGTGGCCAACTACACGCGCGACGTTCCGGCTCGGCGGGTGGGGCAGCCGCCGATTCGCTCGACGGCTGTCTCGCCCAACGCCGGTAAGGTCGCGCCCAGCGTCCGCCAACCGCTGACGCAGCCGGCGCAAACGCAGCGCCAGTTCCAGCAACGCGATGGCAATCGTCCGGTCGCTTCGGGCGGCTTCGGGCAGGGGCCGGCGGCGGAGCGGAGCGCGCCGCCGCCAACGGCCGCGCCGCGTCCGACCCCGCCGCCGGCAGCCCGTCCGATGCCGCCGGCTGCCGGTCGTCCGGCGTCACCGCCGCGCAACTTCAATACCCGCGGGCGGCGTAACTAACTCCCGGTCTAAGACGCTCAAATAGGGTCTAACAAACGACGCGCGCTGTTGTGCGTGGCGTTGGCGATCCGGCTTGGGCGGATAACGCCACCCACGCACCGCCTGTCGGCCTGCTCTGAGACCCGGACGGGATATGGACGAAACGCAGTCACAAACTGGCAGTAACAAACTAAACGCAGTCGCAAACACCGACTACGAAAGGAAGAACCATGGCAAAGCAGGTCTATGCGCTTACCGAAGCCCAGCGCATTGGGTTCGCCAGCATGTTTGTACTCGACAAGATGGTGCGCAAAGGACGGCAATTCGCCGTCGCGCCGACGGATCCGGATGAAATGGCGCTCAAGGATGTCATTCAGACGCTTTTCAACGAGCATCTCATCGAGATTCAAGGCGCGCATTACGTTCCCACGGAAGCTGGCAAGGAGCGCGTTCGCCGGTTTCGCCAACGCTATGAGGAATACCTCACGGTGTATGACATCTACTGCGCCGTGGACTTGGCAGCCGGCGAGTTCGCCTTCGAGCGTTACTACGACTTCGACGACGATGGCTGGCGACTCTATCTGCAACAGGAGCGCTGGGAGGATTTGCGCGTCGCGGTCGCCATCCACAAAAAGCTCGACCCGGTTGAAATCGTCTTTATGTCGTTTGTCATGGAGGGGCGCTTTGACGACTACGCCGACGGCAAGTGGGAGCTTGGCATTCTCTCGGGCGAGCTGTGGAATGAAATCCTCGCCATCGTGAACTCCAACCTGCACCCATGCGAGTTGGGCTATGCGACCGCTGACCCCAACGACCCCGGCCGGACGCTCGAAGTCACCCCTGACGACGTGATGCGCGACCTCCTCGCGCGCGGGGGGCAAATCATGCTGGAGCTGGTGCGGCGCGGCAAGGAAATCGAAGCCGAGCAGCAGGCGCTTGAGCCGGCAACGACGGCGACCACGACGACGGAGACCGTCTATGATTACGACTTTGTGATTGCCGACCCGTATGTGTACTATACGCCGTACCTGAGTCCGTACTACGTCAGTCCGGTTTGGACGGCTCCGCTCTATCCGGCCGTCGTGGTCAGGCCCTGAGGCATCTTCACGCTTGGTCAACGCTTCGCCCATGTCAGCCTTCGCCCTTCGTCATGACTGGACGCGCGAGGAAATCCGCGCCATCCACGATACGCCCGCGCTGGAACTCGTCTATCGCGCGGCAACCATTCACCGCGCGCATCATGACCCGCAAGAGGTGCAGGTCTGTCGGCTGATTTCCATCAAAACCGGCGGTTGTCCTGAAGACTGCGGTTATTGCGCGCAGTCAGCGCATTACGCGACCGGCATTGCGGCGCAACCGCTGATGGGCAAAGAGGAAGTCTTGGCAATCGCCCGCCGCGCCAAGGCCAACGGCGTCAGCCGCGTCTGCATGGGCGCCGCCTGGCGCAACGCGCGCGATGACGCCCAGTTTGAGGCCGTGCTCGATATGGTGCGCAGCGTCAACGCTCTGGGCGTCGAAGTGTGCTGCACGCTCGGGATGCTCACCGAAACGCAGGCGCGGCGCTTGGAGGAAGCCGGCCTATACGCCTACAACCACAATCTTGACACATCGCGCGAGTACTACGGGCAGGTGACGACCACGCGCGCATACGACGACCGGCTGGCAACGCTGGCGAACGTCCGCAAGACAGGCGTGACGCTCTGCGCCGGCGGGATTCTCGGGCTTGGCGAAAGCGTGGACGACCGGGTTAGCCTGCTCCATACGCTGGCGACCCTGCAGCCGCACCCGGAATCCGTGCCGGTCAACATCCTGACGCGCGTCCCGGGGACGCCGCTGGCAAATCAGGATGATGTCTCGCTGTGGGAAACGCTGCGCGTGATCGCGACGGCGCGAATCGTCATGCCGCGCTCCGCGATTCGGCTCTCGGCCGGTCGGACGCAGCTCTCCGAAGAGGCGCAGGCGCTGTGCTTTTTGGCCGGCGCGAATTCGATTTTTTCAAGCGACGCTAAGATGATGTTAACCCAGGCGTCACCGACCAATGACTACGATGAGGACGCGCGCCTGCTGGCAACGCTTGGACTCCGTCCGCGGACGCCCTTCAAGGCGGAGCCTGGCGGCCCGGCAAGCGGCGCTTCGCTTGCGGTTGCAACACTCTTGTGACAAAGAGGCGCTCTATGCGACGACACATTGTGATTGGGCTGGGAGCGCTGCTGACAATGGTCGCGTTCCCGGCTTCTGGGCAGCGCGCTTTGGGAGCGCAGCGTTCGCGCCCGACGCGCATTCGCTTCACGCCGGGCGCGTCATCGTCCACGGT
>CALCKX010000019.1 GCA_937966115.1 uncultured Chloracidobacterium sp. | reverse complement strand
CGCTGGGGCTACGGGCAGTTCACGGCGTTTCAGCTCAAGATCTTGCAGGAAGTGATCACGCTGCTGGTCTTTGGCGTGTTTGCCGTGGTGTATCTGCACGAGCCGGTGCGCTGGAACTATGCCGTGGCCTTTGTGTGTATTGTGGTCGCCGTGCATTTTGCCTTTTTGCCGCCGCCGGCCAAGCCATGAAGGGCGCCTTCCGTCGGCTTGGCAACCGCCGTTTCCGCCTGCTCCTGGCAGCGTTGGCGCTGGGGGTATGCAGCCTGCGGGCCGACCCGATCCTGCCGCGCGAAAGCGCGCGGTGGCACTATGAACGGGCATTGGCGCTCGAGGCCCAGGATCAGCCCGGCCGCGAGTTGGCGGCTCTCCACCGCGCGCTGGACGCCGTTGACGAGCGCCGCCGCGAGCTTCAGCGCGCCATCAAGGCGACGCTTTCGCCAGCCGAGCGCGCGGCGCTCGAGCCGCTTGAGCGGACGGCTTATGACCGCCGTCTGGCCGGCTCGCCCGAGCAGCGCCAAGCGCGGCAGGCCGCGACCGCCGAGTTTGAGCGGCTGGCCGCAGCGCGGCTCGCGCCCCTTCAACTGGCGGAATGGCAGGCGCTGCGGTTGCGGGCGGCCGAGTGCCGCTACTTGATGGCGCGCTTGTATTGGCGCAGCGACCGGGCGGCGGACGCCATTCTGGCGCTAAGCCAAATTGTGGATGTCCCTGGTCTTCCTGATCATATTCCGGCGTGGCTGCTGCTGGCTCGCGCCTACGGCAAGCTTGGCGCCTGGGAGCGCGCCCTTCCGCTGCTAACGCGGCTTTATGAAGCGGCCGGCGTCAGCGATCGGGAAGCCCGGCGCGCGCTGCAATTTCTCAAGGCTTCCGCCGCGCAACGCTCGACGCTGACCGACCAGGCTCGGGCGCGGGAGGCGCTGCAGACGGCCGTGACGGCTGCTGACAACGCTTGCCTTGCCGACCCGGCGACCTACCGCGCGCTGACCCTGGGGCGCGGACTCCAGGACCCGGTCGCCTACCTTGAGCTAGCGCAGCTCTTCGAGGAAGAGGAGCAGCCCGACGAAGCGCGCGCGACGCTCCTGGAAGCCATCCGGGCGCGCGAGGCGTTCTTTCCCATAGCCTGGCTCGCGTTGGGCGATCTCGACGGAGCCCGCGCTGCCGACCTCGAGGCGGAAGGGAAGCGAGCGGACGCGCTCAGCGCCTGCCAGTCCGCGGCGGAGGCGTTTGAAACCGGCTTCCGGCAACTTGAGCGGCTCGACTTTCAGCCGGAGCGCGACTTCGACCCGACGCGGCTTGCCGAACTCCGCCGCAAGATCGCGGCGCTGCAAAAATGACGCCGCCGGCTAAACCCGCCGCCCGGTCTCCCGCTCCGGCGCGCCCGCGCTCGGCGGGCCTGGCGCGTCCGGCGGTCAAACGCGGTCGGCGAAGGTTTTTTCCATGCGCCGGAAGTAAAGCGCCCCGGTCGTCAGGATGAGCAGCGATGCCGTGACCGAGACCAGGAAGGGCAGCGCCGGCGGCGCGCCCGCGCCCAGCAGCGCCCATCGAAAGCCATCAATCACGCCGCTCATCGGGTTGAGGCTGTAGAGCGGGCGCCACCTTTCCGGCACCAGGCTGCCGGGATAGACGACTGGCGTGAGAAACATCCAGATTTGCGTCAGGAAGGGGATGACATGCCGCACGTCGCGGTACTCGACGTTGAGCGCGGAAGCCCACAGCCCGACGCCCAGCGCTGTCGCCAGCGCCAGCAACGCGAATCCCGGCAACCAGACGACGCGCCAGCTCAGGGCGACGCCATAGTAAAGCAGCATCGGGACGAATATCAGACTGGCGACGGCCAAATCCACAAGCCCCCCCAGGACGCTCGCCAGCGGAATGATCAGCCGGGGAAAGTACACCTTGGCGATCAGGTGCGCGCTGTTGACCAGGCTATTCGAGGATTGTCCCAGCGCGTTGGCGAAAAACGTCCAGGGAATGAGCGCCGCCAGCGCGAATAACGGATAGGGGGCGCCGTCCGACGGTATGCCCGCCAGCCGCCCAAAGAAGACGCTGAACACGAGCATGGTGAAGAGCGGCTGCAAAATCGCCCAGGCCGCCCCAAGGGCGGTTTGCTTGTAGCGCACCTTCACGTCGCGCCAAGCCAGGAAGTAAAGCAGCTCGCGGTAGGCCCAAAGCTCGCCGAGCTGGACGGCGACCCAGCCGCGCGATGGCTCGATGCGGATTGTTGGGATGCCTGGCGCTCGCCCGGCTTGCGCAGCCTGGCGAGCCGGTTTTTCCAGCGGAGCGATTGATTCCATAGCTGCGTGACCTTACGTAAACAGCCGTATCGTCTTCAAGGGAAAGCTCTCCCGGCGCCGGGCCGGGCCGCGGCGCTTGCCAATGCAGGCGTCACTTGCCAATGCAAAAGGTGGCGAAGATGCGGTCGAAGATGCCCTCGATGCTTGTCTCGCCAGTGATGTCGCCCAGCGCCTGGAGCGCCCGGTGCAAGTCCGCCAGCGGGACTTCCTCGGAGAAGCCCTGTTCCAGGGAGGCCCGCGCCCGGCCAAGCGCCGCGGCCGCTTCAGTCAGCGCCGCGGCATGGCGGGCGTCCGTGATGAGCCAGTCGTGACCGGCATCGAAGGTCCGCCCGACGGCGACCTGCTGGATAGCGGCTTTGAGGTCGTCGAGTCCGGCCCGCGTATGCGCCGAAACGCCCACGACCGGCAGGCTGACCCGGTGATGGCGCAGGAAGTCCTCAAATGGCTTGGTCGTCCTGACCAGATCAATTTTATTGACCACGCAGATGGCGCGCCGCTCGCGGAGGTGATCGAGCACGCGGGCTTCGTCTGGATGCGGGCCCGCCGCGGCGTCGCCGACAAAAAGCGCCACGTCGGCGTCGGCCAGCGCGCTGTAGCTGCGCTCCACGCCCATGCGCTCGACGATGTCCGAGGTGTCGCGAATGCCGGCCGTGTCCATGAGCCGCGCGGGAAGGTCGCCGATGGTCGCCGTTTCCTGCAGGATGTCGCGCGTCGTGCCGGCAATGTCGGTGACGATGGCCCGGTCGGCGTCAAGCAAAGCGTTGAACAGGCTCGATTTGCCGACGTTCGGGCGCCCGATGATGGCCAGCGCCATGCCTTCCCGAACCAGCCGCCCGGCGCGATAGGTCGCGGCCAGCGCGCTCAGATTGGCTTCGAGCTGCGCCAGCTCGCTGACGAGCGCCGACCGCGAGCGAGTGTCAAGCTGCTCTTCGACAAACTCGACGGCCGATTCGAGGTGGACAATCGTGGTCAAAAGCCGCTCCTTGAACGGCTGCAGGCGCGTGGAAAGCTCGCCGCGCATTTGCTGAGCCGCAAGGCGCGCTTGATAGGTGGTTTGCGCCGCGATGAGATCGCGCAAGCCTTCCGCCTGCGCCAGGTCGAGCCGGCCATGGCGGACAGCGCGCAGCGTGAACTCGCCCGGACGGGCCGCCCGGGCGCCAGCGCGCAGCGCGCAGGCGACGATGCGCCGGAGCGGAACCGGCGAGCCATGGGCATGCAGCTCCACCACGTCTTCGCCAGTGAACGAGCGCGGCGCGCGAAAGTAAAGCGCCAGCCCGTCGTCAATCGTTTCCTCGGCGGCTTCGTCATAGAACGCGCCGCGCAGGGGGCGGAACGGATGGGCGGCCAGCGAGCGCCGACCGCGAAACAGGGCCGCGCCGATCGGCAGCGCCTGGTCGCCGCTCAGGCGGACAATGCCCACGCCGCCCCGGCCGGGCGGCGTGGCGATGGCGACAATCGTGTCTTGCCATTCGTAGGCGGGCATGGGGCGGCGGGGCGCTCAGGGTTGGCTTTGCGGGCCGTTTTGCGGGCTGCTGCGAGCCGTCCCGGCGGCGGCTTGGCGGGCGACCGGCTCAAGAATTTTCCAGACGTTGTCGGCGACGAGCGCCGCGCCTTCTTCGTTCGGGTGAATGCCATCGGCCTGATTGAGTTCAGGCTTGCCGGCGACGCCTTCCAAAAGCGACGGGATCAACGGTATCCGGCGCTTTTGGGCGAGCTTGCGATAGATGGCCTCGAAGCGCGCGCCATAGTCGGGACCCGCTTCGGACGGCGCTTTGAGGCCGGCGAGAACCGCCTGCGCGCCGCGCGCCTGCGCCCGCTCGATGATCGCCTCCAAGTTGGATTCAAGCTGCGCCAGCGGCAGACCCCGCAGGCCGTCGTTGGCCCCGAGCGCGACAATGACAATGCGAACATCGCCTTCCAGCGACCAGTCAAGTCGCTCCAGCCCCCCGGCTGAGGTGTCGCCCGATACGCCGGCGTTGATCACTTGGTAGCCAAGCCCGGCCGCGTCGAGCTTTTTCTGAAGCAGCGCCGGATAGCTGGCTTCGCGCGTCAAGCCAAACCCGGCCGTCAGACTATCGCCCAGGATGACGATCCGGGGCTGCGCGGCGCGATCCGCCGCCGCCGGCGCCGGCGTCAGAACCGGCAGCGCTTCCGGGGCGTCCGCGCCGGGCCGGTTGCATCCGCCGAGCCACAAGCCGCCGACGACTAGGCTCGCGACCCAAATGCTCCCTTTGCTCATGCGTTTGCCCTTGCTCCGCTCCCTATCCGTGAAGTCTGTCTCCAATGGCGTCATATTAGCGCAGGTTTGCCGCTCGCCAACGAAATCTTGGCTGGAGGCCGGTCAGGCGGGCGTCGGGCGTATTGAGAGGCGTCCGCCCGCGCCGCCGGTCGCCAGCGGAGGCGTGACGACAGGGCGCCGAAGCCCCACTGGGGCGCCCTCCCGGCGGCGAGCCGCCAGGTCGGGGGCGCGCTTTCGCATCGCGCTTTTTCAGGGCGCGGCAGGTCGGCGCGCGGGGCGGCCAAACCGCTGGCAAACTGGCCGCCAGCGCGCGAAACTGCGTCCCGCGATTCGGGAGCAAGACCAGGCGTCCGATGGCGCATAACCCTGCGCGTCAGCGTTTTCGCATGATTGAACTGAAACAGCTCTCAAAGCGAGCGAGCAGCGGACAGAATCAGTTGACCATTCTCCATCCGCTCGATCTTGTGATTCCCGCCGGCCAGTTTGCAGCCATCCTCGGCCCGTCGGGCAGCGGCAAGTCAACGCTGCTCGGACTCATGGCCGGACTCGATACGCCAACGACCGGCGAGGTCATTCTGGGCGGGACATGCCTTACGCGCCTTGACGAGGATGCGCTCGCGGCTTTTCGGAGCCGAAACATCGGCTTCATTTTTCAGGCTTTTCATCTCGTGCCAACGGCCACGGCGGTTGAGAACGTCCAGATTCCCATGGAAATTGTCGGCCGCCGGGATGCTAAAAAGCGGGCCAGGGCGCTTTTGGAGGCCGTCGGGTTGAGCGAGCGAGCGCATCATTACCCAGCGCAGCTCTCGGGCGGCGAGCAGCAGCGCGTCGCCATCGCCCGCGCCTTCGCTAACGAGCCGCCCCTCCTGCTGGCCGATGAGCCGACAGGAAACCTCGACTACGTCAACGGCATGCGCGTCTTCGAGTTGCTGCGCCAGCTCAACCGCAAGACCGGGACGACGTTGGTGATGGTCACCCACAACGAAGAGCTGGCCCAGGCGGCCGACCGAGCCATTACGCTTCGCGACGGGCGGGTTGTCCTCGACAACCCGAAAATTTCCATCGAGCCGCTGCCGCCAAGCTAGTCGCGGTTGTCCCTGCCCGCCTGCGTCAGCGCCACGAAAGCCTGCGCCGCCCGCGACAGCGGCGACTGTTGCCGATGGACAACCCGCAGCTTTCGCTCCAAGCGCATCTCGCGGACGGGAATGGCCGCCAGTTGCCCGCGCGCCACTTCGGCCGCGACGCACAGGCGCGGCAACGCGCTGACGCCGATGCCGGCCTCGACCATGCGCTTGATGGCCTCGATGGAGGGCAGCTCGACCGCGATGCGCAGCGGCGTTCGGTGGCGAGCGAAGGCTTCAACAACCTGTAGCCGATACCGCGACACGACGTTGTGCGCAATGAAGACCTCTTGACCCAGCTCGCGTATGGAGACCGCGTGCCGCCCGGCAAGGGGATGGTTGGGCGCGGTCACGAGCGCCACCGCGTCGGTGGCGACGGTCAGCGAGCGCAAGCCCGCCTCCGGCGGCGCAAAGCTAATCACGCCCAGCTCGACGCCATGCCGCAGAAGCTCGGATGCCACATCGCTGGCGCGGCAGCGCTTGACCTCGACGTGAACCGCCGGATGAGTCTGAATGAATCGCTCCAGCCAGGGCAAAATATAGGTCACGGTTTGCTCGTTCGCGCCAATGACCAGCCGACCGGCCGTAAGCTCGTCAAGCTGGCGGAGCGCCCGCGTCGCCTCATCGCGTAAATCGCGCAATCGCCGGGCGTAGTCATACAGCAGCCGACCAGCTTCGGTGGCGACGACACCCTTCGAGTTGCGGTCGAGCAGCGCGACGCCAAGCTCGCTTTCGAGCTTCTTGATGGCTTGACTAACCGCCGCCTGCGTTCGCGCCAGGCGCGTCGCGGCGCGCGAGAAGTGCGTTTCCTCGACGACCGCTGCGAAGACTTCGAGCTGGGCTAAGTCCACGGCTTCTCCCGCCTCTTTCCGCGTCCTGTCGCCTCGCCCGCCGCGCCGCCCTTCAGTCGCCAGCCTCGACGCGGCATCGCCGCCGAACGGCTTCCGCAGGCGAACAGCTTGGGGTTGGCGTTGGGAATATTTTCATCCATTGGGCGAGAAAATACAGCGCCGCTTCGTCGCGAATCAGCTTGACCTTTTCCCTTGTCGCTGGGCATGCTTAGAAAACCCCTAACGCTGCGGCTTTTGCGAGCGTCAGGGGAGCGTGTCGAACCTTTCGCGCTCTGCCCAGCATGCCATGTCGCTCTGCACGATTTTGATAGCGGATGACGAGTCCTATATCCGAGACCTGCTGTCTTCGGTTCTGAGCCTTGAATATGCGGTGCTCACCGCCGAGGATGGCGTCGAGGCCCTTGAGGCGTATAGACAACATCAGGCCATTCAGTGCGTGATCACGGATTTGTTCATGCCGCGCATGGATGGCGAGGAACTTATCAACCGCATCCACGCCGAACGGCCAGACTTGCCGATCATCCTCATCACGGCGCTTCAGGATGAAGCCCGCCTGGCCCAGTTGCGGGACCGACCGAATGTGACAGTGATGCCCAAGCCTTTCAACCTGGGGCAGTTGCGCAGCACGCTTCGCCAAAGCGTCGCCGCCCGGTAGCTGGGCGCCGCCAGCGCCGCGGCCGCCCTGGCCGCGGCGCTGGCTTCGGGCGCTAGTTGCCGAAGATGGTGTCCTTGACGCGGTCGAAAAAGCTTTTTTCCTCCTTTTTGCGCGCCCCCTTGCGGCGGTCGCCCTTGGGGCTGAGCGCCGCGAATTCCTCAAGCAGCCGGCGCTGCTCCGGCGTCAGGCTCGTTGGGGTAACGACGTTGACGATCACGAACAGGTCGCCGACTTCGCCCGAAAGCGAGGCGATGCCCTTGCCGCGCAGTCGAAACGTCGCGCCGGTTTGCGTGCCTTCGGGAATCTTCAGGCTGGCATGACCGTCCAGGAGCGGCACTTCGATTTCGGCGCCAAGCGCGGCTTCGGCGAAATCAATCGCAATTTGGCACAGCAGGTTGTTGTCCTGCCGTTCAAAAATCTCGTGCTCGCGAATGTGAATGACGACCTGCAAGTCGCCCGGCGGGCCGCCGCCAATGCCGGATTCGCCTTCGCCCGCGACCCGCAAGCGCATGCCGTCGTCGATGCCGGCTGGGACTTTCAGCTCGATTTTCTTCTCGCGGCGGACGCGCCCCTCGCCGCGGCAGGCGCGGCAGGCGTCCTTAATAATCCGTCCGGTGCCACGGCACTGGGGACAGGTGCGCGTCACGCTGAAGAAGCCCTGCTGGTAGCGAACTTGCCCGGCTCCGCCGCAGGTTGGGCAGGTCTCCGGGGTGGTGCCTGACGCGGCGCCGCTTCCGCCACACTCGTCGCAGGTCTCCAGGCGCGGCACGCGAATCTGGGTCGTCACGCCTTTGGCGGCTTCTTCCAGGGTCAGTTCCAGGTCATAGCGCAGGTCGGCCCCGCGTTGAACTTGGCTGGCGCGGCGTCCGCCGCCCGCGCCCCCGAAGCCGAAGCCGAAGATGTCGCCCAGAATATCCTCAAAGTTCTGGAATCCGGCGAAGCCGCCGCTGAACCCTCCGGCCGCCGCCGCGCCAACGCCGGCGTGGCCGAAGCGGTCGTACCGGGCGCGTTGCTCGGCATCCGACAGAACTGCGTACGCTTCCGCCGCTTCCTTGAACTTTTCCTCCGCCGCGGCGTCGCCCGGATTTTTATCCGGGTGATACTTCATGGCCAAGCGACGGTAAGCCTTTTTGATGTCGGTCTCGGTCGCGTTGCGGGCGATGCCCAGCACTTCATAGTAATCCCGTTTTGCCATGCCTCAATCCTTCCGAAGCCCAGCTCAGTCGCTGCGCGCTGACGCCGCCCGGCAATTGGCCTCTGCATCCCGACGACCGCAGGCGCTGCCGTCAGCGCGCGCCGCTAGCCTGACGTACGATTGCCGACGACGGTTATTCCGTCAACATCTTCACGCCGCCGGTTTCGGATGGCGGAGGCTGATCCCCCGCTGGCGCATTGAACATGGCATTGGTGATGATTTGAGCGGCATTTTCGAGCGCGTCAAGCCATTGCTTGACCACCGCTGGATCCTGGATGCTCAGCACTTCCTTGGCCCCGGTCAGCGTTTCGCGCACCAGCTCTTGCTCCTCCGCGGCCAGCATCCAGCCAAACTCGCCGAAGGAGCGCTGGGTATTCTGCAGCAGCCCGTCCAGCCGGCTCTGCATCAGCAGCAGCTCTTTCATTTGGCGATCGCTTTCGGCGTTGCGCTGAGCTTCGGCGATAAGGTTGGCAATTTCGCCCGGCGACAAGCCGGAAGAGGGCGTGACGCGCATGTTTTGCTCGAGCCCGGTGGCTTTATCGCGCGCCGACACCTGCACGATGCCGTCGGCGTCAATTTCGAAGCAGACTTCAATCTGCGGCACGCCGCGCGGAGCCTGCGGAATGCCAATCAGCTCGAACCGGCCGAGCGAGCGGTTGCCCTTGGCGATCTCGCGCTCGCCCTGGAGCACGTGGACCTCGACGCTGGACTGATTGTCCACCACTGTCGTGAACGTCAGCGCTTTGCGGACCGGAATCGTCGCGTTGCGCTCCACGATCTTCTGGAAGAGACCGCCGCGCACCTCGATGCCCAGCGAGAGCGGAATCACATCGAGCAGGACGAGGTCCTTGACTTGCCCGGTGAAGACGCCGCCTTGGATAGAGGCGCCAATCGCCACGACTTCGTCGGGGTTGATGCTCGCGTTCGGCTCGCGCCCGAAAATCTTCTTGACGCACTCGTGGATGATCGGCGAGCGCGTTTGTCCGCCGACTAACAGCACTTGGTCAATGTCTTCGGGCTTGAGGCGCGCATCCCAGAGGGCTTTTTGGCACGGCTCGACCGTGCGCTCGACCAGATCTTTGACCAGTTCCTCAAACTTGGCGCGGGTAAGATTGAGGTTGAGGTGCTTCGGGCCGGTTGCCGGGTCGGCGGCGATGAAGGGCAGGTTGATATTGGCTTCGAGCGTCGAGGACAGCTCGCACTTGGCGCGCTCGGCCGCTTCCTTGAGCCGCTGCAAAGCTAGCCGGTCGGCGCGCAGGTCAATGCCTGACTCGCGCATGAACTCCTGGATCAGCCAGTCTATGATGCGCTGGTCGAAGTCTTCGCCGCCGAGGAACGAATCGCCGCAGGTCGAAAGCACCTCGAAGACGCCGTCGTTCATTTCGAGAACCGAGACGTCGAACGTCCCCCCGCCCAAGTCATAGACGGCGATGCGCTCGGACTCGCGCCGCCCCGAGCCGTAAGCCAGCGCCGCCGCCGTCGGCTCGTTGATGATGCGCTGAACGTTGAGGCCGGCGATCTTGCCCGCGTCTTTGGTCGCCTGGCGCTGAAAGTCGTCAAAGTACGCCGGAACGGTAATGATCGCTTCCTCGACCGGCTCGCCAAGAAAGTCTTCGGCGGAAGCCTTGAGTCGCTGCAAGATAATGGCCGAGACCTCCGGCGGGCTGTAGGCGCGCGCTTGGGCGCGCACCCAGGCGTCGCCGTTCGAGGATTCGCAAATCTCATACGGGCAGGTCTCTCTCGCGCGCTGCACTTCCGGAGAGTTGAACTTGCGACCGATGAGACGCTTGACGGCATAGATCGTGTTGGCGGCGTTCGTGATGGCCTGCCGGCGGGCAATCTGCCCGACTAGGCGCTCGCCCTTGTCGGTGAAGCCCACCACGGATGGCGTGGTGCGCCCGCCTTCTTTATTAGGAATGATCTGCGTCGTGCCGCCTTCCATGACAGCCACGCAGCAGTTGGTCGTTCCCAGGTCTATGCCGATAACTTTGCCCATGACGCTCGTCCCTGGCATGCCTTGTCAGGCATGCATAAGTAACGTAAAAAAGAGCGGCTTCGAGCGCGATTGCCCGCGCCGGTAAACCCGTGACGGTCGTCCCGCTCGCCGTCAAGCGGACGCTGGACGAATGGCCACGCGCACCAGGGACGGACGCAGCAGTCGCCCGCCGAGCGTATAGCCGCGCTTGAGTTCCACAAGTACGGTATTGGGTTTGTACTCATCCGTCTCGTCCGTGGCAATCGCTTCGTGAACCATTGGGTCGAAAGCCTCGCCGACAGCCGGAATCGGCTTGACGCCAAGGCTGGACAATCCGTCCGTGATCTGACGCTGAATAAGCTCGACGCCCGCCAAAAAATCCGCCAGATTGCCGCCCTCGGCGCGTCCCGTCGCCAGCGCCCGATCAAGGTTGTCGAGCGCTTCCAGCATATTCAGGATGACCGCCTCCTTGCCGCGCTCAATGGCTTCGGTCTTTTCCCGCTCGACGCGCTTCCGATAGTTGTCAAACTCGGCCATCAGGCGTTGAAGCTGTTCCTGGAGCGTCGCTTTCTCAGACGCGGTTTTCGCAAGCTGTTCTTGGACAATCTCGACATGCCGGCGCGCCAAGCTGGTTTGCTCGCGAGCCCGCTCAAGGTCTTCCTGCAAGCTCGCCAGGTCCATGAGGAGCTTGATCGTTTCGTCATCGGAGAAAGACTGCCACCCGCTCGTCGGCGCTGCCGAGACGTCCGTCGCATTAGGCGGGCCGGGCGCCTCAGCCGTCTCGGCCGCCGGCGCCGCGCTGGTCGGCGTCTCGGTCGGCGCTTCCTGTCCCCCGACTGGCTGGGCCGCGCCCGCGAGGCGCTCGCTCGCCAGCTCCCGCTCATCTTGCGCGGCGGGCTTGGCGCTCAGAGGCATCGCCTTGAGAAAGGCCTCTTCGGCAGGGGCGTCCAGGATGTCTCCCGCGTCAGGCAGCTCAATCTCGATGGTGCGCCGCCGCGGGGGCGCCGTGTTAGACTTTGGCAGGACGTTGCCGACCGGCGTATTCACTGTGCTGTCCTCCTGCAAGCGTCGCCTTCAAAGCGCAGCGCGCATTCTGCGAAGGGGCGATGTTAGTCCGCTCCGAGCGACGGCCAGCCAGGCGCGCTGGCGGTCGCCGGTTGAGCCGCCGATTTCGTTCCGCATTCCGAGTCTGGTTGGCGGTCAGCCGTAAAGCGGGGAGTCGCTGCCCTGCAGATTGACGACTTGGATCGGCCCGTTTGGCTGGCCCACCAGCGCCGGCGGGAAAGGGGATGTGGTCGTGTCGTTCAAAAGCTGACTAAACATCTTGGCCATATAGCCCACCAGCCGCATGACGCGCCCATACCTCATGCGCGTCGGCCCGACCACGGTGAGGCTTCCCACCGAGTCATGCCGATAGTGGTACGGCGCCGTGACAATGGCGCAGTCGCGCAGACCCGGCACGTGATGCTCCATGCCAATTTGCACCACGACCCCGCGAGCGGTCTCGCCTTGCGACAGGCAGGCGGTGAGAATTTTCACCAGTCGCCCTTTTTCCTCGAACATGCGAAAGACGGCGCGCATGCGGGCGGCGTCGGCGAATTCCGGCGCGTCGAGAATATTGACCGCGCCGTCCACATAGACATCGGTTTCGGGGATGCTTGCGCTCACATCGCGATTGCACAGCACGAGGGCATTTTTGAGCAGCCGGTTGTAAAGGCGCTGTTCTTCCGACATGCGCCTGAGCAGCTCCACGCGAATGTCCGTCAAGGTGCGGCCGGCAAAGTTTCCGATGATGTAGTTGGCCGTGCGATCCAGCTCGCCGGGCGGAATGTCTTCATCCATCCGAACGACGAAGTTGCGCACCAGCCCGGTTCGGGAGACCGTCACCACCAGCACGCGCCGCGCCTCGAGTCGAATAAACTCGATGTGCTGCAGGATGTCGCGGGAAAGCGGCGGCGACAAGACAATCCCGACGTGAGATGAAAGGTTCGAGAGGACGTGCGAGGCCCGGGCGAGGACATCTTCGCCAGTCACGGTCGGGTCGGAAAACAGGCTGCGCTGGATGACCTCTTCGTCGGCGCGGGAAGGGCGGGCGTCAAAGTCGGCGACGAGCGTATCCACATAGTAGCGATAGCCGCGATCCGTCGGAACCCGACCCGCTGAAGCATGGGGCTGAGCGACATAGCCTTGCTCTTCGAGGTCGGCCATGATGTTGCGAATCGAGGCTGGACTGAGCGTTTGTCCCGACTGTTTCGAGAGCGTCCGCGAGCCAATTGGCTCGCCGGTGGCGATGTGGAGGCGCACCAGGGCCAGAAGTAGCTCGTGGCTACGCTCGTCAAGTCCTCGAACTGGCCGCCGTTTGCCCATAAACCATTGCTTTTTTGGAAGAAAAGTCTCACAGGAAACTAGCACCAGTCAAAAAAAAGTGTCAAGCCAGGCGTCGGCGACGCTTTCCGCTCGGCGCTTGCCCAGCGGCGTTCCGGCTGCCTTTGGGACGGGCGCGGGAAGGCTGCGCTCGCCCGTTCAATCAAGCTTTCGCTCAATCAAGCTTTCGCTCAATCAAGCTTGCCAGCGCGGGCTGCGCCAGCAAGTCGGGAACGTCGGAGGGGCGCAGTCGGCGCGGGCGGTCGCGCTTGGCGTCCACGATGCAGAGAAACCCGAAAGGCGAGTCGCCATCGTTCACAAGGCGGTGCACGCAGTTCGCGCCGATATAGGCCAGGTCGAGGAAGCCCAGGGTTTGAACGGTGTCGCCGATCAGCGCTTTGCCTACGCCGCGCAGCCCGATGACGGCATGGGCGTGTTCGTGACATTCGAGCGATGACCAGCCGCCGGGCGCAATCTCGAAATAGCGCGCCTCAAAGCTGAGGGTCTCGCCAGCGTGTCCGAAAAGGGTCTGCCGGGTGATGCCGGCGAAGTCATCCGCCGTGGCGGGCGTCGGCTTGTATTCCGTCACCGGAATGCCCGCCCACCGGAAAGGCGCGGTCGTCGGCGTGAAGCGGTGGCGCGGGGCGGGCGTCGCCGTCGGGTGGTCTGCCGGCCCGTCATCCGCCGCGGATGGGGTCATCGCCTGGGTCAGCTCTGCCATGGCTTAGGTCTCCGTCATCGCTTGGGCGCGCCGCGGGGCGTTACGGCGCGTCTGTCTCCAGGTCGCAGCTGTCGAGCGCGAAGCTGGCGCGAAACTGCCGGACCTCGCTGCGACGCGCCGCCGCGCTTTTGACCAGCGCGGTAAAATCCTCGATGCTGTAATCCTCGGCCACGACATACGCCCGCACCGTCAGCGCGATGCCAAAGTTATGCTCGGGGTCGAGTTCGTAGCCAAAACGGGTGCGCGTGGCAAGCTCGTAGATTTCACTTCCGCGCAATCGAATAACTCGGTCGTACATGGCACGGCAGGCGATGCGGCACCCAAGCGACGGTTTCCCGCCTCTACGCATAAGCCTCGGCGCGGGGGGCTAGGGCGCCGTTTCCCAATCAGCCGCCCCCCCCGCCGGAAATGTCGCGCAGGCGAGCTGCGATGCCATGCGCGCCAACAAGGTGAGCTTATGTATCGCGGCTGTCAAATGGCATTGCCCGAAGAGACGCTTGAAACTGAGCATCGTAATCCATAATGATGACCCCTATGCGCTCCTTCGCTTGCATTCGAACGCTGACTCGCGCTCAAGCGCCGGCGCGCCGCGCTCAAGCGCGGGCGCGTTCCTCCGGCTCGCGAGCTGCCCGCTTGACGTGGGCGCTGTGGGCTTTGGCGCTCTGGGGGAGCGCCGCATTGCTCCCGCTGGAGACGACTTTCGCCGGGTCTTCCAGGGGCGGCGCTGTGCCGCCGCAGCGCTCGCGCGACTTGCGTCCGGCGGACATTGTCGCGGCTTGCGTCGAGGCTTTCTTTCGCGGCGACGACCCGGCGATCCGGGCGTTTTTCACGGAGCGCGCCCAGGCGACGCTCTCCGCGCTGGCCACCAACGACAACGCCGCCTACAACGACATTCGGCGGACGCTGCTGGGCGATCACCCGCTGAGCCGGCTAGCCGAGCGCGGCGTTCGCGTCGAGTCCGTCATCACCGGAAGTGGGGCGCGCGAGATGTTGCTCCGCTCCGGGACGCGTATCGTCGGCAATATCGCGTTCCGCGATGTGACCGAGGAAAGCCTGGCTTCGGTCGAGCTTCGCGCGTCGCTCAATGCCGAGGACGCCAAGCCGACCGTCATCAATGTGGTGCTGACGCGCGACCGGAGGCTCAAAGTCTGGCGGATTGTGGCGTTTTACGTGGCCACGTTCGGCGGTCAAGCGGATGAAGTCTTTGACCTCGACCAGTTGCTTGAGGTTCGGATTGCCGCGAACGAGGCCGCCGTGCTTCCATTGCTCGACCAGTTGCAGGAAGCCCAGGCGCGCTATGCGCTCGGGGCGGGGCAAAATCGCTTTGGAACGCTCGCGGAACTGCAGCGGGCAGGGGAGCTCGCCGGCCTGCGCGATGCGTCGTATCGGGGCTACCGCATTGAAATGATTGTCAACAACCAAGCTGTTCCGCCGACGTTTCAAATTCATGCCGTGCCGGAGCGTTACCGCGAAACCGGTCGCCGCTCATTTCTGATGGATGACAGCGGCGTTCTCCGCGGCGCTGATCGCCAGGGCGAGCGGGCGCGGCTCTCCGACCCGGTTCTCAAAAGCAAGGACGCCGAAGCTGGCGAGACCGACTGACCCGCGCTTTGGGCCGACGCCCCTCCCCCGGGCGGCTGGCCCACCGCGCCTTTCCAGAGGAGCGCGCCGTGACGAGTCCGCTTCTACAGGGCGACCTCATTCAAGATGCGTTGCCGGACGTCATCCGGCGAGTCTATACGCGCCGCTTGAGCGGCGAGCTCGTCGTGAGCCACCAGGCGATCAGCAAATCCATTTACTTTGAGCTGGGCGCCATCGTTTTCGCGCGGAGCAATGATCGCGCCGACCGCATTGGCGAAAGCATGATGCGGAATGGGCTGCTGTCAGAAGCCGACTTTTTGCGCGCATCGGAAGCCATGGGGCGCGGCAAGCGATTCGGTCGCGTCTTGGTTGAGCAGGGGATTATCTCTGAGCGCGACCTGTCAAACGCCGTGACATTTCAAGTCCTGGGCATCATCTACTCGCTGTTCGAGTGGACGAGCGGGCAGTACCGCTTTGTCGCTGCGGAAAAGCCGGTGCCCGATGACCTGCGGCTGGAGCTGTCCACCGCCAATATCGTTCTGGAGGGCGCGCGTCGCATCCGGGACTTCAACATCATTCAGCGGGGCATGGGCGATTTGAATCGCCTCATTGGCCCGTCAAGCAACCCGCTGCTGCGGGCGCAATCGCTTTCGCTCAAGCCCATTGAGCGCCAGCTCGTGGCGGGCATCAACATCCCGATGAATGTCTTGCAGGCGATGATGCTGGTCAGCGGCCCGCCCAACGCGACGCTGCAAGCTTTGTACGGCCTCATTTCAGCCGGGATTCTGGAGCGTCATGCCGCTCCGGTCGTCAACCGCGAAACCGGGCAGATGGAAATTCCAGCCGAGGTGGTCGAGCAGGCGGTGACCGCCCCGCCCGTCGTGCCGTCCAAGGTGGCCGACGCCGCCGCCAAGCGGACCGGCTCGCTCAAGGCGGTGAACATGCTGCTGGCGATGCAGGCGCGCTTGGACGCCACCAGTGACCCGTACGAGATTCTGGGCGTTTCGCCGCATGCCATGCGGGATGAGATTCGGGATGCCTACTATCAGTTGGCCAAGGACTTCCACCCGGACCGCCACTTGAACGCGACGCTGGAAACGCGCCGGCAGGTGGACGCCATTTTCGCGCGGGTGACGGAGGCCTATGAATCCATCCGGGATGGCGGCCAAAAGCCGGCGGTGCTGGCTCCGATGCCGCTGGCCGCGGTCACGCCATCGCCCCGCGGCAGCGCGCCGCTCCCGCCCGCGCCGGCCATCCCCGGCGAGACGACCGCTCAGCGCGAAGCCCGGGCGGAAAAAGCTTTTCAGGACGCGCGCGCCAAGATCGCCAGCCGAGACTTTGTAGGCGCAGTGACGCTGCTGCGCGAAGCGGTGTCGCTCAACCCGGAAGCGTCGCGGTATCACCTCCTGTTGGGCACGACCCTCGCCGCGCATCCGAAAATGCAGCGCGACGCCGAGGCCGCCCTCAAGAAAGCCGCCGAGCTGGATCAGTTCAATACCGCGCCGCTGGTGGCGCTGGGGCAGCTTTACGCTCGGGCCGGGATGAATATTCAGGCTGAAAAAATGTTCAGCGAGGCGCTGCGCCTTGACCCTGATTCAAAGGCCGCGCGCAAGGGCTTGGACGCCATCAAGGGCCCCAAGAGCGGGGGCTTTCTTGATAAGCTGTTCAAGAAGTGAGTTGGCAAAAAGCCGCGCCGCGGTCTTCGGCGACGCCGAGCGCCTGGGTCGCCCGCCGTGGCGCGGCCGCGGTCGAGTTGGAAGCGCTACGGGTCGCGCGCTGAAAAAAATCGCTCGCCCGCCGCGAGCTGGTCATGGCTACAGATGAGGCTCTCCTGCGCGCATTCCAGCAGGGCGACGAGCAAGCCTTCGCGTCGCTTTATCAGCGTCACCGCGCCGCCATCCACCGCTTCCTGGCACGGCGGCTGGCATCGCCGGCGCGCGCCGAGGAAATTTGCCAGGATGTCTTTGTCGCCCTCGTGGAGCATGCCGCGAGCTGGCGCGGCGAAGCGTCGGTCAAAACCTACCTTTACCGCATTGCCTTCAATCGCTTAGTGAGCGAGTCCCGGCGGAGCGAGCGCCGCGTCATGGCGCCGCCGCCAGCCGCCCCGGACAGCGAAAAGGCGCCGCCGCCCGAGCCGGTCGCCGCCGAGCGCCCGGATGTCGCCTTTGAAGCCGGCGAGCGCGCCCGGATGGTGCGGGAGGCGCTTGCCGCGCTGCCGCCGGATTTTCGCGACGCGCTGGTTATGAAGGAGTATGACGGTCTCAGTTGCGAGGAAATCGCCGACATCGCCGGCGTCGCGGTCGGCACGGTGAAGTCGCGCTTGTTTCGAGCGAAAGTGACGCTCAAGCGCCGCCTCGCGGGCGCGCTCAAGCCGGCTCGATAGCATCTTCCTGCTGGCGACTTCTTGCTGGCGACTTCTTGCTGGCGACCGGCAGCTCAGCCCCCTGGCTTGCCGACTCGCGTCCCCGGCCCGCTTGAAGCGGGGCTTGAGCCGCGCTGCCGGAGCGCCGCCTGCGCGGCCGCCAGCCGGGCAATCGGCACGCGGTAGGGCGAGCAGCTCACGTAATCGAAGCCCAGCTCATGACAAAACGCGACGGAGGACGGCTCGCCGCCGTGTTCGCCGCAAATGCCGACCTTGAGCGTCGGGCGCGCGGCGCGCCCTTTTTGAACCCCGATGCGCAGCAGCTCGCCGACCCCTTCCCGATCCAGCACCTGAAAGGGGTCGTCGGCCAGGATTTTCCGCTCGACATACATTGGAAGGAACGTCCCGGCGTCGTCGCGCGAGAAGCCGAAGGCGGTTTGCGTCAGGTCGTTCGTGCCGAAGCTGAAAAACTCCGCCACAGTCGCGATCTTGTCCGCCGTGAGCGCCGCGCGCGGCAGCTCGATCATGGTTCCGACGAGGTAGGGAATCGTCACCCCCGCCGCCCGCTGCACCTCATCGGCAACCCGGCGAATGATGGCTTCCTGAGCGCGCAACTCGTTGACATCGCCGACGAGCGGCACCATGACCTCCGGGAAGACGCGGACGCCCTGGCGCGCCACTTCGACGGCGGCCTCGAAAATGGCCCGCGCCTGCATCTCGGTGATGTCAGGGTAGGCGATCCCCAGCCGACAGCCGCGATGGCCCAGCATCGGGTTATGCTCCTGAAGCGCGCTGACGCGCGCGCGGACGTCGGGGGCCGGCAAGTTGAGCTTGGCCGCCAGCGCTTCAATTTCTTCGTCGGTATGCGGCAGAAACTCATGTAGCGGCGGGTCGAGCAGGCGAATTGTGACCGGAAAGCCGTTCATCGCCTGAAAAATCCCGACGAAATCGCCGCGCTGCATGGGAAGCAGGATCGCCAGCGCGCCCTTGAAGAGTTGCGCCGGCGTGGTCAGCTCGGCCTCCAGCGCCGCGCGCTCCGCTTCCAGCGCCATCGCTTTCTCGGCGTCGCCGCGCGCCCGCTCCAAGTCGGCGTTGACTTTGGCGAGCGCCGTGACAAGGCGCTGATATGTTCCCGAAGCCATGATCATCTGCCGGACGGCGTCAATCCGGTCGCCCTCGAAGAACATATGCTCGGTGCGGCACAGCCCGATGCCTTCCGCGCCGAAGTCGCGGGCCACCCGCGCGTCCTGAGGCGTGTCGGCGTTGGTTCGGACGCGCAGCGTCCGCGCCTCATCTACCCATTGCATGAAGGTTTCCAGCTCCGCGCCGGTTTTTGGCGCGACCAGCGGCACATCCCCCAGGAAAACCTCTCCGGTGGTGCCGTCGAGCGTGATGAAAGCGCCTTCCGCGAGCGTTCGCCCGCCCAGGCGCATGCCGTCGGCGTCGAGCGTCAGCTCGCCGCAGCCGGCGATGCACGGCTTGCCCATGCCCCGCGCGACGACCGCCGCGTGCGAGGTCAAGCCGCCGCGCGCCGTGAGGATGCCCTGCGCCGCGACCATGCCGTGGAAGTCCTCGGGCGAGGTCTCGGCGCGCACGAGCACGACGCGCTCGCCCGCCTGCGCCAGCTTTTCCGCCCGGTCGGGATCGAACACGACCACGCCGGCCGCCGCGCCGGGACTCGCCGGGAGCCCCTTGCCCAGCAAGGTCTTCTCCGCTTTCGGATCGACCATCGGATGGAGCAGTTGATCCAAGTGGCTCGGCTCGACGCGCAGGACGGCTTCCTGCGGCGTGATGAGTCCTTCCGCCGCCAAGTCAACGGCGATTTTGACCGCCGCCGCCCCGGTTCGCTTGGCGTTGCGCGTCTGGAGCATCCACAGCTTGCCGCGCTCGATGGTGAACTCCAGGTCCTGCGCATCGCGGTAGTGGCGCTCGAGCCGCGCCGCGACTTCGCAGAACTGCGCGTACACATCGGGCAGGCGGTCGCGCAGCGCGTCGAGCTTTTCCGGCGTGCGAATGCCGGCCACGACATCCTCGCCCTGCGCATTGGGCAGGTATTCGCCAAACAGGACGCGCTCGCCGGTGGACGGATTGCGCGTAAACGCCACGCCGGTCCCGGAATCGTCGCCCATATTCCCAAAGACCATGGCCACGACATTGACGGCCGTCCCAAGGTCTTCAGGAATCTTGTTGAGCCGGCGGTAATCCGCGGCGCGCTTGCCGTACCAGGAGTTGAACACCGCGCACATGGCCAGCCGGAGCTGCTCATAGGGATCGGCTGGAAATGGCTTGCCGGTCTCGCGCTCGACAATCGCTTCAAACTCCGCCACCAGCTCCTGAAGGTCGTCGGCGGTCAGCTCGGTGTCATGTCGCGCGCCGCGCGCCGCTTTTTTGGCTTCCAGGGCATGGTCGAAGCGCTCGCCGGGAACGCCCAGCACGATCCGCCCGAACATCTGAATGAAGCGCCGACGGGCGTCGCGCGCGAAGCGCTCGTTGCCGGTTTGAGCCGCCAGCCCCGCCTCCGTCGCGCTATTGAGACCGAGGTTAAGAACGGTGTCCATCATGCCGGGCATGGAGAGCTTCGCGCCAGAGCGCACGGAAACCAGCAGCGGGTTCGTCGCGTCTCCGAAGATCTTGCCAACCGCGCCCTCGACCTCGCGCAGCGCCGCGCAGGACTCTTCCCACACGTCTGCCGGAAGCTGGTTGCCGGCGGCGTAGTAGCGATGGCAGACCGCCGTCGTGATAGTGAAGCCGGGCGGCACGGGCAGTCCGGCGAGGGTCATTTCGGCCAGCCCGGCGCCCTTGCCCCCCAGCAAGTCTTTCATCGTCCCGTTGCCGTCGGCATGACCGGCGATGAAGCGATAGACGTTTCGATGTGGCGCGATATGGGGTGTCATTGGAGAACCTCGGCGGAGAAATTTTGGCGCGGAAATGTTTCCGAGCCTAGAACTTGTACTTTTCAAGCCCGCATCTGTCGAGTAGCCCTTGGACGTATTTGGCTTGCCCGTCAAAGTAATCGCGGCTGCGGCCATATTCGCCGCCCTTGAGCGTCGGGTTGAGCGCCACGCCTTCGAGCAGGCCCTGCCGGTCGAGCCCCTCGGCGACGCGCCACAGCGCGAGCTGGAACGGCGTCAAGTCAAGCTTCTGCGGCGGGAGCTTGGATCCCGGCGGCGGCGGCTCTGGCTCGGGCGGGCGGTTCTCGGCAAAGCAGGCGACGAGGGTCTGGACATCGCCCTCCGCCAGATTGCCGAACTCATAGGCCGTGTCCCGGTTCATCGCCAGCTTGCGCTGCGATAGGGAAAAGGCTTCTAGCTCGCGGCGCGTCGCCTGGCCCGCATCGAGCGCAATCTCCTCCCGGCTGGTGATCACGAGGTCGGTGACGCCTGGATTTTGGCTGCGGATGATTTGCCCAGGCTCGATGACCACGATCACCGGGCGGGCGCTCGCGTTGCGCAGCGAGAGCTCGAGAATGCGACCGAAGAGCGGCTGCTCCGCGCGCAGCGCCATGCCGAGTCGCTCAATTTTCAGCTCGCCGCTCCCGACCCGCTCGACCAGAGCCGAGCGGGTCGCGCCTTCGTGCGCGTGGCGCGCCGTCTCGCGGCAGCCGGCGCCGAGCCAGCCGCCAGCCGCCAGGGCGCCGAGCCAAGCCAGCGTTGCGAGCCGCAGTCCTTTCATCTTCGCCAGCTCATCCTTACCAGCGCAGGGCCAGCGCGCCCCAGGTCACGCCCGCTCCAAAGGACGCAAAAACCAGGAGGTCGCCCGATTTGATCCGTCCCGCCGCGACGCACTCATCGAGCGCGATTGGAATCGAGGCGGAAGAGGTATTGCCCATCCGCTCAATATTGGCGTAGATGCGCTCGCTCCCGATGCCGAGCCGGTCGGCGACCGCGTCGGTGATCCGCTGATTCGCCTGATGCGGCACGAACAGGTCCACGTCGGACGGCGCGAGGCGCAGCTCGTCCAGCACTTGCCCGACGGTTTCCGCCATGCTCCGCACGGCGACCTTGAACAGCTCGTTCCCGCGCATCTTGATGTAGTGGAGCCGTTGCTGGACCGTCGCCGCGCTCGCCGGATGGCGCGCGCCGCCGCCCGGCGTGTAAAGCAGCTCGGCATAGTCGCCGTCGCTCAGGATGCGGTGCGCCAGAATTCCGCGCCCCGCCGCGACCGGCCCGACCACCGCCGCCCCGGCTCCGTCGCCGAAAATAACGCAGGTGGCCCGGTCGGTGTAGTCCACAAAGCGCGAGAGCAGCTCCGCCCCAATGACCAAAATATAGCGGGCATGGCCAGCCTCGATGAAGGCCCGCGCCGTCGCCAGTCCGTAAACGAATCCGGAGCAGGCCGCCACGAGGTCATACGCCGCCGCCCGCTTGGCGCCAAGCTTCGACTGCACCAGGCACGCCGTGGAAGGCAGCATCATATCGGGGCATACCGTCGCGCAAATGACGAGGTCAAGCTCGCGCGGCGAGACGCCGGCGGCGTCCAGCGCCCGCTGGGCCGCCAGCGCGGCGAAGTGAGAGGTGGTTTCGTCCGGGGCGGCGACGCGCCGCTCGCGGATCCCGGTGCGGGATACGATCCAGTCATCGCTCGTGTCAACCAGTTTCTCGAGCTCGGCGTTGGTCAAGACGCGCTCTGGCAGGGCGCGCCCCGTCCCGATGATTCCAGCGGCTTGGGTGGGCATGGGCGACTCCAGTCTTCGGAAATAATGACGAGCGGGCAAGCTACAGCGAGGCCCAGCCAGCGGCGCCTCCGTCCGGCGCCTCAGTCCGGCAGCCCCGGCGGCGCAGCCGCGTCAAAGCCTTCCAGCGCGATGATAGCGGCGCGCGTATCGTTCGGCAGCGGGGCTTTGCGTTGCTTGCGGTAGTCGTAGGACACGATAAGCCCATCGCCCTGCGCCGCGGCTTTGCCGTGCCGGTGGCTGACGACTGTAAAGCGCATGACGAACCGATCCTCGCCCAGCCCGACGACGCCCGTCCCGACCGAAACGGTATCGGGATAGGTCACCGGCAGTCGAAACTGACATTGCGCGCGCGCCAGGATCGGCCCCGCCGAGCGGGCGACGTCCAGCCCAAAGGCGATGCGCTCGAAGTAAGCGATGCGGGCGCTTTCAAAGTAGCGAAAATAGACCGTGTTATTGACGTGCTGGGCAGCGTCCATGTCGCCCCAGGCGACCGGAATGACGACAATGACGGGATAGCCTTCCAGCTCTGGAAACGGAGGCAGCGAAGAGTTCGCCATGGCGAAAAGCCTATCGGGCGCAGGGTATTCTCGCCGGCGCCCGCCTGGGGCGTCGGCGCGCAAACGCAAGGATGCATAGCGCGATGTTGCGCTCGCACCCTATCGTAAAGCGCGGCGAAATGCCACTGCCGCGCCAGCCAGCTTGGCCAAGCCAGCCTTGCCAAGCCAGCCTGGGCGAACGCTAAACGCTTTGGGTTTTGGTAAGCCAATGCCGGAACTGTTGCCACGCGCTGTGAATGTTAATCGCGCCGAAGGGATTTTGTCGGCGGTTTGGCCGGATGGCGGGGTCACGACGGTGGCCCTGATGAAGCTGCGGCAGATTTGCCCTTGCGCCACCTGCGCGGAAGCGCGCGGGGAAAACCCGCACCCGGGTCTCTTGGAAGCGCCCCCGTCGGAAGCCGCCCCGCCGGCCAAGCCTCGGTCGCGCGGGCTGCCGCTGCTTGGCGACGTGAGAAAGTTTCAAATCAGCGAGCTACGCCATGTCGGCCGCTATGCGCTGGGCGTGACTTGGGCGGATAGTCACCAGAGCATTTACACGTGGGCGTCGTTATTCGAGATGAGAGCGCCGGCGTCATCGGCCTCCTAGCGCCCTGCCTGGCGCGCGCTTCCCTGGTGGCGGGCGGCTTGCCGTCGCCATTCCGGGCTACTTGATAAATCGCGCGAGGCATTGGATACTTCAACGGCAATGACCATTGCCGCCGAGCTAGGATGCAATGCCCCGCCCGCCATGCTTGTTTTGGAGAGTCGCCTGAATGGCGCAACGACTCGAGAGCGCCTGTGTGCCGCAACTGCTGAGCGCCTGTCACAAGCAGCGCCTGAGCGGAACTTTGACGCTTACGCGGGACGGCGCGGCGCGTCATGTGTACTTTGAGGATGGATTAATCATCTATGCGGCCAGCGAGCTGGTCACCGAGCGCTTTGGCGAGCGCCTGTGCGGGATGGGTTGCATTTCTCCTGAGCAACTCGCGCAGGCGGTCGCCGAAACGCGCAAGGGCAAGCATCTTGGCGCCTGCCTGGTTGAGCTGGGCTACTTGGCGGCGGCCGATTTGCAGGCGATGCTCGTCGGTCATGTCATTTACTTGGTGCACTCGCTCTTCCCCTGGACGACCGGCCAGTATCGCTTCGAAGCCCAGCGGGTGCAGGTCAACGGCTTTCGGCAAGCGCTGTCGCCGCCGGCGCTCATCCTGGACGGCATTCGCGCCCTTTCAGACACCAGCCTGATCAATCGCTGGCTTGGCGGGCCGCAACGACGCCTGCAGCCGGCGGCCGCGACCGAGGTCGCCGCGCTGGGGCTGACGCTCACGCCGGAGGAGGCCTTTGTCCTTTCGCGGCTCGATACCCCGCTACGCATCGAGGATGCCTGCCGCGCCGTGCCGCTCCCGGAAGAGCGCGTGCTGCGGGCGATCTGCGCGCTCGCGATGGCTGGGGTCGTGCAGTTTGCGGATGGCGCGCCGCTGCCCGTCATCGAGGCGAAAGCGCCGCCCGTCCCGAACGAGATTGACGCCGCGCGCGCCGCGCAACTGTGCTTCGAGCTGGAGGAAAAGATTCGGGTGTTGGAATCGGGCGGCACGCACTACCAGGCGCTCGGCATCAACCGTCGCTTCACGCCCGAGGAGCTTAAGAAGGCCTATCGGGAGTTAGCCAAAAAATTCCATCCCGACCGCCATTTGCAGCTCGCCACTTTTGATTTTCAGGTGAAAGCCGAGTTGGAGCGGGTCTTCATCGCCATTCAGCAGGCCTATGAAACGCTGAGCGATGAGGAAAAGCGACGCAAGTATGACGCGACCATCGCCGGCAGCCACGCGCGCTCGACGCCTGGCGGGCACCGCTTCCCAACCGGCGCCTACCAGGCGGCTCGCCCGACGCCCTCTAGCCCGCCGTCAGCGCGTCCGCCATCCGGCGCATCGCCCAAGCCGCCGACTGTTCCCAAGCCGCCGACTGCTCCCAAGTCGCCGCCGGTGCCGCCCAAGCTGCCGCCCAAGCCGTCTTCGCCGGGAAGCTTCCCGACGCCGCCGACACTGCGGCGCCCCACGCAAGCGACCGAGACCAGCGCGCAAGCTGCCGAGACTAGATTGCCGCCGCCTATCCCGCCGCCGCTCAGGGCGCCCGCGCCGCCGCAGGCGCCGACTGGGGCCTATCCGAAAGCGCCCGCCGCTCCGCCGCAACTGAACGAAGCGGGCGCTTCAGGCTCGCAGCCGTCGCGGGCGCCGACTGGGGCTTATCCGAAAGCGCCCGCCGCTCCGCCCCCGGAGCTGCCGGCCGTTCCGCCTTCGGAGCTGTACCTGAGAACCATCGAGTACATGGGCGCGGGCGATGTCGAGCGGGCGTACCAAGCCATTCGCCGGGCGGTCGAGCAGCGGCCCAACCAGTCCGACTATCACGCGCTGATGGGGCGGGTGCTCCTGCGTCTTCCGGGGCGCAACAAAGAGGCCGAAAAGGCGTTCCTGACCGCGATTGACCTTTGCCGCGACCCGGATGAGGTGCCGGAATTGCTCGCGGAGCTGGCGGACCTATACCTCCGGTTTGGCTTGGAGTCGCGGGCGATAGAATGCCTCGACCGAGGGCTGGCGCTCGCCCCGGACCACAGCGAGCTTCAGCGGCGGCGTCAGTCTATCAAGATGAAGCGCTCGTCGTCCTCCCGTCCGACAGGCGGGCTGCGCGTCGCGACTGGCAAGCGATTGCAGGCGCTGGTCGGCAAGGTCTTCGGGCTGGATGAAAAAGCCGGGGATGCGGATTAGCCGCGGCGTCACGGCGCGCGCGAGCTTTCGCTCGACCGCCGTTGCCTTTTCGGGGCGCGTCGCGCTAGAGTGGCGGACTTGCTTATGGTCGCTTTGTGGCGGGTGTAGCTCAGTCGGTTAGAGCGCTTGATTGTGGCTCAAGAGGTCGTGGGTTCGAATCCCATCACTCGCCCCAGCTATGGCTTTCCCCTTCGCGCAAAAAGCGCGCCGCCGCCGGAGGCTGGCGCGGCGTCCCCAGCCCGCTGGGAGGGGCGATGTCCCGCGCTTTCGCGGTTGACAGTGGCCGCGTCCGCGAGTAACTTCGCAGCCTGCTTTTCAAATCACCATCTGGCGCGCGAGGGCTTCGCGCCGGTTTCGCTTTCGTTATGACTGAACCGTTATTGGGCGCGAGTGGGCGACCGGCAAGCTTGTTTCTTGCCGCTGAAAGCAACTTGCTAACGCCCGATTGGTCGCTTTTCGTCACCGTAGGCGTTTTCCTGCTGGTGGCCTATCTGCTCAACGCGCTGGTTTTCAAGCCGATCCTGGCCGTTCTCGACGAGCGGGCGCGTCTCACCGGCGGCGTTCGTCAGGCGTTGGGCGATTACGATCAGCGCCTGGCTGAGTACGAGGCGGCGCTGCGGGCGGGGCGGGTGGCGGCCGCCAAGATCATCGAGGAGCGGCGGGCGGCTGCGCTTGAGCGGCGCAGCGAGCTAATCGAGTCCGCCAAGCAGGCTGCGGCGGCCGAAGTCGCGGCAGCCACCCAGGCGCTCAACGCGCAGGTCGCCGCGGCGAAGGAAGCCCTGGCGCGTGACGCCGAGCATTTGGCCGCTTCTATTGCCGAAACGATTTTGGGGCGTCAGATTGGAACGCCGCGATGACCATGACGCTTGCCGCTTTGGCGTTTTTAGCCGCCGCCATCCCGCTCTGGGCCAAGTTCCTCAACTTTGCGATTTACGCCGGACTGCTCGCCTTCTTCCTGGCCAAGCCCATTGCCGAGGGGCTGCGCAAGCGGGCTCAAAACATCCGCGAGGCGCTCGACCGGGCCGGGCAGGAGCGAGCCTTGGCGGAGACCAAGCTGCGCGAGCTAGAAGACCGCTTTGCCCGTCTCGAAGCCGAGCTGGCCAATATTCGCCGGCAGGCCGAGCAAGACGCCCAAGCTGAGCACGACCGCATCGTGGCGGCGGCCGAGGCGGACGCCGAGCGCTTGCGACGGCTGGCCAAAATGGAAATCGAGGGGGCGAGCAAGTCGGCGCGGCTCGACCTCCAGGCCTTTGCCGCCTCCAAGGCGGTCGAGTTAGCGGAGGCGCTGGTGCGGCGCGAGTTGTTGGCGGACGATCAGTTGCGGCTTGTCGCAAGCTACGTCGCCCAGCTCAAGAAGCCGCGCGCGTGAAGCGCGCCGAAGAAATCACTGCGAGAAAGCGCAACCGAGAGAAAGCTTACTGGCGGATGCTTGCCATTTTATGAGTTCACTTGCCAATCGTTACGCCCGCGCGCTGACCGACGCCGCCGGAGCCGATTTGCCGAAGGTCGTTGCCGAGCTGAGAGAGTTTCACCGGTTGACGAAAGCGCATGCCGAGCTGGCGGACGCTTTCGCCAGTCCCACCATTCCGCTCGCTCAGAAGGAGGGCTTGCTGCGGGCGCTGTGCGCTCGCCTCAAGCCGCGCCCGATAACGGCCAACTTTCTGGGCGTGCTGCTGCGCAACCAGCGCATGGCGGCGCTGAGCGATATCCAGGCGGCGATTGAGGCGCTGGCGGATGCCCGCTCGGGCATCGTGGCAGTCGAGGTCGCCAGCGCCGTTGCGCTCGGCGTCAGCGAGCGGCGTGCGCTCGAGCGTCGCCTGAAGGAAGTCGTCGGCAGCGACATCCGCGTCACTTACAAGGAATCGCCGGACCTGATTGGCGGGATCGTCGCCCGGGTCGGCAGCGTTTATTACGATGGGTCCATTCGGACTCAACTTGCCGAATTTCGAGAGCGACTTGCCCGACGTCAATAGCTGACAGGCAGTCCGAGGAATGATATGGAAGCCATCCGAGCTGACGAAATCAGTCAACTAATCCGCGAGCAAATCGAAAGCTTTCAATCTGGCGTGACCGTCGCCGAGGTTGGGACGGTCATCAAGGTCGGCGATGGCATCGCTGAAATCCATGGCCTGGACAACGTCATGGCCGGCGAGCTGCTGGATTTGCCCCATGAGGTGAAGGGCATCGCGCTCAACTTGGAGGAAGACAAGGTCGGGGCCGTGCTCTTTGGCGAGTATCACGCCATCAAGCAGGGCGACCTCGTAAAGCGAACGAAGCGCATCATGTCCGTTCCAGTGGGCGAGGGCTTTCTGGGGCGCGTCGTCAACGCGCTGGGCGAGCCGATTGACGGGCGCGGGCCGATTGCCAATGACGGCTTCAACCCGGTTGAGCGGATCGCGCCGGGCATCGTCGAGCGGAAATCCGTGAAAGAGCCGATGATGACCGGCATTAAAGCCATCGACGCCATGATTCCGATTGGCCGCGGCCAGCGGGAACTCATCATTGGCGACCGGCAGACCGGCAAGACGACCATCGCGATTGACACCATCATCAACTCCAAGGGCCGCGACCTAATCTGCATCTATGTCGCCATCGGGCAGCGGAAAGGCTCGATTGCGCAACTCGTCAAGCGGCTGGAGGAAAACGACGCGATGCCCTACACCATCGTCGTGTCGGCGGCGTCGTCCGATCCGGCGGCGATGCAATACATCGCGCCCTACGCCGGGACGGCCATCGGGGAGTACTTCATGGATCGCGGCAAGCATGTGCTGTGCATCTATGACGACCTCTCCAAGCATGCCGTCGCCTACCGCGAGATTTCGCTTTTGTTGCGGCGACCGCCGGGACGCGAAGCCTATCCGGGCGACGTGTTTTATCTGCACTCGCGCTTGCTGGAGCGCGCCGCGAAATATGACGACAAGCGCGGCGGCGGCTCGTTGACAGCGTTGCCGGTCATTGAAACTCAGGCGGGCGACATCTCGGCTTACATCCCGACCAATGTCATCTCGATTACCGACGGGCAAATCTTCCTCGAAAGCGACCTGTTCAACGCCGGGATTCGCCCGGCCATCAACGTGGGCAACTCGGTGTCGCGCGTCGGCAGCTCGGCGCAAACCAAGGCGATGAAGCAGGTCGCCGGGACGCTCCGCCTGGAGCTGGCCCAATACCGCGAGCTGGCGGCCTTCGCGCAGTTTGGCTCCGACCTGGACAAGGCGACCCAGCGCCTGCTCGCGCGCGGGCAGCGCCTGACGGAAATCCTCAAGCAGGGGCAGTATGTCCCGATGCCGCTCGAGGAGCAGGTCTTCGCCATCTGGGCCGCCACCAATGGCTATGTGGACGACATTCCCGTTTCGGAAGTGCGCCGCTTCGAGACCGAGCTGCTCGCCTATCTCAAGAACAACCACGTCGCGCTGCTCAATGACATCGCCGCCAAAAAGGAGCTCACGGATGACATCAAGTCCAGAATGAAGGCGGCGGCGGACGCTTTCAAGCAGACTTTCATCGTCAAAAACTGAGCGGTCGCCGCCATGCGAGGGCGCGATAAGCGGATGCGATAAGAGGGTGCCATGCCGAACTTGCAGGGCGTTAGACGGCGCATCAAAGCCGTCAAGAACATGCGCCAGATCACGAAGTCGTACAAGCTGGTCTCGGCGTCGAAGCTGCGGCGGGCGCAGGAGCGGGTGACGGCGACGCGCCCCTATGCGCGCAAGATGCAGGAAGTTCTCCGCAACCTCTCGGCGGCAGCGGCGGATTTTACCCACCCGCTGATGGAGGAGCGGACGGGCAACCGGACGCTTCTGGCGCTGATGACCGCCGACAAAGGGCTGTGCGGCGCGTTCAACGCCAACCTCATCCGGTCGGTTCAGCAATACATCGCGGAGCATCCGAGCGAGCGCGTCGAGCTGGTCGCGATTGGGCGCAAGGGGCGGGATTTCTTCCGGCGGCGCAACGTGCCGATTCGGAGGGAATACATTAATCTCACGTCGAAGTCGTTTGGCTATGAGGCGGCAGTCGAAATCGCTCAGGACATCCTGAACCTCTACGAGGGCGCGGCCGCCGAGGAAACGGTCTTGGCAGCGCGGCCCGACCGAGTCTTGCTGGTCTATGCCGAGTTTCGCTCGGCCATTTCCCAGGTGGTCCGCATCGAGCGGCTGCTGCCAATCGGACGCCCCGCAGCGGACGGCCGCGCGGCGGATGCAATCGGGCCGGACTATCTCTACGAGCAGCCGCCGGCGGAAATTCTCGGCCGCCTGCTCCCGCGCTTCGTTGAAACCTGCATCTTCCAAGCCCTGCTCGAGTCGGTGGCTTCGGAGCACGGCGCGCGCATGGCGGCAATGGATGCCGCGAGCCGTAACGCCGGCGAGGTCATCGCGCATTTGACCCTGACGATGAATCGCATTCGGCAGGCGGCTATCACGAACGAGATTATCGAGGTTGTCAGCGGCGCGGCGGCATTGTAGCGTTTGGGCATCCGTCCGCAAGCGCCGGGCTTGGCAAGAAGCTCGTTCGGCGCAGCTCGCCAGCGCTTTTGCGGACCGCCAAGCGTCATGCCGGAAGAAAAGCTCGAAGAAACCCCTGCGCGCTCCTGGCGACTAGCTTATGCCGCGACGCTGGTCTATGCCGCCGCCGTAATTTGGCTGCTTGACTGGCTGACGCGCTATTTCAGTCAATGACCATGCGCCGCCCTATCCCGCCCCGGTTATTCTTTCCGCTGGCGCTTGGGCTGCTGGCGGCGGCCATTGTGGCCAGCGTCGCCTTTGGCAGCGTCAGCCTGCCGTTGTCAGCCATCGTCGCGGCGCTGGCGTCGAAGCTGTTTCCCTGGCTGGGCATTGGCGGCTCCACGCCGACCGATGAGGCGATTGTGTGGGCGATGCGCTTGCCGCGCGCGCTGGTTGCCGCGCTGGCGGGCGCGGCGTTGGCGACGGCGGGCGTCCAGATGCAGGGCCTCTTTCGCAATCCGCTCGCGTCGCCGGACATCATCGGCACGAGCGCCGGCGGGGCGCTCGGCGCGGTGCTGGCCATTGCCTCCGGGCTGTCGGCGGTCTCGCCCGCGTATGTCCCGGCGTTTTCCTTTGTCGGCAGCGCCGCGGCGCTGGTCGCCGTCTATACGCTGACGGCCCGGGCTGGGGGGGCGCCCATCGCGACGCTTTTGCTGGCCGGCGTCGCGATTGGGGCGCTGTGCGGGGCGTTCACCGCGCTGGCGGTATCGCTGGCGTGGAAGCGGTGGGAAGTCGCGCAGGAAATTTCATTCTGGCTCATGGGCGGCTTCGATAGTCGAACCTGGCTGCACGTTCGGCTCTTGTTGCCCTGCGTTTTGGTTGGGCTTGGCGCGGCGCTGGCCTACGCGCCGGAGCTGGATGTCATGTCGCTGGGCGACGAGGACGCCCGCGCGCTGGGCGTGGAAACGCGCCGGACGACCTGGATCATTCTGCTCGCGGCGGCGCTTCTGACCGGCGCGGCGGTCGCGGTGGGCGGCGTCATTGGCTTTGTCGGGCTGATTGTCCCGCATGCCGCGCGGCTGCTGGTCGGGCCGCGTCACCGCGTGTTGGCGCCGGCGTGCGCCATTGTCGGCGCGGCGTTTCTGGCGGGGGCCGACCTGTTGGCCCGCACCCTCAACCGCCCGGAGGAAATCCGGCTGGGCATCGTGACGGCCATCATCGGCGCGCCCTACTTCCTGCGCTTGCTGCTGCGCCCGACGGCGTGAATCCGCGCCCGCTTTACGCGGCGGCGCGGCTTTCGTCGGGAGTCCGCCGGGCGCGGGCGGCGCTGTCGCTTCGGAAGATGCGCTAGAGCAGGAAGGGCGCGTAGTTGAAAACGTAGCGCAGATCGAGCGCCCGCGTCCCGATGGGCCGCGCCGGGACGCCGCCGACAATCGTAAAGGGCGCGACATCCTTCGTGACCACCGCGCCCGCGGCAACCACCGCGCCTTCCCCTAGCGTCACCCCAGGCATGATGATGGCCCGGTAGGCAATCCATACCCGGTCGCCAATGACGACTTCGCCGCCCTGGTCGGCGAAGTCCGGCGACTGCGGATCGTGTCCAAGGGTGAGAATTGTCGCTTCGGGGCCAATCGAGACATCGCTCCCGGTGCGAATGGCATAGCGCCGACCGTCGAGCAGGCAGCCGAAGTTGACGGCGTTGCGCGGCCCAAGAAAGACCTTGCGCCCGTTGAGAAACCGGCAGCCCATCTGTACGCCGGTATCCGCGCCGAGCGCGCCGAGGTAGGCGCGCAGGTACGCCCGGCGAACGCGGCGCGACGGAAAATTCGTCAGCCAGTGATTGTAGGCGTAACTGAGCAGGCTTCCAGCCAAGGCGCGCGGCGTCATGGCGACGGGTCTGCCTCGCTCAGCGCCCGTTCCGCCGCCTCGCACAGAATGTGTCCGACCAGGATGTGTATTTCCTGAATGCGCGGCGTGGCGTCCGCCGGCGCCCGCAAGCACAGGTCGCACAGGGCGGGAAGCGCGCCCCCGGCGCGGCCGGTCAAGCCCAAGACGGTCAGGCGCTGGCGACGAGCCGCCTCGGCGGCCCGCAGGACATTGGGGCTGTCGCCGCTGGTCGAGATAGCGATGAGCAGGTCGCCTGGGCGTCCCAGGGCGATGAGTTGCCGGGCGAAGACTTCCGCATAGCCCAGGTCGTTCGCCACGGCGGTAAGGGTCGAGGTGTCGGTGGTGAGCGCCAGGGCCGGAAGCGGGCGCCGGTCGCGCAGGAAGCGCCCGACGAGTTCAGCGGCGAGATGCTGCGCGTCCGCGGCCGACCCGCCGTTGCCGCAGAGAAAGACGCGCCCATCGCGGCGGAGAGTCTCAATCAGCGTGGCGGCCATGTCGGCTATGGCGGGCAGGAGCGGCGTCAGCGCGGCGGTCGCGGCGGCATGCTCGCGGAGAGCGGCATCGGCTAGCGCCGCGGTATCGGCGACGATCAGCGAATGGTCGGCGGGAAACGGCATAGATGACAGCGCGCAAGACAATCAGGGAAACGCTAGCAGTCCAGGTCGGCGGAGCGCAATTGCCTTGCGCCAGGGCGGGCGGGCCGCGTCGCGGGCTAGGCGTCAGCCGGCGCTTGAGAAATCCCCCGCGCTGGCCGGCCCGCTCCCCGCCAGGGCGGCGCGTTGGCATTGGGGAGCTTGCCTTAGAGCGCTGAGGACGGCGCCATGCCCAAGGCGCGGGAGGAGCTTTCGCGGCGCGCCTCGACGGTGACGCAGCTGGCCGTCGGCGACAGATCGCCCGCGATGCGATAGCCGTGGGCTTCCAACTGCGCGATCAAAGCCCCGCCGCGCCGGTCGAAGTGATGAATTTCCATGGTTAGCCAGCGCGG
>CALCKX010000018.1 GCA_937966115.1 uncultured Chloracidobacterium sp. | reverse complement strand
GCGTCCGAGGTGATCGTAGTGCGCGCCGACCACGATGATTTCCTCGCGCAAGGTCGGATCGCCGCCCTCGAGCAAGCCGATGATGTTGTAGCCTGTTTGGCGCTCCTTGACGACTTCCGTCCGTAGCCTAAGCCGCGTGTTGGGGAGCATCCGCGATGCCGGCTGCCCGGTCGTCGCGATGGTCTTTTCAAGCTCGGCGACCGGGCCGCCGAGCAGCTTGGCGGCCAGGGCGCGGCTAATGACGGCGCAGGGAAAGCCGGCGTCGCCAAAGGCGTCGTCGTAACGCAGCCGGGCAATCTGGGAGCGATTGAAGTCGTCCTCCTCGGCAATGACAAGCATCGCCGCCGCCCCCAGGTTGCGGGCCGCGGTGGCCTTGTAGCGGAGCGATAGGAACGGGCCGAACTTCGTATGCGGGTTCGAGCCGGCCGGACTATAGGGCAGCGTCATGACGACGCGCCCTTTGACATCGAGGCCCGCGTAGTCGTCATATTCGGCTTCCTTAGCGGCGGCGATGCCGTGCCCCGCGAAAACGATGCCGCCTTCAGCCAGGCCGCGGGCGGCAAACGCCAGCGGCCGAAAGTCGGCGTCGGGCTTGGCCGTCAGGCGCGTCGCGCCAATGACCGCCGTCAATTCATTGTCCCCTCCCAGGCGGACGGCGGCCACAAAGGGGAATGGCTGGCGGTAGCCCTTTTCACCCAGCGGCCGCAGTCCGGCGCGCTGGAAGCGAGTCAGGACGTATTGCGCGGCTTTGTCCGCGCCGGGCGCGCCAGGCAAGCGCCCGGCGAGTTCAGGCGAGGCGAGGTAGCCAATGTGGCGGCGCAGCGCGGCTTCGAGGGCGGCCTCAGCCGGGGCGCTTTCGGCAAAGCGCGCCAGCGGGGGCGACGACGGCCACAAGACGAGCAGGGCGACGCCAATTGCGACGCCAATCGAACGGCACAGGCGAGCGAGACTTGGCATAGGCGCGCGATCTAAGCATCGTCGCGCATCCCCGCGCAACTTGCCGGCGCGGCGTGAGTTGTTCTTGCAACGCCCGCTATCAAGCCATAACGTATCGCTTGGAGGCGGCTGACGCTTCCTGCGCCAGCCAGTAGCGGACATGACCTACGACCTAATGATCATCGGCGCGGGGCCGGCGGGACTGACCGCCGCCCATGCCGCCCAGCAAGCCGGCCTCGACTACTTCGCGCTAGAACGGGCCGCGATTGCTCAGACCATCGCCGAGTATCCCATCGGTCGCCCGTTGTTTTCAACGCCCAATGAAATCGAGCTCGTTCCGGGGACGCTCCGGCCAAGGTTCGGCCCCAAGCCAACGCGCGAGGAGACGCTGGAGTACTACGCCCGATTTGCCACCCGCGAGCTGCGCCTCAACATCCGCGCCTACGAGGGCGCGCAATCCGTGCTGCGGATTGGCGACGCCTTTCAAGTGATTTCCGAAAAAGCCGTTTACTGGGCGCGCCGAGTCATTGTGGCGACCGGCGGCTTTGGGCGCCCGCGCCGGTTGAAAGTCCGCGGCGAAACGCCGGAGCGCGTATCCTACCGCTTCGTGGAAGCCTTCCCTTACGCCGGAAAAAATATTCTAGTGGTCGGCGGGGGCAACTCCGCCGCTGAAGCCGCGCTCGATTTGTGCCGCGCCGGAGCTCAAGTCGCATGGTCTTTGCGGCGCCCATCGCTCGATCCGCGCCCGGACGAAGCCGACCGCGTCGGCATCAAGCCCTGGGTGCGCGAGCCGCTGCTCGAATGCGCGGCGCGCGGGGAGGCGACCATTCACTATGCGACCGAGTGCGTCGAGATCACGCCGCAGGCGGCGCTGCTGCGGGGCGCGGACGGCCATACGCAAGAGACGCCGTGCGCGCATATCTTCGCATTGCTGGGCGCTAGCCCGGATGTTTCGCTGCTCGTTGCCGCCGGCGTGGCCATCGCTCCCGATGAGCGCCCGGTTTATGATCCGGAAACGAATGAAACCAACGTGCCAGGGCTTTACGTCGCCGGACACCTCACGCGTGAGCTGCACATGAAAAACGCCACGGTCGTGCCGCGCCGCATCGTGGAAAGGATAGCGCGCGAGCTTACTCGCTCAGGCTCGGAAGCTGGCTGAAGTCGAAGCCGTCCGCGTAGTCGTCAAAGTGAACGGCGACGCCCGCATAGTCGGACTGACAGCCCGCGCAGTGGCAGTTGCCGTCATCGCCCCGCCATAGGTCTCGGACGAGAAAGGCGATGTAGCGCCAGCGCTGCGCTGGACGCAGCGTCCGAGCTTGGCGCGGGCTTCATCAGGCGTCAGGCTTTCGCCTCTGGCGAGCTTTCGCCTCTGGCGAGCTGGCTCAGCTTGCGATGGGAAGAACGGTCTGCGGGCGCAGCCGCCCCTCGTGAGGGAAGTAGCGCCCCACGCCCAGGAGCTGCCCGGCCTCGTCCGCGACCGCTACTCCGACTTCCGGCGCGACCGGAAATGGTCTGCCGGGATGGCCGACGATGTCATTCGGCGATATGTCCTGCGGCTGCCCGCAGACGAAGCGCCGCGCCGCCTGACGATCGAGCGTAATGCGCGGCCAGCCGCGCAAGAGGCTGAGCGGCGACAACAGGCGCTCCGTCCAGGTGTTAGTCATCACGCAGCGTTGCAAGTCCTCGAGCGTGAGGGCTTCCTCGACCGTAAAGCCGTCCACGGCCGTGCGGCGCAGAGCCACGAGGTGAGCGCCGCAGCCAATCCGCTCGCCAATGTCATGGGCGAGCGCGCGAATGTAGGTGCCGGATGAACAGGTCACATCGCATTCCACGACCGTCGCCCCCTGCGCGTCCTGCCGAATGATGCGGCCCTGGGCGTCGGGCAGGAAGTCGAAGCTGAAAACTTCAATCGGCGACGCCGCCCGGACGACGACCTTGCCGGCGCGCGCCAACTGGTAGAGCGCCACGCCGTCAATTTTTTTGGCCGAATACATGGGCGGCGTTTGCATTTGCTTGCCCACGAAGCTGCGCGCCACTTCTTGCAGTTGGCTTTCCGTCAGGTCCGCGGTCGAGCGCGGCGGCGTCAGGGGCTGCCCGGTAAAGTCCTGGGTGTCGGTGGCGAACCCGAAGCGCATGACCGCCCGGTAGCTTTTCGAGGCATCCGACAGAAAGCGCGCCAGCCGCGTGGACGGGCCGACGCAAAGCGCGAGCAGTCCAGTGGCGAAGGGATCAAGCGTGCCAGTGTGACCGACGCGCTTGACCCCGATGAATCGTCGAACCAGAGCGACGACATCATGCGACGTGGCGTTGGGCGGCTTGTCAATCAGCAAGCCGCCGGAAAGGGTTTGGGACATGCGATGAATGTCCGCTGACCACCGGTAAAGTGGGAGAGCGATTGAAACCTAGCGGAAGGATGGCGCGATGCCAAATGTTTTTCGGCGTGGCGGCGCGGTTTCTCGCCCGGTCAGCCTAAATGAACATCTCTTCATCATGGTAGGCGCGATCAACGGTTTTCCGCTCAGACGCGACGAGCACGCTCAGAAATGTCCGAACGGCGGAGAGCATCGCCGAGATTTCGTGTACGGGGCGCAGCACGTCCTGCTGGATGGTGGCGGCGGTGTCGTCAATGCGCAGGGCCGTCCGCGAGGCGACGCTCACGTAGGCGTCGACTTGCGTCCGCAGTTGCTCCGAGGCGTCCTTGACCAGCGTCGAAACCTCCTGGGCGCTCTCGCTGGTCAGGCGCGAAAGCTCCTGCGTCGTCGCCGTGACCGCGGCAAAGCATGCCTGGGCTTCCGTCTTGAGCGTGGCGGTTGTGTCGCGGACCAGCGCGGCGGTTTCCCGCGCCACGCCGAGCAACTCGTGCGTTCGCGTCAGAATGGGCGTGATGGCCTCGGCCGTGGTCTGGGCTTTCTCGATGACGGGCTTGGCGGACGCCAGCAGTTGGCGCGTCTGCTCCACAACCGGGTCGGTTTTGACGCGCGCTTGCTCGACCAGCCCCATGACTTTGACGACCAGACGGTAGAGGGCGATCAGCAACGCCAACTGCACGATGAAAACGATGACCAGCGCGACGCTGATCACGGCTTGGAAGATTTCATTCATCATCACGGCTCGCGACTCGTCAGCCGGCTGCTTAGCGCGCGAGCGCCAGTCCCGCCGGCAACCAGGATAGGGGGGCTAGCGAAGGGTTGGGAGCATTTTCTACGGCAGGGCTTCGCCGTCGCTCGCTTCCTTGCTATCGAGCGCCAGGGCCTCGGCTTTTTTCTCCCGATAGGCCTGCTTGCCAGCCTCGATAGCCGCCGCGACCCGGTCGCGCTGCTCGTCGAGCAGTCCCTTCCCCGACTCCAGCAAGTGCGCCGCCTTGTCTTTGCTCAAGGCGTAAAGCTCAGACGTTTTCTCGTAGCCGGAAGCGTAGAGGTGCGAGGCTTTCTCGCCGAGCGCCCTGGCGTTCTCCGTAGTGTAGTCGATGCCGCGTCGCGTCGCGTCGCTGATGTCGCCGCGCAGCTCGCGTCCCGACTTTGGCGCGAAAAGCAGCGCCACCAGCGCGCCGATGCTGGCTCCGGCAAGGAAGTAAGTAATCTTGTTCGAGCTTTCAGACATGGCGATGAAGCCCTCCGGTCTGGGGATGGAGCGATGGCTAGCACGTTGAACGTGAGAAAAGCCGCATGCTTCCTCCAGCTTACTACGAGCCTATCACAAGCGGCAACTTGCAGGCTGGGCCGCGCTATCCGCCGGCCGGCTTCAGCTCGGATAGAAAAGCCTCTGGCTCAATCGGGGCGATGCCAATCAGCGCCGCCAGCTGGCTTGCCGAGTAGCGAAACCCAGTGTTCCACAAATCGATGAGGTCATCCCCAGCGCGCCGACTGCCGTGCCAGTGGCCATAGCGCGTCCGCAGCCAGTCATCGAGGGCGGCTGCCAGCCAAGCCCCCCGCAACTGCGCCAGCGCCGGCAGCGCGGCATCGAGTTCGTCCAGCAGCTCCCAGTCGGAAAGGGAAACGCCCAGGCGCTGTTCAAACTCGGACCGAAGGCGCTCCAGCGTCCAGCTAGCCGTTTCGCGGCCCTGCCAGGCGACGCAGCGCAGCGCGGCCCGTCGAAGAAGCCGGCGCCGGTCAGCGGCCATGGCTTGGCGCAGCGCGGGCGACGCTTGGATGTCAAGCAGGCTCGTCACCCAGCGGGCGTCGTCAAGCAGTCCGGCGAAAAGCCACTGCCACGTTTCGGCAACCGCCGGGTCGCCCTGGGAGCGCAGCTCGATCGGAAGATTGGCGGAAGTCCAGGCCGCGTGCTGAACGCGCGCCAGCTCGCCCAGGAAGCGCCGCCAGCCGCGCCAGCCGGGCTGGGCCGCTACCGCCCACCGAATGTCTTCCGGGACGCGCGCCCGAAATACGCCGGTCGCGCTCTGCGCCCGCCAGATAATCGTCACATTGGCCTGCTGCCACGGGCGGATGCCGAGGCTGCGCAGGGTCGCTTCCATCGCGCCGCGCATCCGGCGCGTCTCGAAGGGATCATCCGCCGGCGGGCTGGCGTCGGGCGCGCCGGCGGCGCGGGCGTCATCCGCGTCGGTTTCCGCCAGAAACCGCTCGCAAGCGGCAATCCAGGCGGCGAGGTCCTCGCCCAGGAGCGCCTGCGCCTGTTGCGCCGCCTGCGCGGCCGGGCTGGCGTAGCCCAGACGCTGTATCGCGGCCGCTGAAGCGGCGCGGCGCTGTTCCCGAAGGTCAACCAAGCTGGCATAGTGCGCCGCCAGCTTGCCTTTGAGCGCGCCGCGCCGCGCCGGGTCGGTCTCCCGCGCCGCCTGGGCGGCCAGCGCGACCGCCGCCTGCCGCTCCCCTTGCCAGGCGATGATGGGCGCGGTCAGCGCGCGGTGCAGCTCCGTCTCGATTTCACGGCATTGCGAGCGGATGAGCCAGGCTTCCGCGAAGGCGCGCAACACCTCCCCGCCGCGTCGCTCGACCTCTGGGCGCGACTGGTCGGCGTCGCGCTCGCCGCGCAGCGCCGCGATGGCGGTTGGCGACCACAAGTCGCTGAAGCGGTCGTGAATGCGCGCTGGAAGCGGCTCGAACGGCGAGCCTTGTCGCCATCCGTCCTGGCGCGTTTGCGCCCGCGCGAGCTGAAAGCCGGCGAACTCGCGGCGGTAGTCATCCCGTTTCATGGCGCGCTCCGCGTTTCATGATGCGCTCCGCGGCAGTTGTCGGCGACGCCCCGCCATCCGACTCGATTGAAGCTGTCCGCAGGAAGGTGTAGCATCGGCGCAACGCTTAGCAAAGCGTTTCTCGCCGCCGGGGCGCGACCGCCGAGCGCAAGGCGGCCGGGAGCGCAAGCTCCGGCAAGGCTGCGGGCAAAGCGCGAGAGGAGCAGAAGGGCATGCCGGCTTCCACGACCGCTGAATATCTTGACGCCTTGTTGGAGGCTATCCAGCTTCCCAGTCTGGAGGATGCCATTCTTGAGCTGCGGGGCAAATTTCCGTTGCTCGACATTCGGCTGATCGCCGCGGATGTGCGGTGGGGACGCGACCTGCGCCAGCGCGGCTACGGGCGGCGCGAGATTCTTGAAGACTTGCACTTGGCGTAGCCGTCTGCTGACGCCGCCCGCGTCGCTCCCCGGCTTGGGCGCTCGCTCGTCACTCGCTGGCTGGGCGCCGCCCCTGCCAGGCGGTCTCGGTTGGATGCGGCACGCCGAGGTGCGCCATGATGCGAAAAACCAGGTGGTCAACCAAATCCAGAACCGATTGCGGCCGATGGTAAAAGCTGGGACAGGCCGGCAAGATCAGCGCGCCAGCCCGCTCGACGCGCAGCATGTTCTCCAGATGGATGGCGTTGAACGGGGTTTCGCGCGGCACCAGCACCAGCGCGCGGCGCTCCTTGAGCATTACGTCGGCCGCCCGGTGAATCAAGTCGCGGGCGATGCCGGCCGCAATGTAGCCCAGGCTCCCCATGCTGCACGGCACGACGGCCATGCCATCGCAGGGATAAGAGCCGCTCGCGATCGTGGCGCCCACGTCCTTGACCGGCAGCAGCGCGATCTTGGTCGTCGGCCGCCCAAGCAGCAGCTCGGCGTCGCTTTGCCGCGCCCCCGTGACCGGCAACTCCAACTCTTCCCGAATGACGGTCGCGCCCAGCGCGCTGATGACCAAGTTAATCTGCGCGACCTCCGAGCTAGCGTCGAGATGGTGCAGCAGCCGTTGCGCGTATATCGCGCCGCTCGCGCCGGTAATAGCGACCGTCAAGCGTTTCACAGGGGCTTTCGGCTCGCGGGGCGGTAAAGTTGGCGGTCGGGCAATCCGACCTTCGCCATCGCCCGCGAAATGATAACCTAGATGGCGGCCCGCGATGTACAGCAGGTGACGTAGCGCGCGATGACAACAGCCGGTCCTTCCGTTGTAGCCTGTCCCAGGTGCGGGCGTCCGAATGGGACGCATCGCTCAGCCTGCCTCTTTTGCGGGCAGCCGCTGGAGCTGCCAGGACAGGAAAGCCGCGTCCTGCCCAGCCTGCGGGACGCTTCCGATATCGAGCCGGGTTACAACGTGATATTCTTGCCTGGCTCCCCCCTGGCGTCCACCGCCATCGCGGAAGTGTCCGCCGCTGGTCGGCTGACGGCGGAACAGGCCGAGCGCCTGCTGTCCGCGCCCGCTCCGGTGCCGGTCGCCCGCGCGGCGACCGCTCGCGACGCCGTGCTGCTCGCTCAGCGGCTGGCCCAGTCGGGGCTGCGGACGCTGATTTTGGCGGACGCGCAGTTGGCGCCGCTCCAGCCGCCGCGCCGCGCGCGCGCCCTGACGCTGGCCGGCGACCATCTCGAAATTTTCGGAAGCGAGTCGGCCGCGCCCTTGCGATTGGCCTGGCAGGAGGTCTCGCTCATCGTGTTTGGCGCGCTGCGCTTCCGCCAAGTGCTGGCGCGCGAATCGTCCGGGCGACGGGCGAAGCCGGAGCGCGAGGAGCTGATAACCGCCGATGAGGAAGTCGCGGTGATTGACTTGTTCGGCCCAAGCCTGGCCACTCATGCGCGGATTCGCGCCGATGGCTTCGATTACTCGTGCCTGGGGCCCGGGCGCAGCTTGCTCGCGGCCGAAAACCATGCGCTGCTCGGCGACCGGCTGCTGGCTGCGCGCCCCGCCGCGACAGTGGTCAATCAGGATTTTCGAGCGCTCTCGCCGGCGCTGGAGCCGGTTTGGGGGCTGACGAAAACAAGCAGCCGGCAGCCTTTCAAGCGGGCCGGCATTGGAAAAGTGGCGATGGAAAAGACTGAATACGTGGATAACGACAGCCAGTTCACCCGCTTTGCCCGAAGTCTTTTTCTCACGCTGCGCCCGGCTTGAACGTCACAGCCAGAAAGCGAATCACGCCGGATAGGCATTTTTTCTCGAAAGTTTTCTCGAAAGGCCCAACCACTCACGCGCCATGACCACACCAAAAACCCAACCCGAAGCCCGCTCATTGGCGGCGGCTGAAACGTACACGGCCGATTCGATCACGTCGCTTTCCGGGCGCGACGCCGTTCGTCTGCGCCCCGCGATGTATATCGGCTCGAACGGCGAGCTGGGGCTGCACCACCTCGTCTATGAAGTCGTGGATAACTCCGTGGATGAAGCCCTGGCCGGCTACTGCACGCAGGTGGATGTCATCATCCATCCGGACGACTCGATCTCCGTCATTGACAACGGGCGCGGCATCCCGGTGGACATCAAGCAGGACGACCCGCGCCAGCGGTCGGCCGTCGAAATCGTGCTGACGGAGCTTCATGCCGGCGCGAAATTTGGCGAAGACAATACCTACAAGGTCTCGGGCGGGCTACACGGCGTGGGGGTTTCGTGCGTCAACTTTTTGTCGGAGTGGCTGCGCGTCGAGGTTTATCGCAACGGCTACGTTCACGAGCAGGAGTTCGAGCGGGGCATCCCGGCGCGGCCGCTCGCCCAAACCGGCCGAACTGCCAAGCGGGGCACGCGCGTCACTTTCAAGCCGGACGGCGAAATTTTCACCACGACGACCTACGACTTCGATACCCTGGCCCAGCGATTGCGCGAAAAGGCCTTTTTGACAAAGGGGCTGACCATCACGCTCACCGACGAGCGCGGCGAGCAGGAGCGGCGGCAGGAGTTTTTCTACCGGGGCGGCATTGCCGAGTTCGTCAGCCATCTCAACCGTAACAAGACGACGCTGATGCCCGAACCCTTTTACTGCGAGGCGACGCAGGGCGATGTGACGGTCGAGGTGGCGATTCAATACAACGACGGCTACGACGAAAAAGTCTTCAGCTTCGCTAACAACATCAATACGGTGGATGGCGGCACGCACCTGTCGGGCTTTCGGGCGGCGCTGACGGCCAGCGTCAACGCCTACGCTGTGAGCGAAGGTCTCAGCAAGCAGCTCAAGGAAAATCTGACCGGCGATGATGTGCGGGAAGGGCTGGTGGCGGTGGTCAGCGTCAAGATTCCGCAGCCCCAGTTTGAAGGACAGACCAAGAACAAGCTCAACAGCGACGTGAAAGGGCTGGTGGATTCCATCCTGCGCGAGCAGCTCAAGACATATTTCGGCGAGCGTCCGGCAATTGCCAAGCGCATCATCATGAAGGCGGTTGACGCCGCGCGCGCGCGCGAAGCCGCCCGGCGGGCGCGCGAAATCTCGCGCAAGTCGTCGCTCAACAATCTGACGCTCCCCGGCAAGCTGGCCGATTGCTCGGAGCGCGACCCGTCGAAGGCGGAGCTTTTCATCGTCGAGGGCGACAGCGCCGGCGGCAGCGCCAAGCAGGGCCGCGACCGGCGCACGCAGGCGATCCTGCCGCTCAAGGGCAAGATTCTCAACGTCGAGAAGGCGCGCTACGACAAGATGCTCTCGCACGGCGAAATCGGCGCGCTGATCATGGCGCTCGGCACGGGGATTGGAAAATCTGACTTCTCGATTGAGAAGCTTCGCTACCACAAGATCATCCTGCTGTGCGACGCCGACGTGGACGGCTCCCACATCCGGACGCTCCTGCTGACCTTTTTCTACCGCCAGATGCCGGAGCTGCTCGAGCGCGGCCACGTCTTTATCGCGCAGCCGCCGCTCTACAAAATCAAGAAAGGCAAGTCGGAGCAGTACCTGCTCGACGACCGCGAGCTGAACAAGCACTTGCTCAAGCGGGCGACCGAGGACGTGCAAGTGAAGGTCGAGCCGACCGGGCGAATCCTGACGGGACGCGAGCTGTCGCGGTTTCTCGACAAGCTGCTGGAGTTCGAGACCTTCGCGCCCAAGCTCGAGCGGCGACTCCGGCGGGATGCGCGGCTGATGGAGCTGACGCTGCGGGCGGCGACCGACGAGGGCGGCTACCGGCCGGGGCGCAAGCTGCATGCGCTGTTTGAAACGCAGGACTGGCCGCGCCGGCTGGCGGATGCGTTGGCTGCCGCGGGTTATGACGCCACGCTTGACCGTGACGAGGAACACGCCTTGTTCCGCGTCGTGATCACGACCCAGGGCGGCGCGACGGCGGTGGATTGGGAGCTGGCGACACACGCAGAATTCCAAAAGTGCGTCATGCTCTATAGCGAATGGCGCGAGGCGATGACCGGCCCCTACGCGGTCTCGCAGGGCGCGACAACCAAAGCGGTCAAGCATCGCTCGGCGCTGGGCGACGAGGTCTTCGCGCTGGCGAAGCGCGACCTGACCATCCAGCGCTACAAGGGGCTTGGCGAAATGAACCCCGAGCAGCTTTGGGAAACGACCCTCAATGCCGAGAAGCGGACGCTGCTCCAAGTGCGCATCAACGACGCCGTCGAGGCCGAGGATGTTTTCACGGTGCTCATGGGGGACGCCGTCGAGCCGCGCCGCCGGTTTATCGAGCAGAACGCGCTGGACGTGAAGAACCTCGACGTATGACTCGCCCCGGTCAGGAACCTATGTCTCCTGAGCCTATGTCACGCGGGCGCTTTGTCATCAGGCTGGCGCGCCGTGAGCGCGCCCGTGGGCGGCTCGCCAGCGGCCGGACGCCGGCGCGGCTCGCGACGGCGCTTGACGGACAAGGCGCCGGGCGCCGGCGCGCGCGTCATTCGCGTTGGTAGGACAGTTGAATGCCCGTTTCGTCCTGCCGCTCGCCATCATCCTCGCTCTGAAACGCCATCACGGTCACCGTTTCCCCCGAATCGCGCTTGGCGACAATGGCGCGGTAGCCGCCAGCCGCGGCGCGCGTCACCGAAAAGCCAGTGCCACCCAGCTTGCTTTCGTAAAACTTGAGGACCGCGTCCGCCGAGTCGGTCGTCGCGAGCGTGAGCGTGCCGGAAGCCTTGTCGCCGTTGGTAGTCGTCACCTTGGCGACGATCTTCGCGCCCGGATACAGCGGAGCCCAGCTTGGAATGTTGTCCTTGTCGGTGACGCTGACATCCGGCGCGGAAGCGCCCGCCGACTTGCTTTCGCTTTTGGCGGCGTCAGGGCGGTCGCGCTTGTCGTCGGATGGCGCTTCCTGCTGGAATTCCTCGAGCGAGACCGTCGTGGTCGCGCCGGTTTTTTTGTCGCGGAAGGTGACGAGCCGCTTTTCCTCATCCACCGAAACCACTTCGATGTCAGGATTCGCCGCCTCGACAAGCTTCGCCGCGAAGCGCACTGGATTCTTCGCCGCTTGATCCGCCGCGTAGTAGATGAAGTAGAAGGCGACAGCTGCGATGATAACGCCAGCCACGGCTAGGCCGCCGCAGCCGATGAGCGCGTATAACCAAACTTTGCTCGACTTGGGCGCTGGCCGAGGCGGCGGCGCATAGGGCGTGGGCATAGGTTGCATGAGCTATTGTTATCCTTTCAGAAAAACCTCGCGTCAGAAAAAACTCACGCCTTGATAGCCGCGCCAATGGCTTCGGAGAAAATCTCCACGGCGCAGTCCGCTTGTTCGGCGTCAATGACGAGCGGCGGCGAGAAGCGAATCGTCGAGTCGCCCGCGCCCAGAACGATCAATCCGCGCCGAAAGCATTCCTGCTCGACGCGGTTACGTAACGCGACATCTGGCGTCAGGCTGGCGCGGTCGGTGACAAACTCCACGCCGATCATCAGCCCGACGCCGCGGACATCGGCGATGCGGTCGGGATGCTTCGCCTGCGTCATGCGCAGTCCGCCCAGCAGGCGCTCGCCCATCTCGGCGGCGTTTTTGAGCAATCCCTTGTGCAGCAGCTCGAACGTCTTGAGCGAGGCGGCGATGGCGACCGGATTCCCGCCGAAGGTCGAGGCATGCGCGCCCACATGCCAGTTCATCAGGTCGGCGCGGGCGACCGTCGCGCTGAGCGGCAGCCCTGACGCAATCCCCTTCGCCGCGCACAAGATATCCGGCGTCACGCCGAAATGCTCGATGGCGAACATCTTGCCGGTGCGGCCCATCCCGGACTGCACTTCATCCACAATCAGAACGATGTCGTTTTCGTCGCAGACGCGGCGCAACTCCTGGTGGAACTTCGCCGGCGGGACGACATACCCGCCCTCGCCCTGGACGGCTTCCGTCACAATCGCCGCGACTTCCTCCTTCGGGCAAGTCGTTTTGAAAAGCCGCTCCTCGATGACCTTCACGCACTCGACTTGGCACGTATCGGGCGTCTTGCCATAGGCGCAGCGCAGGCAATTGGCATAGGGAATGTGCGTCACATCCAGCGCCGCTCGCCCAAAGCCAAGCCGCTGCGCCGGTCGCGATGACGTGAGCGACAGCGCGCCCATCGTCCGTCCGTGAAAGCTATTGAAAAAGGCGATGAACTTCGAGCGTCGCGTCGCATACATCGCCACTTTCAGGGCGCACTCGACGGCTTCCGCGCCGGAGTTGCCGAAGTGAACCCGCTTGGGAAACTCGCCCGGCGTCTCATGCTGAAGACGCTCGGCAATGGCCGAAAGCTGCGGGTAGTAGTAGTCCGCGCCGGCGATGTGCACAAACTCGGCGGCTTGCTTGGCGATGGTTTCGACGATTTCGGGATGCGCATGCCCGGTGGCGAGCACCGCGACGCCGGCGTTGAAATCCAAGAATACATTGCCGTCCACATCCTGAATCATCGCGCCCCATCCGCGCTCGATGACCAGCGGATAGGCGCGGGTGTAGCTGGGCGAGACATACCGGTGATCTTTTTCAACAATGGCTTTGGCCCGCGGGCCGGGCAGTTCGGTAACAATCTGGGGGAACTTGGCGAGCGTGGGAATCACGGCTGACATTGAGACCTCCTAAAAGACGCGGGAAACGGAAGCGCGCGACAGGGGCGCGCGGATGTCCGACGATGAGCGGGGCGAGGTCTAGTCAGCGAAGAGGCCGGCCCGTCGCCGCAACGGAAGGCAAGCTAGCGCGATGCGCAGGCGAAGCGATGGGGCGTAGCGGCGAAAGAGACGCATGGTCAAACCCGGAAGGCGCAGGGCGGGGTGGCGCGAGGCTGCGGCGCGCGGCTTGGATCCGCGAGCGCCGCTGATTATGACCAACAGGGCCGCGCTTGCGCAACCTGCGCGAGGCGCCGCGACGGAAAAGCCAGGGATAGGAAAGCCCGAGAATGAAAGCGGGCCGGAAAAGCGATGCGCGCCCGGCGATGCGCTAGGCTCTTGGCGAAAGCGCCTCGCCAAGAAGCGGCTTCGCCGATTGGCATCCCAGCTCGCGCCGCCTTTGCGCGCGCGCTTCTACGGCTCGGGCAAGGCAGCCTGCCTTGCCGCCTTTGCGCGGTTGCGGTCTGGAGCGCGTTCGGCTGGGCGCGGAGCGCCGCCTTTTTCACTGCGGGTTTCACTGCGGGGCGGTCGCTTTGCGCGCCGGGCGCGGCTTGGGGTCGCCGGCCTTTCCAAAGGGCGTCAAGCCTGAGCGGGATGGCTTATGGCGGGCCATCCCGCTCGGCGACTCGCGCGCGAGCCCGCTTTTCCAAAGGAGCGAGGGGCGCGCTGTCTCGCTTAGCCGGCGCTAGGGTCTAGGCGGCTGGGTCTAGACGGAAGGCTAGGAAGCCGTCGCTATTTTCGGCGCGCTGTCAACCGCCTCGACCCGCTTGCGGGCGGCGACAATCTCGCGCTCGAGACGCTTGATCTTGAGCAGATGCTTTGGGTTGAACGCCAGCGACGGGTAGTAGCAGTTGCTTTCGTGCGTGCAGAAGCAGCCATCCTTGACGCGCTCCCGGCGCAGCTTCATCGCTTCGGAATACCAAAGCGCCGCGAAGTTCCAGTCGTAATCCCGCAGATTGCCGATGGGCGGAAGGTTTTCGCAGCTCGACACCGTGCCCTCGTCATAAATGACGCCGCCGGCCGTGCCGGCAAAGCACCGCAGCTGGGCTTTTTTCTCTTCCTGGGTTTTGGCGATCAGCTCGTGCATGTAGATGTCCACCGCCGCCTTGAACGCGCCGCTGGGGCCGCCATACACGTTCTTGGTCTGACCGCTGCGCGAGTCCTCGAGAATCATTTCGGAAAGCCGCCGGTAGCGGTCGAGGTCGATGTTGAGCTCCTCCGGGCGCGCCGCCGGCGGGCGAATGTAGTTGAGGTTGATCTTGTCCGGTCGGAGGTCATGCTTGAGGAAGTCATACCACTCGAACAGCCGATCCTGATTGGAGTTCATCACGCAGGTGCAGGTTTGCACATCGAGCCGGTCAAAGCTTTCCTTGAGCTTCTGAAGCTGTCGCGCCGTGTCGATGGCGCGCGCCCAACTGCCGGGCTTCTGGCGGATTTTGTCGTGTTCGGCTTCCAGCCCGTCCAGCCCCAGCGCTACCGTGACATGCAGGCCCGGACACTCCGTCAGAATGCGCTCCACATCGGGCAGGATGCGCTTCTGGATTTGCCCGTTTGACATCAGATAGATGGATTCCAGCCGGTTGTTTTCGTAAAACGCCCGCGCGATGTCCGGCATGTCGAGCCGGGTAAACGGCTCGCCGCCGGCAATGACCAGCACCGAGAGATTTCCGCCCAGCGTTTCACTGACCCGAACGATGTTTTCCGTCTTCATTTGCAGCTTCTTGCGCTCTTTGTCGTCCAGCTCGTCAGTGAAGAAGCAATGGACGCAGCGCATATCGCACACTGAAGTTGCGAGAATATTGAGAAAGACCGGAGCGAACGGCTTGCCTACGGCGAGCCGGCCGTAACGCTTGAGCAGCTCTTTGGTCATTTGGTCGAGGAATGACATGGGGCGGCATCTCCAAAAAAGGATCCGGGCGCGGTAGCCAAGCGCCTAGCCAGGCACGGTACTTGTTTTGGGATGCCAACGGCAAGCCGACCGCGTGACCTCTCGCCGGTCGCCGCGACTCGGAACGCCCAGGCTCAGAACTCGACGCAGATGACAGTCATTTCAACCTCCGGCGCCGGCCCCGCTGGCGGCTCGCCGAGCTGTTGCCAAAGTCGCTCGCGCCCCTCGCGAATGACCGCGCCTGGAAGCTCTGGCGCCGGAAGCGAGCCAAAAGCCGATAGCAGCCGGGCGTTTTTGGGCGGTAGCTCTTCGGCGTCGGGGGCGAGCTTGCACGCCTCGCCTACCCAATCGCTCATGAGAATCAAGCGACTGCCCGGCGCGAGGCGGGCGGCTTGGACGGCAAACCGCAGGTCGCTTAGCCCGTCCAGCGGCGCGTTGACCGCCTGGCTGAGAATGGTCGGCGCGGATCCGTCCGCCGGCGGCAGGGCGATAGGCGAAACATAGCCCGCATTGCAGAAGGCGAACTCGCCGGAGTGAAAGTCGGCTACGCCGTAAACAAGGCGTATTTGCGAATCAGTCTCGCGCAGGCGGGGCGACAGGAAGCTGTTGAGTCGCTCGACGACGCCTGCCGGACAGCCCGAGTAGCGCGCCGCCTTCGACTTGATGGCCGCCAGCACCATCGCCATCAGCAGCGAGGCTTGCAATTCTTGCCCGCTGACCTCGCCAATCGCGACGCCCACCCGCTCGTCGCTCAGCGGCAGGATGACAAACCACTCGCGCCCCTGCTCGGGCAAGTGGGCGTATTCGGCAATCACGCGTTGTCGCTCATCCCGAAAGCCGGAAGGCGGGAGCAAATTGCCGTGAATGAGCCAGCGCACGTCTCGCTCCTCGCGCCACCGCTCGAGCCGCAGCCGGTCGCGGACATAGCTTGGGGCCAAGTCAAAGGCTTGATTCCGCCCCTGGCGCGGCGGCCGGCGATACCGCCAGGCCAGGGCTAGGGGCAGCGCCGCCACGCTGCCGCCAATGAGAAAGGACAGCTCAAAGCCGCTCGGGAAACGCAACGACCACAGCAGCGGAAAGAGTCCGCCGAGGAGGAGGTATGCGAAAACGACGGACATCCAGCCATAGCGCAGGAGTGTCCACAGAAGCGCCGCGACAAAAAGCGCGTAGCCCGCCGCCGCCGCCCACGACTGCGCCACGAAAGGAAAGCCCGCCAGCCCGACCAGGCAGCCCACGGCGAGCCCCGCGGAGCGATCCGACAGCCGATTGCGGGCAAACGCCAGCAGGGGCGTCAGCCAGATGGTCGCCAGCCAGAAGCCGAAGAAGCAGTCGCCCCAGATTTTCCAACCCGGCAGTCGCCCAATGGCGAGCGACTGCGACCAATCCGAAAACCCATGCCAGGGCAGCGCCGCTTGCCCGGACTGCCACGCGACGCCGGTTTCAATCGCCAAAATCCATAGCGCCAGCGTGAACGCGCTCCCGTAAAGTCGCGCCACTTGGGATGGCGGCCAGTGCTTCCGGCGCGACAGGCGATAGATATCGCCCAGCAACTGGCGCTGACGCTTCCAGTCGTATGACTCCGTCACCGCGAGAGAGACCAGCCCCAGGCCCGAGGCCACAAGCCATGCCCCGCCGGTCGCCAGGAGCGTCAGGAAAAAAATGACCCCCTGATAGACGACATCGGGAAGGTTGACAAACTCGACTTCGGATATGGACGGGTCGCGCCAAGTCGCCGGAATCAATATGGCGAAGCCCAAAAGCGTGACCAGCCAGATCGCCAGGGAAGCTCCGAGGATGCCGCTGACCGCCAAGATGGTGAGCGATCCCATCTCGCGGCGCAAAGCGCCCCGAATAAAAACGAAGAGCCAGGGCAGCCAGAAGACGATTCCCGCGATCAGAATCACTAGCCCCTCCCCATCCAGATGGATGGGGCGCGGCGACTCCGCTCGGACGAGCGCCAGCGACTGCAAGGCTTGCCCTTCAAAGGCGACTTCAGCGAAGGGCCACGCCGCGTCATCGGTTTTCCAGCGGCGGATGACATCCCGGACGCGCCCCGGCAGCGGGCTTTCGCAGATGACGGCTGGCGCCTCAGCCGCGGGGACGGGCGCAATCTTGGCCTCGGCCGCCAGGAAATCGCGCCAGGCTTCGGCCAGGGCGCGCGCGGTCGCGCTATCGAGGGGTGGTCCAGCCTCGGCTGCCGGAATCCGCCGGTAAAGCGCGAAGGCGCGAAAGTCGCCGCCCCTGGTCAGCGTCAGCCGGTAGAGATAGCTGTCGTCAGGGGCGAAAAAAGCGAATTCCCAGCGCGCTTGGTCAACTTCATCGCGCTGACATTGTTGCACGACGCGATGGCTCGACAGCGGCCACTCCGCCAGGCTGGCTGGGCGCAGGTGCTCCAGCAAGACTTCCGCCCGCGCCCGCGCCTCGCGCTCCGTCAAGCGCGCAATCGGCGGCGAATACGCCTTGCCGCTACCCAGCGCGAGTATCGCCAGCGAGAACAACAGCGACCAGCCGGTCCAGACCAGCTCGCGGTCTTTCCGGGCAGCCGATGGCAATGAGTTGAGCGAGGCGGTCATGAGCGGCAATGGCGAGCGGCGCCAGCAAGCGGACTCAAACTCCCAGCAAACGGACTCAAGCGGACTCACACTCTATGGAAGCCCGCCTTGGTTTTCAAACTAAGGCGGGACTCTGAAAGCCGGGCGACGCGCCGTGTGAGAACGCCTTGAAATGCCACTTCGATGGTGCGACACTTCGCCACGCTCCCACTGAGCGACTCGCTAGGCTGCACTTGAGTTGAGCGCCATGAGTGGTTTGATCCCGATTACCTCGAAAACGAACTACGTCAAGGAAGCCGCTGGCGAGCCATATAACATCTGGACAATGGTGCTGTTTTTGTCGGCGGCGGCCTACATGCAGGATTGGACGCCGCTCGCGGCCGGGGCCGCGCTGGAAGCCGCTTATCTGACCGTCGTGCCGGCTCTGACAGCTTATCGACGCCTGGTCGAGCGGCGCGCGGCGCGCCAGCGTCAACTCTTGCGCCGCCGGCAGCGTGAAGAGCTGATTCGCGCCTTTGAGCCGCGCGACCGCGAGATGGTCGAGTATCTGCGCTTCCAGAAAGGCAAGATTTACGAGAACTACCTCAAATTCACCAAGCTGGAGAAGCTGCCCGAATCCATCCAATGCCTGGACACGATGTGGGAGCAGTTTGTCGATCTGCTCGATGTGTACCGGCGGCGCAAAACGCACCTGCGCTCGGTCAACCGAACAGCGATTCAGAACCAAATCGCCCAGATCGAGCGCCAGCTGACGACATCCGACGCGACGACGCGGCCCTTGCTCGAACACAACCTGGATGTCCTGCGGCGGCGGCTCAAGACCTTTGATGAAATCGAGCGCAGCGTGCGCCGGGTCGAGGCCCAGCTGCAAGCCATCGAGAATCGCTTTAGCCTCGTCAACGACCACATCGTGACCATGACGGCGCTGGATGGCAGCGGCGCGACCGAGCTGGATTTCGACGAGCTGCTCGCCAACATCGAAATCACCAAGCAGATTCTGGAAGAGTCCGCGCCGGCGCTGTCGGGCCTTAACCTGATCGAGAGCGCCAACTACCCGGAATCTTTCCAATCGCCATCGCCGGGCCGCCGCGAGCAGTACGAGTGACGCGCTGCGCGAATGACCGGGCATCCCGGCTGCGCGCCCGCGCCAAGCCAAGGCCAGGCGACGCTGCCCCCCCCCGCGCGGGACGACGCGGTACAGCCGCCACGGCTGGTCGGCGCCGGTCAGGCAACGCAATCGCTGCGGAAACTTGGCCTGGAGCCGCTCATGCGACCAGCGGTCGCCGACCGCCAGCGCAAAGTCGAAGTAGTCCAAGTCGGCCTCCGTCAAGTGTTCTGGCGACCATTCCAGGCCGTCCGTCCACCGCGCGACCGCGTCGGTTTCATACCGAATGAAGCTCTGCGGGAATTTCGCAAACGACAAGCTGTAGCCGCCGCCCCGCGCGACTTGCGCGTAAGCGGCCGTCTGCATCAATGGCCGCCCCCGGAAGCCAGTGACCTCCTTGACGAAATCAAGCCCGACCACGCGCGGTCGGGGAGGGAGCGCGGCCAGCGCCGCCTCCAAGCCGGCTACCTGCTCGCGCGCAAACGCGCGCCAGACCCCGGCCGTCCACAGGCAAAACAACACGCACAGCAGCGCCGCGCCGGCCCTCAGCGGCGGTCCGACGGCGCGGTCCGTCGCCGCATCATCCTGCGCCGTCCGCTCCGGGGCCGGCGCGCCGAGCAACAGCAGCGCTGCGGCGGCCGGCATCCAGCGTTCGGCGAAGGCAATCGTGTACTGATACTGATAGGGCAGCAGCAGCCCGGCCGCCAGACACAGTCCGCCCGCCAGGAGGAGCGCGGGGTCGGCTGCCGCCCGCAGCCGTCGCGCCTGCCTGACGACGCCGGCGAGCAGCCATCCGCCAAGGACCAGCAGCATAAGCGGCTCGAGCGGGCCGCTCAGTCCGCCATAGACCGCCTGCGGCAGCCAGCCGGTGAACAGCCGGCGCCCGATGGGGTCGGTCCAGACGGTCTTGTGCGTCACGAGCGCCGTGGCGTTGCCAAGGCTGGCATACATCGCCGCCGCCAGCGCCGCCAGCGGCAACAGCCACAGGCACTCGTCGAGCAGTTTCCGCCAGGGTCGCCCGAGCGCCGCGCCCGCCACGCCGAACCAGAGCAGCGCGAGCCCCAGCCACAGCGCGTGCGCGGCGTAGAGCGCGACCGCCAGCCCGACCAGGAGCATCTGTCGCCGGCGGGCGCGCGGCGCGTCGGTTGTCGTCACATGCGCCCACAGCAGAAAAAGGGGGAAGCCGGTCAGGAAGCTCACAAAGCCCCAGTAGAGCGCGTGGTTGAAAAACAGCGTCGTCGCCAGCGCGGCGGCGGCGGCAGACCGTCCCCGGCGGGCAGCAAGCCAGTGGACGGTCAGCGTCCAGGCCACGCTCAGGACGACCAGCATGGCTTGCCCGACGCGCTCCGGCGGCAGCGCCTGCCACAGCCCGCCCATGATCACATACGCCAGACTGTAGGGCGTCCACCACTGCACGACATAGGCGACGTCGTTCGGCTGCGGCGTTCCCTGGAGAGTTTCAAGCCAGAGCCGGACCTGGGCCACGTGCTGCGGAAGATCAGTGGTCGGCGGGAAGGGCGTGGTTAGGAGCGGCAGCGTCGTCGCGAGCGCGCAGATGACGGCGACGGCCGGGCGCTCGCCCAGCGGGCGAAGCGCGCGAAAGCAAACATGGGCAAATCTCATAGGCGTGCATATACTGGCGTCCGGCGCGCTTGTGCAACGCCGATTTTGTCGTCTCCGTACAAGAAAGCGTTTTGCGTGAAGCCTTTTTCGCTGTGGATGGCCGCCGGGCTATTTTTTTTGGTCGGCGCGGCGTATGCGCTGGCGAGTCCGGGCCGCATAGACATCATTGACGGGCAGTGCCGCTTTGAAGTGGCGCGCAACCTCATCGAAGTTGGAAAGCCCACCCTGCGCGATCCTATGCTGACGTGGATTGGCGTGCGCGGGCGCGATGGGCGGCTCTACAGTCACTATGGGCTAGGCGCGTCGGCGATGGGCGCGCCGCTGGTGGCGCTGGGCAAGCTGGGCGGGGACGACTGG
>CALCKX010000017.1 GCA_937966115.1 uncultured Chloracidobacterium sp. | reverse complement strand
AATCGTCCGACATGGCGATGAGACGGTCGGCGTTGGCTTGGATGAGCTTGCCATCTGCTTCCGAAACGCGGTCCTCCGGCGGAAGCTGGCCCAGCACTTGCTTTGAAAGCTCAGCGAAAAAAACTCTGTCAAACGTCATAACGGTCTCCATTGCAAAAGATTGCTTATCATGCAAAGAAACGATGGCGCTTTGGTCGTCAGCCGGCGCGCAGGCGCTCGCTTGCGGCGAGCGCCCGCGCGCCAGCGTCGCCTTCCCCGCCAAATGCAGCATATAAAGATAGCGCTGCGCCCGCTAAGCGGCATTTTTAGCTTTTCTGAAATTTCTTTTGCCGTCGCGCCATCGCTAGCCAGCGCTTGGCTTGAGTCACCGCGTCGCGCAGCGCGTCATTGGCTCGCATTGCCGCCGAGGCCAAGCTCCAGAGCCTCAAACTGGCGGCGAATCGCAAGCCTAGGGGAAAAGCCGGGGGAAAGAAGCTCACCGAAGACCCGGAAAGCCAACCTGGCGCAACGCTTCATACAGCGCTAGCGCCACCGCGTTCGACAGGTTGAGCGACCGCGCGTCGGACGCCATCGGAATGCGCGCCACGGTCTGCCCTTCCAGCAGGCGCGGCGACAACCCTTTCGTCTCGCTTCCAAACACCAGGAAATCCTCCCGGCCGTAGGCGATTTCGTCGTAGCGCCGCTCTCCCGCGGTCTCGATGAACACAAAGCGGCTGGTCGGATATGCCGCCCGCAAATCGTCGAAACGCTGCCATTCGTGTAAGGTCAGCCACTGCCAGTAATCCAGGCCTGCGCGCCGCAGGGCGCGCTCGTCAATGGAAAAGCCCAGCGGATGCACCAAATGCAGCGGCGTGCCGGTACAAACGCAGGTGCGGGCGATATTGCCGGTGTTGACATGAATTTCCGGCTCGACCAAAACAACGTGCATGGCGCGTCCCCGTGGCATTTTTCGTCTCTCGGCGGCATCATCATAACGCTATGGCGGAAACGGTTCTGATTGTGGATGACGAGCGCGGCATTCGGGAGTCGCTGCGCGGCGTGCTCGAAGACGAAGGCTTTGCGGTCGAAAAAGCCGAAAGCGGCGACGCGGCGCTGCGCCGGCTGGACTCCGCGCCGATTGACTGCGTTCTGCTCGACATCTACATGCCGAATAGCCAGCTCGACGGCATGGCGACGCTGGAGCAAATCCGGCGTCGGCATCCGCACCTTCCCGTGGTCATGATTTCCGGCCACGGCACGATTGACACGGCGGTGCGCGCCATTCGGCTCGGCGCTAGCGACTTCATCGAAAAGCCGCTCAATATCGAGCGGACGTTGCAGGCTGTCCGCCACGCCATCCTCACGCGCCGTCCGACCACGACGGTCGGCGACAGTCGAATTGTCGGCGACAGCGTTCCGATGCGGGCGCTCCGGCAGCAGATCGCGCTCACGGGTCCGACCGATGGGCGGGTTCTCATTTACGGTGAATCGGGAACCGGCAAGGAGCTCGTCGCCCTCGCCTTGCATGCGGCCTCCAAACGCGCCGACTGCCCGTTTGTCGCCATCAACTGCGCCGCCGTCCCGGAAGACCTGATTGAGTCGGAGCTGTTCGGCCACGTCAAAGGGTCGTTCACTGGCGCGACCGATTCGCGGCGCGGGAAGTTTGAGCAGGCTGACGGGGGGACGCTGTTCCTCGATGAAATCGGCGATATGAGTCTACGGATGCAGGCGAAACTGCTGCGCGCGCTCGAGACCGGGCTGATCGAGCCGGTCGGCAGCCAGCGCGCGCGCCAGGTGAACGTGCGCGTGATTGCCGCCACCAACAAGCGCCTGGACGAAGCCATCGAGCGCGGACAGTTCCGAGCGGATTTGTTTTACCGCCTCAACGTCGTTCCGTTTCAAGCGCCGCCGCTGCGCGAGCGCCTGGAGGACATTCCGGCGCTGGTCGCCCACTTCGCCAGCCAGTTCAGCCAGCAACATGGGCGTCCGCCGCTGTCTCTGACGGAGGACGCCTACGAAAAGCTGCGCCGCCACGACTGGCCCGGCAACGTTCGCGAGTTGCGCAACCTCGTCGAGCGGCTGGTCATTACCGGCGTCACCGCGCTGGTCACCGCCGAGCACATTCCGCTCGCGCCGGCGCCTAGCTCCATCTGGACCAGCTTTCAATTCGGCTCGCTGCGCGAAGGCAGCGAAGCCTTCGAGCGGGAGCTGGTGCGCCGCAAGCTGGCGGAGTTCGACGGCAACGTGAGCCAAGCGGCCGAAGCGCTGGGCATCGACCGCAGCTACCTTTACCGCCGCATCAAGGCGCTGGGCATCAGCCTGCGGAGCTGAGGGACGTTGGCCGCATGGACGCTCTGGAGCTTTTCATCTGCGCGTCGCCGGAGTTGCAGGCGCTGCTGCGCGACGCCGCGCGCGTAGCCCCCACCGACGCGACCGTCGTTATTACCGGCGAAAGCGGGACGGGCAAAAGCCTGCTCGCGCACTGGCTTCATGACCACAGCCGCCGGGCGGCCGGTCCCTTCGTCGTCATTGACTGCGGCGCGCTGCCAGAAACGCTGCTCGAAGCGGAACTCTTCGGCTTCGAGCGCGGGGCGTTCACGGGCGCGTCCGCCGCCAAGGTCGGCCGCCTCGAAGCGGCGCAGCGGGGAACGCTCGTCCTGGATGAAGTCGCCGCGCTCTCGCCGAGCGCCCAAGCCAAGCTGTTGCGCGTCATTGAGGAGCGGCGCGTCATGCGCTTAGGCGGAACGCGCCCGACGAAGCTTGACGTCCGGCTCATTGCCGTGACCAACCTCGACCTGGCTGGCGCGGTGGCGCGGCAAGCCTTTCGGGCTGACTTGTTTCACCGGCTCAATGTCGTGACGCTCGAAGCGCCGCCGCTCCGGGCGCGTCCCGGCGACATCGCGCCCCTCGCGCGTCATTTTTTGACGCAGATTGCGGCGCGTCATCAGCTCCCCTTGCTGACTCTCGCGCCGGAAACCGCTCGCATCCTGGAGCGCTATGACTTTCCGGGCAACGTCCGCGAGCTGCGTCATGCGATGGAGCGGGCGGCGCTGACGACCGGCGGCAAGGTCATCCATCCTGAGCACCTGCCGCCCCGCCTGACCTCCGCGGCGACGCTGATGCGGCATCCGACCCGCAAGCCGACCCTGGCGGAACTCGAAACCGCCTACGTGCGCGAAATTCTCCAGCAGGTGGGCTGGCGCAAGGCCGAAGCGGCGCGGATTCTGGGCATCAGCCGCAAGAATCTCTACGAGAAGCTTCGCGCCTATGGCATCCCTTATCGCCCCTCCGACCCGCCTGACGGCAACGCGTCCGACAGCGGCCCATCAGCTTGACCGAGCGCGACAACGTCCGGTAGAATTTTGCCTTTTGCCGTCCGTCGGCGGCATCCCGGCCAAGCCGGCTTTGCGGCGGCGGTCATTTCACCCAGCGAGGAGTCTCCTTACGTCATGCGAGCCAACCAGATTCGGCGCGGGATGATCGTCCTGTTCGAGAAGCAGCCCCATCGCGTTCTCGAATGTCGCCACCACACGCCCGGCAACCTGCGGGCGATGATGCAGACCAAGCTCAAGAACATCATCACCGGCACGACGTTCGAGCACCGCTTCAGCGCCACGGAGGATGTGGAGCGCGCGACGCTCGAGCAGCACGAGATGCAATACCTCTACCAGGAAGGCCCGACGCATTACTTCATGGATGTGGCGACTTACGAGCAGATTGGGCTGGACGAGGAAATCCTCGGCGACGCCCTCGACTACCTGACAGCTGACATGACCATCCAAGTCGAAGTTTATGAAGGGCAGCCAGTCGCCATTCAGTTGCCAGTCGTCGTCGAGCTGAAAGTGGTCGAGACCGAGCCGGAGCTCAAGGGCGCGACGGTGACCGGCTCGAGCAAGCCGGCCAAGCTCGAAACCGGGCTGCAAATCAACGTCCCCGGCTTCATCCGGGAAGGCGATGTCATCCGGGTGGACACGAGCGAAGGCAAGTATATCGAGCGCGCCAAGTAGGCGCGCCATCACCCTGCGCCCGCCGCGGCCAGGCCGCTATCAGGCGGCGGCGCGGTCTGCCGCCCCGCCCCGCGCTTTGGCGTGTTTTCGCGTTTTCCATTCTGGCTTTACAATGCGGCGCTGACCGGCGGCGCGCCCCTGTGGCTGAGCTACTATGGCGCGCGCGCCCTGCGCCGCCGCGCAAGCTGGAGCAGCCTGCGCGAGCGCCTTGCCCTCCGGCTTCCCTGCCCGCCGCCGCCCGTCATCTGGCTGCACTGCGTTTCCGTCGGCGAGGCCCTGGCCGGACAGCCGCTGGCTCAGGCGCTCCGGGAGCGGCTTCCGGGCGCTCGCTTCGCCATCTCGACTACTACCGACACTGGACAGGCGCGCGCCCGCGAGCAGCTCGCCTGGATGGACGCCCACTTTCACTTCCCGCTCGATTTCCCGTGGGTGGCGCGGCGGGCGGTGGCGAGCCTGAAGCCGTCCCTGGCGATCATTCTCGAAACGGAGATTTGGCCAAACTTTATACGCGCTTGCGCCCGGCAAGGCGTCCCGGTCGTCCTGGCAAACGGCCGGCTCTCCGATCGCTCCTTCGCGCGGTATCGCCGCCTCGGCCGCGGCATGGGCGACTTGCTGAGTCATTTCGCGCTCTGCCTCATGCAATCGGACGCGGACGCGGAGCGCATCCGGCATCTCGGCGCGCCAGCGGAGCGCGTGCTCGTGACGGGCAACCTCAAGTACGCGCCGCCCGACGCCGCGGAGCGGGCGCGCCGCGACCGAATCGCCACCGACCTCCAGCGGCAATTCGGCCTCGGCGACGGTCGCCCCTGCATCGTCGCAGGCAGCACCGTTGGCGGCGAGGAGCGGATCATCGCCGAAGCGTTCGCTCGCCTGCGGGCGAAACCTGAGCTGCGCGCCTGCCGCTTGTTGCTCGCGCCGCGCCACCCGGAGCGGTTTGCCGAGGTTGGCCGCGAGCTTCAGCGGCTTGGATGGACAGTCGCGCGGCGCTCGCAGCCCAGGCCCGAGGACCGCCAGGCCGCCGTCCTGCTGCTCGACACGATTGGCGAGCTGGCCGCGGCCTACCGCTGGGCGGCGGTCGCCTTGGTCGGCGGAAGCCTCGCGCCGCGCGGCGGACACAACATCCTGGAGCCGGCCGCTGAAGGTCGTCCCATCGTGACGGGCCACCACACGGAGAACTTCCGCGCCATTCTCGCCCGCTTCCGCGCCGCCGACGCCGTGTGGCAGCTCGCGCCGGGAGCGCCGGCGGAGCTGCTGTCCGCGCTGGCGACGGCGCTCGAGAGGCTCCTGACCGATCCGGCGCGGGCCGCGGCGCTTGGCGCGCGCGCCAGGGCGACGTGGTCGGCGGAAACCGGCGCCGCGGCGGCGGCGGTCGCCGCGCTGGAGGCGCGCATCTTGCCCGGCATCCCGGCGCTCAGGGCTATTCGAGGTGACTGATTTTCCCCTGGAGCGTCGTGTCAATCATCATTGGCGGCGTGCCGTCGCCGAAGAAAAACGACTCCATCGCGCCAAAGAGAAACTTCTGCGCCTGGGGGTCGAGCGGGTTCAAGCCGAAGTGATTCATCAACACGAGCTGCTGGGCTTGCCACTTCTTCCAGCACTCGGCGCAGGCGGCGGCATGGACCTTACGCCCCAAGTCCGTGTTGAAGGGGACGCGGCTCATCGGGGCCATTTCATCCCGGCAGGCGTAGGCGTAAGCCTCGCCAGCGCGCTTGACCAGGCGCGCCTTTTCAAGCTCGCCTAGCGCCATATTGACCGACTTTTCCGGGTAGCCGGTTTCCGCCACGAGCTGGGCGGCGGAGAGCGGGCCTTTCTCCTTGAGGGTTTGGACGACAACGCGCGGCGCGCCTTTCAAAGCGACACAGAGGGTATCCAGCATAAGCGACTCGCGAGATTGGGAATGCTCAACGCCGCTGAGCTTACGGGCTTGGCGGCAAGTCGTACAGGCAAGCTGCCTGACGCAATCCAGACAGCAGCTCGTCTTCAATCGCCCAGAGGTCTCGCAGGTTGAGCTGCCCGGTCGCGCGCTCGACGCGAAGGGCGGCGTTGAGCGCGGCGTCGGCGGCATGGAGGTCGCTTGACCGATAGAGCGCCTGCCCGAGGTCCTTGAGCGCCTCGGCGAAATCCGGGCGCTGCTCGATGGCGTAACGGAAAGCCTCGACCGCCAGGGCGGACTTGTTCTGGCGCATCAGCGCTCGCCCTAGGCGGTGCCAGGCCTCCGGGAAAACGCCCTGGCTTTTCTCGATGGCTGATCGAAAGGCCAGCTCGGCAACGTGGGGCGGCTCGCACTGCGCCAGGACCAGGCCCAGCTCATAGTGCCCCTGCGCCGTATTTCCAGATGATGTCGCGACAAAGCTCCGCAGGACGCGCGCCGCTTCCGCAAGCTGCCCGAGCTTGACATAAGCGCGGCTCAACTGGCGATAGAAGCCCGGCAACGGAGTCTCGGCGAGCTGGCGCGACAAAAGCTCAGCGGCCGCTTGCGACTGGCCCATCGCGAGCAGGGCCTTGCCCAGATCGAGGGCCGCTTCCGGATACTGCCCGCCGCGACTCGCCCGGGCCTCGGCGAAAGCCGCGCCGGCCGCCTGAAAGTCCCCGCGCAGCGCCTGGGCGTTGCCCAGCCCAAGCCAGCACTCGCCATCGGTCGGGCGCAGGGTCACGGCCGCTTGAAACGCCTCCTCGGCCGTTTGGGCGTCGCGCAAGCGCAACGCGGCCAAGCCCAGGTTGTGATGCGCGGCGACATCCGTATCGCCCGCCGCCACTCCCTGCCGATAAGCGTCGAGCGCCGCAGCGGGCTGCTCCAGGCGCAGCAACGCGTTGCCCAGATTCCGATACGCGACGGCCAAGCCGGCATCGGCGGCGAGCGCGGCGGCATAAGCCTCGCGCGCCGCCGCATAGTCGCCGTGCACATAGAGCACATTGCCAAGGTTAAACCACGCCTTGGCATAGGGCGCTGTCGCGCAGGCGACGGCGCGGCGCAAAAGCTGGAGCGGCTCCGCGGTGCGGTTGGCGACGAAGAACTTGCCCAACTCGAATAAGCCGACGCCCAGGTTGAGGAGCGCGCGCGGGTCATCCGGCGCGAGCGCTTCGGCGGTTCGCCACATGCGCACCGCCGCCCGCAACTCGCCCAGGTCGCGCAAGACCGCGCCAAGCCATTGGTAGGAGGGCGCATGCTCGGCGTCGCAGCGGACGGCCTGGCGAAAGGCCGCTTGGGCGGCCTCTAGCTCGCCCCGCTCCCACAGTCGCCGGCCCTGCTCGAACAAGCTTTGTAACTGGCTCTCAGGCAACCTCGCGGCGGCGCGCGGGGCGGACTGGTCAAGTACAGGCGTCACAGTCTGATCCGTCATGGCGCTGGCGGCTGTCCTCCTCGGAGAAAACCTGCCCCCCTCGCCCGTCCCTACTCAGTGTCGGCGACCCGGAGGCAGCCTCCCAAGCTCCGACCGCCTGACGCGCGCTTAGGCGCTCGCATTAGCTTGTGTCATGCCGGAGCCGATTGCAACCGGATTGCGATGGCTTATCGGGAGAAAGTCCGACCAGGGCGCGCAAGCCCTGGAGACGGCCGAGGGCGGTGGTCAAAGGAATCGCCGGTGTGGTAGCGTCGCGCCAAAATGACCGCGAAACGCATACCGCGCCGGCTGCCTCGCGCAACCGGGCGCTTTTCGGAGGAAAAAACACGTCATGAGCGCGCCCGCTCCCGCCCCGGCTTCGGGGAAAGTCGTTCAAGTTATTGGCCCAGTTGTGGATGTCGCTTTCGGCGAGGGCTACTTGCCGCCGATGTACCAGGCCCTGCGCGTCACCAGCGAGGGCTTTGAGGTGGCGCAACCCATTGATGTCGTCGTCGAAGTGCAGCGCCATCTTGGCGATGGGCTGGTGCGGGCGGTCGCCATGCTGCCCACCGAGGGCATGGTGCGAGGGATGAAAGTCTATGATCTCGGGGCGCAGATTAGCGTCCCGGTCGGCAAGGGCACGCTCGGGCGCGTGATGAACGTCCTGGGCGAGCCGGTGGACGAAATGGGTCCCGTCAAGTGCGAGAAGCGCTACCCGATTCACCGCCCGGCGCCGTCATTCGAGCAGCAGTCCACGGAAGCCGAGATGCTCGAAACCGGTATCAAGGTCATCGATCTGATTCAGCCCTTTCTCAAGGGCGGCAAGATTGGCCTCTTCGGCGGCGCGGGCGTCGGCAAAACCGTGACTATCATGGAGCTCATCAACAACGTCGCCATGGGTCACGGCGGCTATTCGGTTTTCGCCGGCGTCGGCGAGCGGACGCGCGAAGGCAACGACCTGTGGGTGGAAATGCAGGAAGGCGGCGTCATCCGCATGGATAATCTCGAGGAATCGAAAATCGCGCTGGTTTATGGGCAGATGACCGAGCCGCCAGGCGCGCGAGCGCGCGTGGCGCTTTCCGGGCTTTCCGTCGCGGAATACTTCCGCGACGAGATGAATCAGGACGTGCTGTTTTTCGTGGATAACGTCTTTCGCTTCACGCAGGCCGGGTCGGAAGTGTCGGCGCTTCTTGGGCGAATGCCCTCCGCCGTGGGCTATCAGCCGACGCTCGCCACGGAAATGGGCGAGATGCAGGAGCGCATCACCTCCACCAAAACCGGCTCGATTACCTCGGTGCAGGCCATCTACGTCCCGGCCGATGACTTGACCGACCCAGCTCCGGCGACCACCTTCGCGCACCTTGACGCCAAAACGGTGCTTTCGCGCCAGATCGCCGAGCTGGGGATTTTCCCGGCGGTGGACCCGCTTGACTCGACTTCTCGAATCCTCGATCCGCAGGTCGTCGGGCGCGAGCACTACGAAGTCGCGGAAGGCGTCAAGCGGACGCTCCAGCGCTACAAGGAGCTTCAGGACATCATCGCCATTCTGGGCATTGACGAGCTTTCCGAAGACGACAAGCTGACGGTGGCCCGGGCGCGCAAAATCCAGAAGTTTCTCTCGCAGCCCTTCCACGTGGCGGAGCAGTTCACGGGACGCAAGGGCAAGTATGTCAAGGTGGCGGATACCATCCGCAGCTTCAAGGCTATTTTGGAAGGCAAGCACGATGACTTGCCGGAACAGGCGTTCTACATGTGCGGCGCCATTGAAGACGCCATCGAGAACGCGAAGAAAATGGCCGACTAGAAGCGCGAGCAGAGGAACGAGTAGCAGGGGAACGAGTAGAGGAAATGGCCGAGTGGCGGCGACTCCGCTCGACGCAGCCCCCAGGTGGCCGCCCGCGCCGTCAGCGCGGCTCGGGCGGCCGGGCATATCCCGATGACCAAGAAGGCTTCCGCCGCGTCCCAGCGCAAGCGGCTTCTGATTACCGGCATTGCCGGCGGGCTTGCCACCCAGCTTGCCTCGGCCATCCCGCCCGACTGGGAAGTGATTGGCATCGGGCGGCGGCCGCCACAGCTCCCCATCCGCCGCGACATCGCTTATCGGCAGCTCGACATTCGCAAAAAAGCCCTGGAAAACCTGTTTCGCAACGAGCGATTTGACGCGGTCATTCACCTGGCGGTCGCCAATGACGCCCGACTGCCGATGCAAGTTCGGCACACCGTCAACGTCATCGCCACCATGCGGTTGCTGGCCGCTTGCGAGCGGCAGGGGGTTCCGCAGACGATTTTACTGAGCAGCGCCGATGTGTATGGCGCGGACCCGACGAATCCGACCTTCCTAACGGAGGATCATCCGCTCAAAGCCATTCAGCGGTACGCCGACATGGGCGACAAAGTCGAGTTCGACACGTACTGCCGCTCCTGGATGCATCAGGCCAAGTCCACCGTCACGACGCTCCTTCGCCCCTGCCACATCGTCGGCCCGCATGTGCAGAACTTCCTCACCACCTATCTGCGCTTTGGCGTCGTTCCGGTGCCGCTCGGCTACGACCCGATGATCCAGGTCATTGACGAGCGCGACATGGTACAAGCGCTCCTGCTGGCGCTGGAGAAAAAACAGGGCGGCGTCTATAACGTGACCGGACCCGGCGAGCTGCCGCTCTCCGCCGCCATTCGGGAAGCCGGCGGATTCGCCATTCCGGTGATTTACCAACTGGCCGCGCCGCTGATGAAGCTGGGCTGGGCGGCCGGTCTCGTTCCCTTTCCGACGCCGCAGTACGACTTTCTGATGTTCCCCTGCGTCATTGACGGGAGCCGCTTCCGGGAAGCGTTTGGGTTCAAGCCCCGCTTCTCGCTGCACAAAGCCCTGCGCTCGATTCGGCGACGCCTTGCGTCTGCCGCGGAGACCGAGGAAAGCGACGCCGTCGCCCGGCGGCGACGCCCCCGACCGGCGCGCCCGCCGCTGACGGAATCATAGCCGCTGACGCGAGCTGCGGGCGGGCATCCCGCCGGGGCGCCTCGACGGGCATGGCTATCCCGCGCGCGGCTATGCTATATTGCCGCGCTAGCCGTCGCTAGTTTCTCGCTTACTGGAAATCGTTGTCGCCCAAGCCGCGCCGCGCGTGGTTTCAAAGTCGTCATGTCGGAAGTCCCGGTCACTACCTATGCCACGCTGAGCTACCTCGACAGCCAGGGGTTTCAGCGAACCGCGCGAATCAATCGCCCCGTGTTTAGCATCGGCCGACTACGGACCAATGACCTCCAGATCAACAACTCTTATGTCTCGCGGCGACATGCCGAGATTATCTACGAGGATGGCCAATTCATCCTGCGCGACAATCAGAGCACCGGCGGGATTTTGCTCAACGGCGAGCGCGTGACCACCCATGTCTTGCAATCGGGCGATCAGTTCCAACTGGGCGATGTCCATCCCGTGACGTTTCTCTTCGAGACGCATGCGATTTCGCCGGAAAGCGATGGCGCGTCCAGAACGCACGAGGAACAGCGCACGACGGATCGGCTGACGACGGTCATTGCTAGCCCGCGGTCGCGCTTTCTTAACACTGCGCTGCTCGACAGCGCCGAAAACATCACGGACTTCACCCTCAACCGGCTCAAGGCGCTCAACGACTTCAACCGGCAGATGCTCGCGGCCAGCAGCACCCACGCCCTGCTGGAGTGCTTGCTGAACGCGGCGATGGAGACGCTCCCGGCCGAGCGGTGCTTCATCATGATGCGCGATCCGACGACTGGCGCGCTTGAAGTTCGCCTGTCGCAAACGCGGGAGGGCGGGACGCAGGCGCAGCCAAGCCTCACCATCGCCCTTAAGTCCTTCGAGCAAAACGTCGCCATAAGCAGCTTTGACGCTCTTTCCGACACGCGCTTCGCCTCCACTTCGAGCGTCATCCAACAATCCATCCACTCGGTCATGTGCGCGCCGATTGGCTCTCCGCAGCACGTGCGCGGCGTGTGCTACGTGGATAATCTGCTGGCCGAAACCCAGTTCAGCGATGAAGAGCTGGAATACTTTCTCGCCCTGACGCAGCAGGCCGGGTTTGTCATCGAGAACTTGCGCCTCATCGAGGAGCTGCGCGCCACTCAGGAACGCCTCATCAACAGCGAGAAACTGGCCACGCTGGGGCAGTTTGCCAGCGGCATCGCGCATGAGCTGAAGAACCAGCTTTCGGCGCTCACCGCCGCCGAAATTCTCATGAGCGACGCCGAGGACCAGCGCCAGCGCCAGCTTATCCAGCTCATTCTCAACGCCCAGCAACGCATGGTATCCATGGTCAACGAGATTCGGGACTTTGCGCGCCCGGAGGCCAAGGCCTATGAGAAAACCGTGCAGCCGCTAGTTCCCATCGTCACCGAGGCGCTCAATTTCGCCCGCTACGACCCGCTTGTGAAAGCCTGTCGCGCCACGCTTCACGCCGACGCCACGCCCTATGTCAGCCTGAACCGCGACAAGATGATGCAGGTGTTGCTCAATCTGCTTCGCAATGGCGCGCAGGCGATGCAGGGGCAGCCGGGCGAGCTTACGGTACGGGTTGACGAAGTCGAAGGAAGTGCCAGAATCACGGTATCGGACACTGGCTGCGGCATTTCGCCAGAAAACCTGCAACGAATCTGGGAACCTTTTTTTACGACCAAGGGGAGCGAAGGCACCGGGCTTGGGCTAGGCATCTGTCGGCGAATCATCGAGGGTCACGACGGCGACATCGCCTGTCATAGCGTCCTTGGACAAGGCACAACGTTTACGATTCACTTGCCACTGGCCGCCGTGCCTTCGGCGTGAGGGTGCCTCGCAAGACGGCGGCGCTAGTGAAACCATCAACGCAACTCGGATGCCGTGATTGATTCAAACAGGCGCCAGGCATCTCATCGAGCGGAGAGGAACCCGTGTCATACGAACACCTAAAGGCAAGCTGGCGGGCGGAAGTCGAAGCCATCGTTCGCGCGGAACTGGGCAAGATGGAATCCGAAATCGCCCGAATGCACCACCAGGTCGAGCAGTCCTTCACTCATCTGCTGTCGCAGTCGGCGGCGCGCCTGGCGGCCGTCAGTCATGACGCGGCGATCGCTGACTTCGCCGAGCGCGTCCTGGCGCACATGGCGGCCGTTTCGACGGCGGCGACCGCGCCAGCCGCGCCAGCGGCGGCGACCGCCCCGCCCCCGCCTGCCGAAGCTCCGGCCGAGGCGGCGGCCCCGGCGGCGGACGCGGTTCCCGCCCAGGCGGCGGGCGCGGTTGCGGACGGGACGCAGGCCGCGCTGCCCGATCAAGCGCCGCTTCCCGCCGGCATCGATCTCCAAGCGCTTTATTACTACATGGTCGAGATTCAATGTCAGCCAGCTCAGGCTGAGGCGCTCAACCTGCTGGTCGCGCGGGCCGCGGAATACGCCCCGCGCGTCGCCTTGTTTGTCGTCAAAGCCGGGAGCATCACGGCGTGGGCGGAGCGCGGCTTCGAGACCGCCGGCGTCTCCCTGCGCGGGCTTGCCATTCCGCTCCAGGCGCAAACCACGCTTCTTGCGGCGCTCGAACGCCAAACCGCCGTCCTGGAAAGCCCCTACGCCTACGCCGAGAACCAGCTCCTGCTCGACCGCCTCGGCAGCGCGCCGGAGGCGATGGCGGGCATCCCGCTGCTCGTGCGCGGCAAGGCGGCGGCCGTTTTGTATGCCGATACCAGCGACCAGTCCGTGGCGAGCGTCGCGCTCGCGCCGCTCCAGATTTTAGTTAATGTCGCCGGGCTGACGGTCGAGCTGATCAACACGCGCAACCGCCTCGCCACCATCGCCCATCAGGTCGCCGCGCCGGCGGAGCCGCAACCGGCTCAAGCGGGCGCCGCGGTCGCGGCGCCCGCCGCCAAAGCGACCTCAGAGCCGCCCCAAGCCGAGCCGCCCCAGGCGGCGGAAGCGCCTGCCGCGGCGGAGACGGAAGCCGCGTCGAGCGGAACGCTGGAAGCCCAGGCTGAGGAAGCCCAGGCTGAAGTCGCCGCGCCGCCCGCCGAAGCGGCGGCGTTCGTCCCAGCCGAAGCGCCGGCGAGCGAGGCGCCGCCGGCGGCCGATTACGCCAACGGCGTCACGGCGGAAGCCGCGCCCGTTCAGGAGCCGGTCGCATCCTCCGCTATGCCGGAGTTCATCGTGACGCCAACCGAAGCGGCTAAGCCCGAGCCAACCTTCGAGCCGCAGCCAATCCCGCCGACCGTGCCCCTGGAGCCACTGGTCCAAACCCCGGTTACGCCGACCTTGGCCGCTTTTCCAGAGCCGGCCGCCGACCGGGCCGAACCGCCCGCCGCCGAGGCGGCGTCCTGGCAAGCGGAACCGGCGGCGCCGGGGCAAAGCTTCGCGTCGCCGGTGTTTGACCTGAGCCGGGAGGCGGACCCGACGCCAAAAGCCGCGACCGCCGACCCTGCGCCCGACCATGACCATGCCAATGGCTTTGACGTGAAGCCGCTCGCTCCGTTGGCGGCGACTGCCCCGGCGGAGACGAAGGCAACGCTGAGCGCCCCGCCAAAGCCCGCCACGGATGAGGAAGTCAAGGCGCACAATGACGCCCGCCGCTTCGCCCGGCTGCTGGTTTCGGAAATCAAGCTCTACAACGAGGCGAAAGTCACTGAAGGGCGCATCAACCGCGACCTGTATGATCGCCTGAAAGAGGACATTGACCGCTCGCGGCAAATGTATGACAAGCGGGTCAACCCGATTGTGGCGGCGAAGTTCGATTACTTTTACGATGAGCTAGTCTCCTCGCTGGCGGAAGGCGACTCATCGCGGCTTGGCGGCGACTGCCCTGGCCCGATCTTGGTTCAGCCTGAATAAGCCACGTCAGAGCGTTCGCGCGCATCGAGCGGACGGGCGGAGAGCTCGCGCTCGTCCACTTTTCTGACCTGGCATCGCTGTCATGAAACTACCGCTCTCGCTTCACTGGACGCCTTCGCGCCACATGCGGCTTGTCGTCGGCTTTGGCCTGCCGCTGCTCGTCATCGGCTCGATGGCGGGCGGCTTCTGCGCCACGCGGCACTGTCTGCATGCCGCGACGCCGCGGGAGAAAACCGCCGCCCTGACGGAACTCCGGCAAAGCGTCGCTCGCGCCGGCAACCAGCCGTCGGAAGGCGCGCTCGCTAGCTTCGAGCGGCGCTATCCGAACTCGGAAGCGGCGGCGCTGGCGCGGTTTCGGCGCGGCTATGACAGCTACCAGGGACGCAACTACGCGACGGCGGCGAGCCTGCTCGACACCCCGCTCATCGGCGAGTTCAGCCAGCTGGGCGACTATGGGCTGTATTACCTTGGCAAAGCTCAGTTTGACAGCGGCAAGCTCGAGGCCGCCCAAGCGACGCTGGCCCAGGTGGCCGCGCGGTATCCGCAATCGCGCTTCGCCCGCGACGCGACGCTCCAAGCCGGTCGGGCCGCGGCCGTTCGACGCGATGTCGCCGCTGTCGAGCGGGCGCTAAAGCCATTGCTCGAAGCGGGCGACGGCAACGCCCTTGCGATTCTGGCGCTCGCCTGCCACGAGGCCGGTCGCTCGGACGACGCCCGCCGAGCCTGGCGGCGCATCGTCACGGAAGCGCCGGATAGCCTTTCCCGCGATGAAGTCAAAAACGCTCAGCAGGCGCTTTTTCCCGATCCGGCTGCGGCGGCGGCTTCCGTCCGCGTGACCGACGCCCCCGGACTGCGCCTGCGGGTCAATCGGCTCTACGAGGCGAAACAATATGCCGCGGCCGCGGAAGACTTCGCGCAACTGGCGGCCCTGGACCCCGCCGCCCTGCAAAGCGACGTCGCCCGCTTCCGCTACGGCGCGAGCCTTTTCTTTGCGCAGAAGCCGGCGCTGGCGGCAACCCAGCTCGCCGCCGTTGGCAGCCGGGACAAAGCCCTGCACGCCGAGGCCTTGTTTTACCTTTCCGAAGCCCAGCGGCGCGCCGGCGCGGCCGGCTACCCGGCGACTGCGGAGCGGCTGATCGCGCTTTACCCAACCTCGCCCCGGGCGGGCGAAGCCCTTGAAAGCCTCGCCCAATGGGCTGAAAAGCGCGGCGGCTATGGCGGCGGCTATTACGACCAGCTCATTCGGAAGTATCCTGAGCGCAAGGCCGGTCAGCAATGGCACTTCAAGCGGGCTTGGACGGCTCATCAACAGGGGCCGCCGGCGGCGGCCATTCCGCTCCTGCTCGAACACGTCGCCATTTTCCCCTTTTCAGACAACAAGGGCCGGGCTGCCTACTGGGCGGGGCGCAACCTGGAGCGCGCCGGACGCGCCGCCGAAGCCAAGCCGCTCTATGAAGCGATTGTTCGTCGGTATCGCTATGCCTACTACGGACAACAGGCGGCGGACCGGCTGCGCGCCCTGCGCTCGACGCCGGCGGCGCAGCTTCCGGCGGCGCACCCGGTCATGCGTGCCGTGGCGGGCCTGCCGTTGGGCAGCCCCCTGTCCGAAACCATTGGCCCGGAAGGCGACGCCTGGCTGGAGCGAGCGTCGCAACTGCGCATCATCGGCCTCATGGAGATGTCGCTCGCCGAATTGGAAGCGGCCCGCCAAACAGCCCCCGCTTCGCCCAAAGTGGCGCTGGAGATCGCGCGCGTGTACCGCGATCTCGGACAGCCGCGCCAAGCCGCGCAGGCGCTCCAGCGAGCGCACCCGGACTATTCAGTTTACCAAGGCGACGAAATCAGCCGCGAGGAATGGGAAATCTTCTTTCCGCTGCGCGAATGGGAGACGATTCAGCGGGAAGCCAAAGCCAATGGCTTGGATCCATTCATTGTCGCCGGCCTCATTCGCCAGGAATCCATCTTCGACGCCAGCGCTCGCTCGCGCGCCAACGCCATCGGGCTAATGCAGCTTCTGCCTTCCACCGGGCGGCTGGTCGCTAACAAGAAAGGGGACGGGCTGATCACGGCCGAGCAGCTCTACGACCCGCAGCTCAACATCAGGCTGGGGACAACTTACCTTGCCGACATGCGCCGGCAGTTTGGACGCGATGAATACGCCTTCGCGGCCTACAACGCTGGTCCCGGACGCGTCGCCGCTTGGCTCAAAACGCTCCCGACCGATGACTTGGCGACGTGGGTTGACGCCATCCCGATTACGGAAACCCGGCTCTATGTGCTGGGCGTCACGCGCAATGCGGCGCACTACCGCCGACTGTACGGCGGCGACCGCCAGGATTGAAGTACAGGATTGAAGCTGCGACGAGCGACTCGCGATCGCTGTCACGCCGGCGGCCGTCAAGCCGGCGATAGGCGATTGGTCGCTAAGAGCGCGAAAATCAGCCCGCCGAGGAGGAGCCGATAGGCCACAAACGCGAACATGCTGTGCGTCTTGAGAAAGTAGAGCAGGAAGGCGATGGCGGCGTAGCCGGTCAGCCCCGATACGACGGTGGCAATCGCCGTCGTCGCGAGCAGCGAGGCGTCGAAGTCCTTGACTTCCCGGACAAACTGGAGCAGCCCGGCCCCGGCCAGCGCCGGCACGCACAACAGGAACGAAAACCGCGCCGCCGTCGCCCGGTCAAGCCCCAGCAGCAGGCCGGCCGTGATGGTCGTCCCGGAACGGGACGCGCCGGGAATGAGCGCCAGCGCCTGTCCAAAGCCGATGACGAGCGCATGAACCCACGTGAGATCCTCGAGCTTGAGACGTCGCGAGCCAAAGCGCTCCGCCACGATCAAGACCAGCGCCAAGCCAACCAGCGCGCTGGCGATGACATAAAGATTTTTCGTCAGCGCGCCCTCGATGACTTTCTTGAAGCCAAAGCCGAAGATCACGACTGGCAGCGAGCCAATGACAATCAGCCAGCCCATGCGGGCCGGGTCGCCAAGGCGGCCGGCGCCCTGCATCCAGGCGAGGTTGTCGACGAGAAAGCCGCGCCCGATGTTCCACAGATCGGGAAAAAAGTAAATGATCAGCGCCACGACGGTGCCGAGCTGAATGACGGCGACAAAGCCGGTCAGTTGCTCGGGCGTCAGCTTTTGATCAAGCTGGAGCAGCTTGCTGACCAGAATCAGGTGGGCGGTGCTGCTGATGGGCAAAAACTCGGTCAGCCCCTGAACGATGCCGAGGAGGATGGCTTGCAAAATGGACATTGAAAGCGTCAGAAACGTCAAGGCGGAGTGTCCGGCGGGGCGCGCCGGGGCCGCGATGCTACTGCACGGGGCGGCGCGAAGCACGCGGTTTCTCGCCGCGTGGGTCGCGTTCTGGCTGGTCGTCGGTGGCGCGCCGCCCGCCAGCGCCCGCCAGGGACAGTGCTGCGGCAAGCTGCGGGTCAGCGCGCGGGCCGCCGCTGGCTCTCAGCAGGCAGCCGAGCGCCCGATTGCCAATGTCAAGGTTGAGCTTTACCCGGCGCAGCCCGGGCCAGGGCTGACGTTTGAAACCGACCGCCACGGCTTGGGCGCGCATGTCGGCGTGCCGGAAGGCGTCTATCGGGTGCGCTTTGCGCACCCGGACTTCATCACCGTGGAAATTACCGATGTCGTCATTCGCTCCTGGCCGTCCGCGGAGCTTGCCGTCCGCCTGTCGCCGCGGGCGGCCGGTCGTCCGAGCCTCATTCAGCGCCGGCGCTACCAGTCGCCGCTGCTTGACACGGAAGGCGGCTCAATCCGGCATGTCATTCGCAATTGACCGCTCGGGCGAGGCTGACGCGGAACGCCCGGCGCAAGCCGCCGCTGACCAGCGCCGGCTCAGCGCAACGCCCGCGCATAGCGCTTGCCAGGCAACTCGCGCAGCGCGCCGCTGAGCGTCAAGCTGAGCAGCGCCGCCATGACGCGCGACTGCCCGATGCCGCTCTGCGCGATGAGCGCATCCACATGCGCCGGCTGGTCGAAGCCGACCAGCGCCAGCAAGGCGCGCTCATCTTCCGTCGGCTCAGGGAGCAGCGGGCGCTGCGCTGGCGTCTCCGGCAGGCTTCCCTGCCGCAGGCGGCGGCGCAACTCGTAGGAAAACTCCTCCGCCACATCCCGCCAATCCATGACGAGCTTCGCGCCATCCTGAATCAGCCGGTTTGTCCCTGCTGACTTGCCCGAGGTGATGTTCCCCGGCACGGCGAACACCTCGCGCCCCTGTTCCAGCGCCAGCCGCGCCGTAATGAGCGAGCCGGACTGCTCCGCCGCCTCGACGACCAACACGCCCAGGCAGAGTCCGGCAATCACGCGATTGCGATAGGGAAAGTTTTTAGGCGTCGGCGGCTTTTCAAACGGAAACTCCGTTACCAGCGCGCCGGTTTCGGCAATTCGGTCGGCGAGCTTGGCGTTTTCCTTTGGGTAAACGTCATCCAGCCCCGTGCCTAGGACGGCGATGGTGCGTCCGCGCGCTTCCAGCGCGGCTTCGTGCGCGGCGGCGTCAATGCCGCGCGCCAACCCCGAAACAATCGTCACGCCAACCGCGGCCAGATCGCGGGACAGCTTGGCGGCGACGTTGCGCCCATAGGTCGAGCAAGCGCGCGACCCAACCACGGCGACGCAGGGCTGCCCCAGGGCGCCCGTCCAATCGCCCTTGACAAACAGCGCCAGCGGCGCGCCATGAATCTCCCGCAACAGGGCTGGGTAGTCATCGTCCGCCAGCGTGATTGCCCGCCCGCCGGCGCTTGCCAATGCCGCCAGTTGCCGCGCCGCCTCGCCTGCCGAGCGCCCCTGCGCCAACGCCGTCGTCGCTTCCTCCGACAGTCCGAGGGCGCGCCATTCGGCGGGCGTCGCCGCCAGCGCCGCCGTCGGCGTCTCAAAGCGCTCCAGCAGCTTTCGCCCCGTGACCGGCCCGACGCCAGGCGTCAGCAATAGGCGAAGCCAGTCCGCGAGGTCGGCGCGGGCGCTAGCTGGCATGGGCGTCGGGATCGGCAGGCGATTGGCTTTGAGCGCCGGCGCGCTTGACGGCGTCCCAAATGGCATTGAGTTCTTCGGGGCGACTGCCGGAGAGGGTTTTCCCCTGCGCCGCCAGCGCTTCCTCGACGGCGGCGAAGCGGCGGCGAAACTTGTGATTCGCCGCCTTGAGCGTCGCTTCCGGGTCAAGGCGCAGCTTGCGCGCCACATTGACCGCGACAAACAACAGATCGCCGACTTCCTCGGCGATGTCGCGCGCGCTGGGCGCAGGCGCGCCCAGCGCGGCGCGCAGCTCGCGGGCTTCCTCGTCGAGCTTGTCAAGGACGGCGGCCGCATCGGGCCAGTCGAAATCATAATAGGCCGCCCGCTCGGTCAGTTGCCTGGCTTCAATCAGCGCCGGCATCTTGGGCGATACGCCATCGAGCGCCGAAGGCGACGCCTGCGCCTTGCCGGCCGCGGCTTTTTCCTGCGCCTTGATGACTTCCCAGTTGCGCGTCACCTCGCGGGCATCCTGCGCGCGGACCTCGCCAAACACGTGCGGATGCCGGCGAATGAGCTTCTCGCGCAGGGCTTCAACCACGTCGTCAATGTCGAACCGGCGCGCTTCAGCCGCGATTTGCGCGTGAAAGACGACCTGAAGCAGCACATCGCCCAGCTCCTTGCACAGCTCGGCGTCATCGCCTTCATCGATGGCGTGCAAAACCTCGTAGGCTTCTTCAAGCAGGTAGGGCTTGAGCGTCTGGTGGGTTTGCTCCCGATCCCACGGACAGCCGTCCGGCGCGCGCAACCGCGCCATGACTTCCACCAGCGCCTGAAAAGACTCCTTCGATCCGATTTCCGGGATCATCCGCGCCATGAGCGCCCTCCTGCCCCTGCGCGCCAGGCCGCCAGGCGCGCAGCGAGTCGTCAATAGCTAGCAAACGTTGACCTTGGCGACCGTCGCCGTCAAGCCGCAAGCGCGCCGAGGTTGGAAATTTTGGATAAGCAGTGCTAGGTTGAGCGGCAGCTTTTCATTTTTTTCTACTTCGACCGAATCGCAAGTCAAGCCGCAGTAGCTTGGTAAGAGTCCCGGAAACAAAACCATGGATGCCAAATTGCCAACGCCGCCCGCAGGGGCGTCTTCACAAAATCTCCAGGACACCTTTCTCAATCAAGTGCGCCGCGAGCGAGCGACGGTGGCAATTTATTTGGTCAGCGGCGTCAAGCTGACCGGTCGCATCCGCGGATTTGACAAGTATTCCGTGATTTTAGAAGCCGGTAATCAAGAGCAGCTCATTTTCAAGCACGCCATTTCAACCATTTCCGCTCTGCGGAGCGGACACAGCCGCGCCGCCGCGCCGCCGGCCGGGAACGCGCCCGAAGCGCCGTCCGATGACAAGCCAGCCGGTGGCGACGCTGGCGCGGCGGCGTCCTAAAGCATGACGCCCCTAGCTTCGACCAGCTTATTCATTAGCTTCGAGGGGATTGACGGCAGCGGAAAAACGACTCAGACCGCTTGGCTAGCGAGAGCGCTGGCGGATGCCGGCCACTGCGTCGTCGAGACCCGCGAGCCGGGCGGGACGCCCCTGGGACGACAACTCCGGGAAATCTTGCTCGCGGATGCGCCGCGGACGCCCGAAGCCGAAACGCTGCTCTTTGCCGCCGACCGCGCCCAGCACGTCGCCGAAGTCATTCGCCCGGCGCTCGCGCGCGGCGACATTGTCGTTTGCGACCGCTTCGCCGACTCGACCCGCGCTTACCAGGGCGGCGGGCGCCAGCTTTCGGCCGACTTCATTGAAACCTCCATCCGCCTGGCGACGGGCGGACTAGAGCCGGGCTTGACCTTTCTGCTCGACTTGCCAGTCGCGGCCGCCGGCGCCCGGCTACGCGCCGCGCCAGGGCGAGCGGGCGACCGCTTTGAAATGGAGAGACCGGCTTTTTACGAGCGCGTCCGGGCGACGTTTCTCGCCCTGGCGCGGGCGCATCCGGCGCGCATTTACAAGCTCGACGCCGCGCAGCCGCCGGACGCCCTTCAGGCGCTGGTCTGGGAAGCCGTGACGGCGCGACTCAGTCAGTCGCTTCCGTCAGCGTCAAGCCGCGCGCGGTGAGGCGCGCATCGAGCGGCTCGCCGCCGGCCGCCGCGAGCGCGGCGCGCACTTCCTCGCGCCGTCCCTCGGCGACGATAAAGACCACGCATCCGCCGCCGCCCGCGCCGCACACCTTGCCGGCCAGCGCCCCGGCTTCCCGCGCCGTCGCCAGGAGGCGCTCGATGGTCGGCGTGGAGACGCCTTCCGCCAGTTGTCGCCGGTGGCGCCATTCTTCGTCGAGGCACTCCGCGACCGCCGCGATGTCGCGCGCGCCGATGGCGGCATACAGCGCGCGCGCTAGGTCTCGAATGCGGGCGAGCGCGGCTTGCGTCGCCGCGTCGCCGTCAATATGGCGCTTGAAGATGTCCCAGTTGTTCGCGCCGGAAAAATGCGCCTGCCCGGTATGGCACACGACCAGGCGGGCGTCGAGCGTCGGCAGCCAGTCAGCGGACAGCGCTTCGCGGGATGCGCCGCCGATGCCGAGGTGAATCGCATTGATCCCGCCGTACATTGCCGGGTAGTAGTCCTGCACGCCGGCCGGCGAGCGAATCACCTGCGTCTCGATGTCTGGCGCGAAAGCGAGCAAGCGGTCCGACGCATGCCCGGCATTGGCGAGCCGATTGAGCGCCCCGGCCAGCGCTACGACCAGCGCCGACGAGCCGCCCAGCCCCGACCCCTGCGGCGCGGCGCAGGCGGTGACGACTTCGACGCCGCCCCCAGGCGCGAAGAAGGCGACCAGCCGGGCGAGAAGCTGGAGCGGCGTGTCGAACCGCAGCTCGGCAGGCGACCGATAGACCTCGCGCCGCCCGATGTCGCGCGATTCAAGAACGATGGCCGCGTCATCGCGGGCGGCGACCTCGCAGGTCGCCAGCAGATCGAGCGCGACATTGATCGTCACCGCGCCGGGATGAAACAGATGCAGCGGCGGCAGGTCAAGCGTGCCGCCCGCCAGATCAACCCGCGTCGGCGCGGCCGCCGCGATTTTCCTCATCGGGATTTTTTTCATCAGGACGCAGCGGGCTTGGCTTTTTCGTAGCGGAGACGCTCGACCGGCTGTTCGCCGAGAAGGTGCGCTTTCACAATAGTCGGGGCGTCCTCGGGCGCGACGCGCCCATACCAGACCTGCTCAGGGTAAACGACAACCATCGGGCCATTGCCGCACTGCGCCAAACAACCCGACTTGTTCACGCGAATCGAATCGAGCCTGCCGCAGGCCTTGACTTCGTCGCGCAGCGCCTGCCAGACCGCCTCGCTGCCCTGCGTCGGACAAGTTTTGCCATAGACGCACACAAACGCATGCTTTTCAAAAACACTCATCGAGCGACTTCCTTTGCTTAGGTCGAAGATGCTTGCGCAAAGACGCTTGCGCGAAGAAATGCGCGGGGCGCATCTTGGCGAAAAGCTCGGAACTTGAAAAGCGGGCGGCACGCATCCGGTTGTTTCCGCTTGAATGGCGCGTGTAAAGTGTTCCTGACGCCGCTCTGGAGCGTTACCTTCATACGTTGACTGACTTCTGCAGCCATGCCAAATCGTCGCCTTCCTGACTCGCCCATGCGCGTTGCGCCCCAGACGGCGCCCGGCAGCGCCAACGGCGACCGCCCGGCGCCGCCCGCCCCCAAGTCGGATGTCAAGCCGCCGGAAAAGCACACCTCGCTCCTCAAGGCGAGCGCCGGGGTAGGGATCGCGCTCGGCATCGCCACGGCCGGGAGCTTTCTGTTATTCCGCCTGCTCAATCGCATGAAAGTCGAGGGACTGGAAAACATCCCCGACTCGCATGAAAACGTGCTCTATTGCCCTAACCATTCGTCGCTGCTGGATAACTTCGCCCTAGGCGTCGGGCTTTACATCCCGCGCATGCTCTTCCGGCCCGAGTACATTCCCATCAACCTGGCCGACCGGAAAAACTTTTTCGGCGACCCGTCCTCGCGGCGGCTCAAGGATCGCGTGCTGCGGATGCTGGGCGAGTACTTTTTCAAGAACCTGCGCACCTTTCCGGTTGACCGGCGCAGCGCCGGCCTGGAGCAAGTTGACCAGTGGGTGGAAATGCTCCGGCAAAACATCGTCATCGTGTTTCCGGAGGGCACGCGCTCGCGAACCGGCGAAATCGGGCGCGGGCGCGCCGGCGTCGGCAAGCTCATCTACGACGCGCGCCCGACGGTCATCCCCGTGCGGCTGATTGGCACCGACGAAGTGCTTGGCGTCGGCAAGCTCATTCCGAGCTTTTTCCGCACGGTGCGCATCATCATCGGCAAGCCGCTCGACCTGAGCGAGCTGATCGACCGCCCGCTCCCGGAAGACGAGCGGCAGCGGCACGACCTTTATCGCGCCATCGCGTCCCGCGTGGTGGAAGCGATCCGGGCGCTGGGCGACGGCAAGCCGCTGCCGATGGATCATCCCCCGGGCGCCGGCGAGTTTCCAGGCGAGCTTCCCGAGGACGCGCCGCCCGCCGAAGCGTAGCGGCGCGCCCACTTACCCCGCTGGAAGCATCGCCTTCATCCCAAGCGTCTTCACCAGAAACGCCCAGATGTCGGCGGCTTCCTCAATCAGCTTCGCCGTCGGCTTGCCCGCGCCGTGGCCGGCCTTGGTCTCGATGCGAATTAGCGTCGGCGCGGCGCCCTTGTGCGCCGCCTGCAAGGCCGCCGCGAATTTGAAGCTGTGCGCCGGCACAACCCGGTCGTCATGGTCGGCGGTCGTGATGAGCGTCGCCGGATAGCGCGTTCCCGGCTTAAGATTGTGCAGCGGCGAATAGGCGTACAGCGCCTTGAACTCCTCTGGATTCTGCGGCGAGCCGTAATCCGACTCCCACGCCCAGCCAATCGTGAACTTGTTAAAGCGCAGCATGTCCATCACGCCCACCGCCGGCAGCGCCGCGCCAAAGAGTTCCGGGCGCTGCGTCATGCAGGCGCCGACGAGCAGCCCGCCGTTGCTTCCGCCCTGAATGGCCAGCTTGGCCGGCGCGGTGTATTTTTCCCGGATAAGCCACTCGGCCGCCGCGATGAAGTCATCAAACACATTCTGCTTGTTGAGCTTCGTGCCGGCCTGATGCCACGCCTCGCCATACTCGCCGCCGCCGCGCAAGTTGGGAATCGCCAAAACGCCGCCCATCTCCAGCCAGGCGATTCGCGCCGGCGAAAAGGTCGGCGTCAGCGAGATGTTGAAGCCGCCGTAGCCGTACAGCAGCGTCGGATGCTTGCCATCGCGCTTGAGACCCTTGCGGTGGGTGATAAACATCGGGACTCGCGTGCCGTCCTTGCTCGCGTAAAAAACCTGCTTGGTTTCATAGTCCGCCGGATTGAACGTCACCGCGGGCTGCTTGATCAGCGCGCTCTTGCCGGTTTCCAGGTCGTACCGGTAAATGCTCGTCGGCTGGGTGAAGCTCGTGAAGGCATAGAAGGTTTCCGTGTCAGTCGGCTTGCCGCCGAAGCCGGCGGCGGTGCCAATGCCGGGCAGGGACACCTCGCCAAGCGGCCGGCCATCGGGCGCGAAGGTCTTGACCAGCGTTTTGGCGTCGGCCAAGTAAAGGGCGATGAACCGTCCGCCGACGAAACGGACGCCTTCGAGCGTGTCAGCGCTCCGCGGGATGATCTCGCGCCAGCTTGCCGGCTCGGGGCGCTGGGCGTCAATCGCGATGAGGCGGCCGCGCGGCGCTTCCCAGTCGGTGCGGAAGTAGAACGTCGTCCCGTCGTTGCCGACTGGCGTGAAGTCGGCGATGAAGTCGGCAATCAGCTCGACGACTGGCCCTTCGGGCTGCGTCAAATCCTTGTAGAAAAACAGGTTCTTCGGACTGGTCCCCATCGTGACGACAATGCCGAGATAGCGCCCGTCATCCGTGACATAGCCGCCAAAGCCCCAGTCCTTGTGATCCTTGCGCTCATAAACAAGCTGATCCGCGGACTGCGGCGTTCCCGCCCGATGGTAATACAGCTTCTGGTAGTAGTTGGCGGATTGGAGCAGGTTGCCTTCCTTTGGCTCGTCATAGCGGCTGTAGAAAAAGCCCTCGGAATCCTTTGTCCAGGACGCGCCGGAGAATTTGACCCACTGAAGACGGTCCGGCAGGTCTTCGCCGGTCTCGATGTCGCGCACCCGCCATTCGTTCCAATCCGAGCCGGCGGTCGCCAAGCCATAGGCCAGCCGCTTGCCGTTGGCGCTGACAGCGTAGCCCGTCAGCGCCACGGTGCCGTCCGCCGACAGCTTGTTGGGGTCGAGTAACGCGCGCGCCTGCGGATCGTCGGGCGCCTGGCCGACATACAGCACGCTCTGGTTTTGCAGCCCGTCATTGCGCGTGAAGAAATACTTGCCGCCCTCGCGGAAAGGGATGCCGAACTTTTCGTAGTTCCACAGCTTGGTCAGCCGCTTGCGGATGCGGGCGCGCTCGGGAATGGCTTCCAGAAAGCCGAAGGTCACTTTGTTTTGCGCCTCGACCCACGCCTTGGTGTCTTCAGCGTCGGCATCTTCCAGCCAGCGATAGGGATCGGCGACTTTGACGCCGTGGTAATCGTCCGTCTGCTCGACCTTTTTCGACGGCGGATAGGCAATGGGCGATTTCGAGGCTTTCATGTTGTTGGAGAAGCTTTGGGCGGAAAGCGTCAACGGGGCGGTCAGGGCGAGCGCCGCCGCGCCGGCCATCAGTGAGCGTAGCAATGACGCCCGTCGCTTGAACATTGCGTTGGTCCTCAGAAAAGTGAAGTTGCGCCGCTCCGATCGGCGCGGGGCGAAGCCGTTTCCAACTATGGCATGCCGCCCCGTCGCGGGCTAGCGCGGCGGTTGACGCGCGGAGGACGCGGCGCCGGCCGCATCATTCCGCGTCAATGAAGACATCCATCTGCTGTCCGACATAGACCGGAAAGGCCGGCGGACTGAAGCGGTAAATCACCTGCAAGACGCGCACATCCACGCGCTCGGCGTTGTCGCCGGTGAGGCTGCGCTTGGGAAGGATGTAGGGATCGATGCGCGCAAACTCCAGCTCCACGGTCTTCGTGGCGTCTCCTTTGAGACTCGCCGTCGCCTTGAGGTTGGGCTTGATGCGCGGGGCGTTGATTTCGTCCACGTCCACGCGCAGTTGGAGATACTCGGTATCGCCCAGCAGCACCGGCGGCGTCGCGGGCGTCATGGAAAGCGTCTCCCCCACGCGCGTGTTGACCTGGAGGACTTTTCCGCCCTGCGGCGCGGTCACGGTCAGCCGCGACAGGGTCACGGCAAGCTCCGCCCGCTGGGCGCGCAGGACGCCGACCTGCGCTTCGGCTTCCTGCAAGCGAGCTTCAGCAGTGCGCGCCTGCGCTTCAGCCTGGGTCGCCTGCGCCTGCGCCGCTTGCGCCTGCGCCTGCGCCTGCGCGACGCGCGCCTGCGCCGCGTCGCGCGCCGCGCGGCTCGAGATCAAAGCTCGCTCCGCAATGTCGCCGGCGGCGAAGAGCCTTTCATTGCGCGTCACGATTTGCTCGGCGTCGGCAAGCTGCGCTTCGAGGGCCGCGACATTGGCGCGGGCGCTTTTGAGATTCGCTTGCGCGGCGCGGATGGCTTCCTGCGCGTTGGCGACATCGGCCCGCGCCGTCGCCACAGACGCCTCAGCGCGCGCGATGCTGGCGTCTGCGCTGGCCAAGCGGGCGCGCTGCTCGCGGTCGTCAATCTGGTACAGCCGGTCGCCGGCCCTGACGAGGTCATTTTCCCGGACGAACACCGCCGTCACCAGCCCCGGCAGCGGCGGCGCGACATTGATGTTGCGCGTCGCCGCCTCGACGATCCCGGCGCCGGCAATCCGGCGGTCGAAGCGGCTTTCGGCGGGCGGCGACACCGGCGGCGCGGCCATCGGCTGCCGCGCCGTCGTGATGACCCACCAGATGGCAAAGCTAAGTCCAAGGATGGGCAGGAAGATGGATAACGCCTTCTTGATCACGGTCGCGCCTCTTTTCTCGCTTTTCTCGTTGCTTTTCTCGCGCGGCACTCGCTTTTCCCGCGCGGCGGCTTCACTTCACACGGTCGGGGTTGTCGTGAATGTCCACGATGCGCCCGTCGAGCATTTCCGCAATGCGGTCGCCATAGGAGAAAATGCGGTTATCGTGCGTCACGACGACAATTGCCCGCTCGGCGCTGAGCGCCACATTCCGAAACATTTCCATGACGAGCTGCCCGGTCGAGCTGTCCAGCGCCGCCGTCGGCTCATCGCACACGACTAGGCGCGGCTCGGCGACCAGGGCCCGCGCAATCGCCACCCGCTGCTGCTGCCCGCCGGAAAGCTGTGGCGGAAAGTGTTCCAGCCGCTCGCCCAGCCCGACCAGCGACAGGTAATGCCGCGCCCGCTCGAGCGCCGCGCGGTAAGGCTGCCCGGCGATGATGAGCGGCACAGCGACGTTTTCTGTCGCCGTAAGCGTCGGAATGAGGTTGAACTGCTGAAAAATAAAGCCAATGTTGGCTTGCCGAAAGCGCGTCTTTTTTGACTGGGAGAGTTTGTCCACGCGGGCGCCGAAGACATCCACCACGCCGTTGTCCACGTCGAGAATCCCCGCCATCACCGACAGGAGCGTGGTCTTGCCGCACCCCGATGGCCCGACCAACAGCATCAGCTCCCCGCGCCGGACGTCGAGATTAATGTCCTTGAGCACCGGCAGGTAGGTGTTCCCCATCCCGAAGCTTTTGTTGACCCCCTGGAGCGACACGGCCAGCCCGCCTGGCGCGGCCGCGGCGGGCGAGGTCGCTACAGCCAGCGAAGGCTTGACCATGAAGCTTACCCCCGGAAGACGACCGCCGGCTCCAGGCGCAACACGCGCTGAATGCTCAGCAGGCTGGATAACACGCAAATGAGCATCGTGGCGATGAAGCTGATGACCAAAAGCTGGTAGGGCGTGTAAAAAGCCAGCTTGCCCTTGCCCTGCCCGCCGAGATAGCCAATCAGCGCGCCGCCGCCGACCCCGATGCCGTAGCCGATCAACCCGATGATGACGCTTTGCAGCATGATCATTCCAACCAGCGTCAAGCTCCCGGCGCCCATCGCCTTGAGCGCGCCGAAGTACTTTTCGTTTTGTAGCGCGAAGGCGTAAAAGGTCTGCCCAATGATGGCCATGCCGACCAGAAAGACCAGCGCCACCGAAATGCCGATATTGACCGGGATGCCGGTGTTGCGCAGGTAGTAGTTCATCGTCAGCCAGCGCATGCCGTCCTCGTCATAGGCGGCTAGCCCGGTCACTCGCTCGATGTCGGCGATGACCTGCTGCGCGGCATACCCCTCTTTCGGCGCGGCGAGGATGTAGTTCATCAGCTTTCGCTCGCGCGGCACGTACTGCACCGCCCGCTCGAAGGTCGTGTAGAGGTATGGGTTGGAAAGAAAATCGCGCGGCACGTCGGCAATCCCGACGACCCGCGCGCGGCGGTCATTGATCTCGAACGTGTCGCCAATTTGGGGGCTGCCCAGGCGCTCCATCTCAGCTCGCCCGACAATGACGGCGTCCGGCGCGTTGAGGTCCTCGATGCGCCCTTCGAGCAGGCGCGGCGGGCGGCCCACAAGCGTCGCCCCGTCAATGCCGACCAGCCGCACCGCCTGAAACTTGCCGCTGGGCAGCCGAACCTGCGCCTGCCGGATAAATAGCGGAACGGCCCACTTGACGCCCTCGACGCTCCGCACCCGCAACAAGTCGGTATCAAGCAGCCCCTTGAACTCATCCACGACTTGCAGGTTGCGGTCCACGACCCAGATCGGCGCGCCAATGGCTTCGACCGGCTTGGCGGTGCGCCCGATAAGACCGCAAAACACCGAGCCTTGCTGAATGAAGAGAAAGACGACCACCGACACCCCGCCGACCAGGGTGAGGTACTTGGCGCGGTCGCCCATGAGCATCTTCAAGCCAATACGCCACATAAGCGTCGCTCAGGAATTCGTGCGGAAAAATACGAAATTCAAACAACTGTTTGAAGCGCTCGTATAACCTAGGCGCCCGCGCCCGTCAAGCCCGGCGCGCCGTCCAAGCCTGACGCTCGAAAGCGTCTCTCGCCGTCTTTGCGCTTTCGCCCACGGATTGCTATGAAGGCCCTGCCGCCGCGCGCCGGCGGCGCGCTCAGCCCCATCGCGCTCGCTCGACCGGAGACGCCTGACGCCCATGCCCCGCGATTTAGCTTTACGCTCGTCAGCTTTACGCTCGCCTGACGAGCGGTTCGTCGATTTGCCGGATTTTCCGTTCGCGCCGAACTACGTCGAGATTGACGGACTGCGGATGCACTACCTCGACGCCGGCCCGCGCGACGCGCCGGAAACGGTCTTGTTGCTGCACGGCGAGCCGTCGTGGTGTTTTCTTTACCGCAAGCTGATTCCGGTCATCGCGGCGGCTGGCTACCGCGCCGTCGCGCCGGACCTCATCGGCTTCGGGCGTTCCGACAAGCTGCCTGCGCGCGCGGACTATAGCTACCGCTTGCACGTGACGATGATGACGCGCTTCGTCGAGGCGCTCGACCTTCGGGGCGTCACGCTCTTCGGGCAGGACTGGGGCGGGCTGATCGGGCTGCGCGTCGCCGTCGCGCTGGATGACCGCTTTGCGCGCATCGTCGCGAGCAACACCGGGCTGCCAACCGGCGATCATCCGCTGACCGAGGCCTTTCTTCGGTGGCGCGAGTATTCCCAGTCCGTCCCGGTCTTTCACGCCGGCGGCATTGTCAAAGGCGCCTGCGTGACCGACCTTGCCCCGGAGATCGTCGCCGCGTATGACGCGCCGTTTCCCGATGAACGCTACCAGGCTGGCGCGCGGGCGTTTCCGATGCTGGTGCCGACCACGCCCGACGACCCGGAAGCGCCTGCCAACCGGCGGGCCTGGCAGGCGCTCCAGGCGTGGGAAAAGCCTTTTCTGACCGCCTTCAGCGACAGCGATCCGGTCACGAAAGGCGGCGACGCGACTTTTCAGAAACTCATCCCCGGCGCGCAGGGTCAGCCGCATGTCACGATCCGCGGCGCCGGTCATTTCCTGCAGGAAGACAAAGGCGAAGAGCTGGCGCAGGTCATTGCGACATTCATCGCGCAAACGCCGCGCGCCCGCGACTGACGCCCAGGACTAACGGGCGGCGCGAGTTTCCCGCCAGCGCGCGGCCTGGGGCGCCGGCGCTTTCGGGCGACGCAGGGGCGTTCACGGGATAGCGCCAGGAGTCAGCGGTCAGGAGTCAGCGGAAAGAGCGTCCGCGAGCGCTTTCCCCGCATCCGGGATTTGATTGCAGGCGCGCTCGACGCAGAGTAGGTTGGTGGCAGGCTGGGCCGGGCGCGCACGCGCCACTCGCGCCGGCCAATTTCCTGCGCCCCCGCTTCAGCGATGCCTGACACCAGTTTGCAAAGCCCGTGGCTGCTTTGGCTTGGGCTTCCGTTGCTCGCCGTCGCCGTATGGTGGGCCGCGACCGTCGCGATCATCTTCGCCTGCGGGCGTCAAAGCTGGCGCCGACCAGTCATGGCGACTTCCTCGCTGCTTGCCATCGCGGCGCTGCTCCTCATGCCCAGCGTCAGCCGCTGGGCAACGCCGCTGGGCGCGGCGCTGGGCTTTCTCCTTGGGATTGTGGCGTGGGGCTGGTTCGAGACGAGCTATTACACCGGCTATGTCGTCGGGCTGGCGGTTCGCCCCTGTCCGCCGAACTGCGGCGGCTGGCGGCACTTCGCGCACGGCGTCAAGGCCAATCTCTTCCACGAGTTATCTATCTTCATCGGCTTCGCGCTGGTTTGGGCGGCGACCCCGGGGCCAAATCAGGTCGCGCTGTGGACATTCGCCATCCACTGGTGGATGCATCAATCCGCCAAGCTCAACGTGTTTTTTGGCGTCCGCAACCTCAACGAGGAATACCTGCCGGAGCACCTGCGCCGAATGACACAGTTTTTCTCCAAGCGGCCCATCAACTGGTTCTTCCCGTTCTCGGTCACCATCTCGACGGCCGTGGCGCACTGGCTTTTCTACCGCGCCATGCAGGCGCCCGACGCCTTCACAGCCACGGCCAACGGACTCTCCTGCGCGCTCATGGCGCTGGCGATTCTCGAACACTGGTGGCTCATTTTGCCGCAGCCGGTCGGCGTCTGGGCCTGGGGCTTGCTTTCGCGCCAGTTGCCTGAAGTCAAGCCAACCGTGGATGTCATCGGCGGCTTTCTCGGCTCCGGCAAGACCAGCTTGCTGCGCAACCTCATCCCCCAGCTCGATCCGAAAACCATCGTGCTAGTCAATGAACTCGCCGATGTCGGGCTGGACGGCGCGCGGCTCCGAGAAAGCGCCGGAGACAGCGAAAGCGGCGCCGAGGTCGCGCCGGTGGTCGAGCTGGCCGGCGGGTGCTTGTGCTGCACGCTTTCGCGTAACGTCGCGGCGACCTTGTCCCGGCTCATCCGCGAGCATGCGCCAGAGCGGATTCTTATCGAGCCGTCCGGCGCGGCGGCGCTCGGCGACCTGCTTGGCACGCTGCATCAGCCAGGTTGCCGCGAATTGCTTGGGCCAATTCGCGTCGTAGCGGTGGTGGACGGCAAGCAGTGGCTGACTGCCGACCGGGCCGTTCAGGCGGCGATTGAAGCCTACGTCGAGGCAGCCGCCACGGTTGTCGTCAACAAGTGCGATGGGCTATCGCAAGCCGAGCTGAACCGGATTGACGACCGGATCGCTGGCTGCAACCCGACGGCCCGCGTCATCCGCACTAGCTTCGGGCGAATTCGCCTGCGCGACCTCAGCGACACGCAGGAAGACGCCTGTATGGGCGAAAGCCTGCCGCCCCGGCTGAACTTCGAGCAACGCGCGGAAACTTTCGCCGCCGCCTTCGACGCCGCCGCCTTGCAGCGCCTCTTTGAGTCCATTGCCGCCGGGCGCTTTGGCGATGTCGCCCGCGCCAAAGGCGTCTTCAAGACGGCGGGCGGCTGGCTGCGCCTGGAGTATGCCGGGCAGTCATTGAGCCTCAACCCGTGCGGGGCGGCATCGGAAAGCTCGCTGGTCGTCATTGGTCGGGAACTCGACCCAAGCTTGATGGCGGCGGTTCGCGCCGCCAGCGTTTCGCCCGCGCCGGCGGGCGCCGCCGCAGCCAGGGCGCCAGCCGAGACGCATCGTTACCTGCCCACGACGGTTGGCTAGCGCGCGCGTCACGCGATGTCGGCAGACGCTTCCCTGCGCCGCCCATCCGGCCACTATGCGGCGCATATCAAGCTGGCCATCCCCATCATGCTCTCGCAGATGGGGCACCTCGTCGTGCAGGTGACGGACAGCATCATGCTGGGCCATTATGACACGACGGCCCTGGCCGCCTCGTCGTTCGCGCAGAGCGTTTTCATCGTGGGCCTGGTGTTCGCGGTCGGCTTCACCGTCGCCCTGACGCCGTTGGTCAGCGCGGCGCGCGGCGCCAACGATGTCGCCGGCGCGGCGCAATGGCTCAAAAATGGCGCAGCCGTCAATCTGGCGGTCGCGTTGCTGGTCGCGCTCGCCCTGTTGGCGCTTTATCCTTGGCTCGGCCGCCTGGGGCAAGCGCCGCCCGTCGCGACGGCAGCCGGCGCCTACTACTTGCTCCTGGTCGCGTCCCTCGCGCCGGTCATCGCCTTTCAGACGTTTCGGCAGTTTACCGAAGGCATTGGCAACACTCGGATTGCCGCCGCCATCACGGTCCTGGAAACGCTGCTCAATGTCATCCTGAACTACGCGCTGATCTTCGGTCACTGGGGCTTTCCCCGCCTTGGACTCGCCGGCGCGGGGCTGGCGACGCTCCTCGTCAGGCTCGCCCTGCCGGTCGCCTTCGCGATCTTTTTCATCAAGCTGCGGCTCTTCGCGCCCTACCGCTCGGCGCTGCGAGCCGCGCCCTGGAGCCGCGCCGTCGCGCAACGTTACCTCAGGCTTGGCCTGCCGCTGGGCGGACAGTTCACGCTCGAAGTCAGCGCCTTTGCCGCCGGCGCGCTGATGATGGGATGGCTGGGCGAAACCGAGCAGGCCGCTCACCAAATTGCCATCGGCATTGCATCGCTGACTTTCATGGGCGCGTCCGGCATCGCCGCCGCGGCGACCATCCGGGTTAGCTACTACTTTGGCGCGGGCGAGCGAGCGGCGATGCGCGCGGCCGGATTTGCCGCAGCGCGCATTGTCTTGGCTTATATGAGCTTGACGGCCCTGGCGATTTTGGCGCTGCGCTCAGAGCTACCGCGGCTCTACACCAGAGATTCGGCCGTCATTGGCCTGGCGGCGAAGCTGCTGCTGTTCGCGGCCGCCTTCCAGCTGGTTGACGGCTTGCAAGTGGTGATGCTCGCCGCCCTGCGCGCGCTAACCGACGCCGCCGCGCCAACCGCGCTGGCGTTCATCGCTTACCTGCTGGTAGCCCTGCCAACGAGCTATGCGCTGGCATTTCCGCTCGGCTGGCGCGAGGCCGGCATTTGGACGGGCTATGTCGCGGGCCTCGCCCTGGCGGCCGGACTGTTTCTGGCGCGCTTTCACCGGCTGAGCCGCGCCGACGCATCAGTCATTTAGCGCCTGAATCAGACCCATCGGCGATGCGCCTGCGCCCGCCGCGCAGCCCTCGCCAGCCCGGCTGTCGCTAAAATGCGCGCTGGATCGGATCATCCGCGCCGCCGGCTTGCTCGCCCATTGGCAGCGGATGGCTGGAGATGAATAATTCAGAGCCTTTTTCAGCCTTGCCCCGCTTGTAGTTGTTCATCCCATACTGAAGCTTCCAACAATAAAGATTCGCGAAGCGAAAGCTCTCTCGAATTTCAGGAGAGTCATCGTAAGTGATCAGCCAGCGATGTCTGCACTCCCTCATTCTTTCTGAAAACTCGACGTGATCGAAAACTTCGTGAAGCCTGCCATGCTTGCCATATAATTTTTTCGCCGAGCGATACGGAGGATCGAGAAAAGTAAAAACTCGCCCATCTCCATCCATCAGCAAGCTCTTGTAGTCCAAGTTGGTAATTTCAACGCCGTCCAGGATTTCCCCCAATGGAGCGATCCGCTCGATTGATGACTTTGTAAATCTTCCGATAAAAGCCCCTTCGGAGTAGCCGCCGGCCTCGACCACGCCGGAGAAGGTTATCCGATTGAGAACGAAAAACCGCACCGCCCGCTCAAACTGGCTCATCTTTGACGTTTCCATTTGGAGCAGTTCATAAAAAAGCCCTCTGCCGTCCACTCTCTCTAACTTTAGCTTCAGGATTTCGCGCATCAATTTGACGGCATCTTCCTGCGCGCACTTCCAGAAGCAAAAGAGCTCAGGATTGAGGTCGTTAATCCACATCCTCAGGTCTGGATATAGCTGTCGCAGATAAACAAAAAAGGAGCCGCCGCCGATGAATGGCTCGCGGTATTCGCTGAAAGCTGGAGGAATAAAGCGAATCAGGCTTTTTATTCCGCGCGATTTCCCGCCCGGATAGCGAAGCGGGCTCCGAATCATCGGCGCTCCTCGCTGGGCAGGAGACTGGCCAGAAGCTTGAGCAGACTCCCCTCTGGAGCCTTCCTTCTCGAAAAAAGCATTCCGCTCGGGGCCTGAAAAGTCAGGGCGACTTTCGCTAGGTCGGGTGGCAAGCAATCAGCTTGACGCCCCAAACCGCCGCTCGACGTAACCGTTCAGCATCTCGATGAACGCCGGCACAATCTGGTCGCCTTCCAGGGTGGCGACTTTCACGCCATCCATGAAGACTGGCGCTTTGGGATCCTCGCCCGTGCCGGGGAGCGAGATGCCAAGGTCGGCGTGCTTGGACTCGCCCGGTCCGTTGACGATACAGCCCATAACGGCCACCTTGAGCGTCTCCACGCCCGGATAGCGCGGCTTCCATACGGGCATCTGCTCGCGCAGGTACGTCTGGATATCCTGGGCCATTTCCTGAAACAGCGTGCTCGTCGTGCGCCCGCAGCCCGGGCAGGCCGTCACCAGGGGCGTGAAGCTGCGAATTCCCATGGTTTGCAGGATTGTCTGCGCCACGCGCACCTCCTCGGCGCGGTCGCCGCCGGGCGTTGGGGTCAGCGAGACGCGAATCGTATCGCCGATGCCATCCTGCAAAAGCAGCCCGATGCCAATGGCGCTGGCGACGATGCCCTTTGAACCCATCCCGGCTTCGGTCAAGCCCACGTGGAGCGGATAGTCGCACCGGACGGCGAGCGCCCGATAGACTTCGACCAAATCCTGCACTTCCGAGATTTTCGCGCTGATGACAATGCAATTGCGCGGCAGCCCAAGCTCTTCCGCCATCTGCGCCGATTCCAGCGCGCTGGCGCACATGGCTTCCAGCATGACCTCGCGGGCTGAAAGCGGCGGATCGCGCCGCGCGTTTTCATCCATCATCCGGGCCAGCATCGCCTGGTCGAGCGATCCCCAGTTGACGCCGATGCGAACCGGCTTCTCATACCGAATGGCCAGCTCGACAATGGCCCTAAAGTTCTCGTCGTGCTTTTTGCCAAAGCCGACGTTGCCAGGATTGATGCGATACTTGGCCAGCAGCCGCGCCGTTTCGGGAAAGTCGCGCAACAGCGTATGACCGTTGTAATGAAAATCGCCGACCAGCGGAACATCCGCGCCGCGGGCGCGCAGGCCCGAGACGATATCCGGCACGGCGGCCGCCGCGTTTCGGTCGTTGACGGTGATGCGGACGATTTCCGAGCCAGCCGCATGCAGCGCGGCAACTTGCTCAACGGTAGCAGCGACATCGGCCGTGTCGGTATTGGTCATGGACTGCACGACCACCGGCGCGCCGCCGCCAATGACGACGCCGCCGACATTGACCGGGACTGAATGACGACGAGGAGCAATAGCCATAGATATCTTAGTCCTAGGGCGAGGCGCGACTCAGGCGGCGCGCCCCTTTAGCATTGGGTTTTTATTGCGCGCCGTTAGTTTTTCTTCCGCGCCGGCTTGGGCCGGACGATCTCCTTTGCCGTCGTCCGAATGTATTCGGCATTATTCTGAGCGGCTTGCCTCAGGTTAGCGTCCGGCGCCTTGGCAGCCACCATTTCAAATAGGGCAACTGCTTCGCCGGCCTTATTTGGGTCGAGGAGTTCCGGGTCCGCCGACAACAGCGACAACGCCAGACCATTCATCGCCAGAATATTGTTGGCGTCTTCCTGGAGGACGGCGCGGTAAAACTCATCGGCTTGCTTGAACTTCCCGGCGAACCGATAGGAATCGCCCGCCCGCACCTTCATCTCCTGACGCTTCTTCTGGTCGGTTTGGATGTCGGCAAGCTCGCTGTAGAGCCGCCCGGCTTTTTCGCCGGCTTCCGTATCAGCGTAGAGTTCCGCCAGGAAGCGGTAGGCTTCAGCCGCCTTGCTGCGATAAACTGGATCGCGCTTCTCAGCCGGCTGCGCGTCATTGAGCGCCACGGCGCGGGCGGCGGCATCGCCAGACTCCCGGAAGGCTTGTTTCGCTTCGTCGCGCTGCTTGGCGTTGTAGCGCCTGACCGCAATCTCGAGCGTCGCTGAAGCGAGGTTGCCAAGAAAGCCGGGCTGATTCTCATCGAGCTCCAAAGCCTTCCGATACTCATTGGCTGCGGTTTCGAAATCCTTGCGATTGAAGGCGGCGTTCCCAGCCTCCATGAGGACTCGGAGCTTGTCGTTGATGTTGCGGGCGCGCTCGTTTTCCTTTTCAATGCGCTCGCGCTCAGCCTTGAGCTTGGTCTCGGCTTCCTTTTCCTCCGCCGTCATTTCCGGCGGCGCGGCCGGCGCTTCAGGCGTGCCGCCCTCCTTGGCCTCGGCGAGTAGCTGGGCATCCGGCGGCAAGGTCCCGTCGCCCGGCGTGACGGTGATGTCAATCGTCACCGGCTCGGCGCTGACGATGCGCGCCGGCGGCTTGACTTGATACTTCAGCCCCGGCCCGTGAGCGACCACGACATAGGTCCCAAAGGCCTGCACCGTGTAAAAATAGCCGCCCTTCTTGTCCGTCTTCGTCGTCAGCCGGCCTTTGATGTCCTGGCGCAGGATGATGATTTCAACGCCAGGCCGCGGCTCCGGCTTGGCGTCGGGCGACGCTTGGTAAAAGACCGTGCCGCGAATCGCTCCGTTCTGCGCCCAAGCGATAGACCCTAGCAAACCCAGGCAGAGCGAAAGGCTCGCGAGCCGCGCGCCGCCATACAAAAGCCGCCGTGCATGGTGCCGCATAAGAAAAATCCTCCTCACCGCCGCCGATCAGCGCCAGGGGCGCTCAGGCCGGGCGTGCAAAGAGCGTCCGAATCCACCGCCCGACCCATTGGGCAAGCAGTTCCGGCCACTTGACTGTTTCATTTGCCATCATCATTTTACGAATGCCCCGCTGAACTGCGGGCGAAGCGTCCGCCATGATGTTCCATCCAGGCTTGAAGCAGGTTCCCAAGCCTTCCAGCATGGAAACGACGCGAAAGACATACACCATTTCCTTCGGCATCCGCAGCGGAACATAGCCGAACGCATCGCGCATGTAGCGCCCGACCCCTTCAATGCGTTCCGCCGTCGGCATATCCCGCAGATAAAGCTCCCGAAACCGCTCGCCGACCTGCAGCGCGATGGACCGGTCCGCCGCCGGATCAACCACGCCCATCCGGTAAAGCTCGTCCACGATTGCCGGCACATCGCCGCGCAGCCCATCCAGCGTCATTTTGAGCAAGCTATCCCGAAGGCGCGCCGAAAGCGTCCGCACGATGCCAAAGTCATACAAAATGATGCGTCCGCGCTCGTCCACGGCGACATTCCCCGGATGCGGGTCGGCGTGATAAACGCCATGCACCAAAATCATCTCCAGATACACTTCCACTAGCCGCTCGACGATCCGCAGCGGCTCAAAGCCCGCGGCGCGCAGCGCGTCTCCATCGCTGATCTTGATGCCGGGTCGGTACTCCAGCGCGAGCGCGTTCGGTCGGCACAGCTCGCCAATGACCTTGGGCACGACAACCAGCGGGTTATCCGCCAGCAGCGCGCCCAATCGCTCGGCGTTGGCGCGCTCAAACACGAAATCCATTTCCTCGCGCAGGCCAGCGTTGACTTCGGTCACAATCTGCGAGAACAGCCGCGTCAGCACATGCACATCGGAGTTTTCCTGTCGAAAGCGCACGAGCTGCTGATCGAGGAAGCGCAGAAGCGCGCTCACAATCCGAAAGTCCGTGGCCAACTGATGCTCGATGCCGGGACGGATGAGCTTGACGACGACCGGCTGTCCCGCATACCGCGCGCGATGCACCTGCCCAATGCTGGCGGTGGCCAGGGGCGTCGGCTCGAAGTCCTCGAACACATCTTCCAACGAGCAGCCGTAAGTCGCTTCCAGGGCCGCCCGCACCTCGTCGAAGGTCAACGGCGTAAGGCTGTCCTGAAGCTGACGCAGTTGGTCAAGGTAAGGTTTCGGCAAGAGGTCGCCGCGCGTGCTGACCACCTGCCCCACTTTGATAAAGCCAACGCCCAAGCGCTCGATTTCCGACCGGAGGCGCCGCGCGCGATCCGCATGCGTCGCGTCGGTCACGCGCCGCGCGCCGCCAAAGAAGAAAAACCGCTGCTCATCCCGCCAATACCCCAGGAGCAACGGCGTCGCCGCGCCAACCACTTGCGCCGCTCGGCGAGCGACCTGATAACGCCCAGTCACCGATTGGCTGAGCGACCCGGCAGCGAAGTCGGGCGGCGCCGCGTTTGTTATGGACTCCTGAAGCGTCACGTCGGGCAAAATGGCAGAGCGGATAGTCGATCCTTTGGTCAGAGGCAAATGACATTACAGTCGAATGCGCGATTGACGCAGACTTCTCAAAGCCGCTGGCGCTCGGATAGTACGAAAGCGGGCGAAGCGTGACAAGCCAACCGCGAATGAGCGGCTCGGCGCTCGCCCGACGACGAGCGCGGCTCCTTGCAACCGGCGCAACTTTTCTCCACGATGAAGCGTCTTGATCCGCGCCGGAAGCGCGTCCAACCGCCCCATGCCCGACGAACGAGCGCCCAAAGCCACGACTGACCAAGCCGCCGAAGCCCCTGACCCGCGCGCCTACATCCTGCGCGGCTTCATTTACGCCGCGCCGCGCACGCTCGGCTTTGAAGGGCCGTCGCCCTTTTGGATTCGGCAGGGTCTCGCGCTCGGGCTGGCCGTGGCGCTGGCGCTGCACCTGCCGTTCCTGGGGTATCAGCTCTACCGGACGTTCATCGCGCCGTTTGAAGTGGATGTCGTCGAGAATGAATACAACGTGGATTGGGTGACGCTCGCCGACCCCCGCTACAAGCCGCTCCCAAACCCGGAGGGGCTGGTCGCCCCCAGCGATGCCAGCGGCGCGGCGGAGCAGTCCGCCGCCCGCCGCGCCGCCGCGGAAGAAGCCCGCCGGCGCCGGCGCGCGGAAGAAGAAGCCCGCCGCCGCGCCGAAGCCGAGCGCCGCCAGCGCGAGCGAGACAACGAAGCGCCAGAGCGGGCGCGAGACATCCGCGCCGCGCCGGCGGATGAGCCGGATCCCGCGGCCCCCAATCGCCCGCTTGGGTTTGGCAAGGTGGATATCGGCCCCATCAAGGCGGTTGTCACCAAGCTGTACAACCTGAGCGAGTCGGGCGCGCTGGATATCGAGCAGGAAACCTTTGTCATCACGCTGTCCTTTCGCGTCGAGCCGAGCGGGCGGCTGTCCGGCATTCGCATTGTGAAGTCATCCGGCATTGACGCCGTGGATGAAGCGGCGCTCAACATTGCCCGCGCGGTCAGCGCCTCGCAAGCCCTCGGGCCGCTGCACATTCTGACTTCAACCACCCTGACGCTCGATGTCGGCCCGCAGTTTATGACGCTGCGCATCGGCGGCTTCGCCAGCTCGCCCCTTGAAGCCGCCGCCCTGCAAAACCTGATTGGCGGCGGGCTCGCGCTCATTCCCCGCCGACCGGATACGGCGGCGTTCTTGAACAACGCCAGCATCAAAGCCGACGGCAAGCGCCTGGCGGCGACCGTGCAGATGACCCGCAGCCAGCTCAATGCCCTGCTCAAGCAAAACTTCAAGAAAGGGTAGGGCTTGGCCGGGGACGGCGGTCCGCCCAGGGCGAGCCGAAGCCGGGCGGGAGGGTTTCGCGCCCCTGAGCCGCCAATAGCCTAGCGGAAAGCGCCCGACCAGGACGCGCGGACCTATGCTACCGGCGCGGGTTATCGCTCTGCGGCAGCGATTGCCGCTTGCGCTCGAGTTGCATCGGATTGGGCGGCCCCTGCCGCTGCTCCTTGAACGTCTGAAACCGCGACTTGACCGGGCGGCGCGGGAAAAAGTTGTTCGTCAAGTCGGCATCAGCGGTTTCAAGCCGCGGATCGAGCGTGACGCTCGCAATCTCCTTTGGCGTCACAATGAGCTTTGAGACTTCAAAGTTGTTGAGCCGCCAGATTTCGGCCGGAAAGCGCATCTCTTCCTTCGTGCCGTCCGCGTAGGCGATTTCTAGAATGATCGGCATGACCAACCCGCCGATATTCTTGAAGTCCACAAAGTAGAAATTCAGCCCGGCATTCAGGATTTCCTTCTCGCGGTCGGTCAGCGTTTCCAGAAACTTCCGGTACGCCTCGCGGTCGGCATCGGTAACGTCCAGCTCGTCATACTGGTTGTAGAAATCCTTGAGTTCGGGGTATTGGTCAACCCGTTTCGGCAGC
>CALCKX010000016.1 GCA_937966115.1 uncultured Chloracidobacterium sp. | reverse complement strand
GCCGCAGATGGCGAACAGCGACAGCATCATCGTCGCGAAGGTAATCGGCATGTACTTTTTGAAGTTGCCGTAGTAGGTCATTTCCTGCTGATGGCCGCTGGGCGAGCCGCCATGGATGACGCTCCCGGAGCCGAGGAAGAGCTGCGCCTTGAAGAAAGCGTGCGTCACGACGTGGAATACGCCCGCGACAAACGCCCCAACGCCGCACCCGACGAACATGTACCCAAGTTGCGAGACGGTCGAGTACGCCAGCGCCTTCTTGATGTCGGTTTGCGTGATGCCGATGGTCGCGGCGACAAACGCCGTAGCGATGCCAATGACGGCGACGGTGAACATAGCCGTGGGCGACCGCTGAAAGAGCGGATTGCAGCGCGCCACGAGATAAACCCCCGCCGTCACCATCGTCGCCGCGTGAATGAGCGCGGAAACGGGCGTCGGGCCAGCCATGGCGTCCGGCAGCCAGGTATAAAGCGGTATCTGCGCGCTCTTGCCCGCCGCGCCGAGGAAGATCAAGAGCGCGATGACAGTCAGCGTGCCGGTCGCGAAGCTCAGCGCCGCCAGGCCAAACGGCTCCTGCGGCATCGCCTTCGCCATCGCCATCACGTCGGCATAGTCCAGCGTCCCAAAGACGGCGAAGGTCGCCATCATAGCGAGCATGAGGCCGAAGTCGCCCACGCGGTTCATCACAAAGGCTTTCTTCGCGGCGGTTCCGGCTTCCGGCTTCTTTAGGTAGTAGCCGATGAGCAAGTAGGAAGCCAAGCCGACGCCTTCCCACCCAACGAACGTCATGAGGAAGTTCGCGCCCAACACCAGGTTGAGCATCATGAACATAAATAGGTTGAGATAGGCGAAGAAGCGGTGGAAGCTCGGATCGCCATGCATGTAGCCAATGGCGAACAGGTGAATGAAGAACGCGACGAAAGTGACAAATAGAATGTAAAGCCCCGAAAGCTGATCAAGCTGATACGCCCACTTGACCGAAAAGTCCGCCGTCTGGCCGACGCTCGGGCCCAGGGTCAGTTGCAGCCCTCCGCCGGGCATCCACTCAAACAACGTGACGATGTAGGGCGTCGCCACCAAGTGGGCGCCGGCCTGGGGCTCGTCCGCCGGGCGGTCCGTCGCTTCGCGCTTGGCATCCGCCTTGGAATCATACGTCACCCCCGACCCGATGATGCGCGCCTGAAGGTCGGCTTCGCGCTGCTTGGCCGCCGCCTGAACCTTGGCGTCATGGGCGTAATGGCTAAACTCATAGACGGCTATGGCCGAGCAGACAAACGAGGCCGCGACCGTGGCGCAGGCAATCGCGCCGATGACCTTCTCGGAAAAGCCCAGCCGCTTGGCGAAGAGACCATTGACGATAAAGCCCAGCAGCGGAAAAAACGGAACAAGCGCAACGAGATACATAAGCTGGGTCACCACTTGAGCAGGTTGATTTCATCGGCCGCGATGGTTTCGCGGTTGCGGTAAAGCGCGAGCAGCAGCCCCAAGCCCAACGCCGCCTCCGCCGCCGCGACGACAATGACGAAAATCGTCATGACGTGGCCGTTGTAGGCGTACAGGCCCCCCTGGGTCTGCCAGTAGCGCGCGAAAGCGATGAAATTCAGGTTGGCGGCGCTCAGCATCAGCTCGACCGACATGAAGATGACGATGATATTGCGCCGAATGAGCACGCCCCCGATGCCAATGCTGAAAATGATGGCGCTCAGCACCAGAAACTTCGAGGTGTCCACTTCCTTCAGACCCTGAAGGTAGCGTTCCATCAGCGAGGGATCGGAGGCTTGTTGAGCCGCCCAGCTCAACGCCGAAGCCAAGAAAGAAGCTGAGAAAGTCGTCATGATCGCTCCTGCCTGTCGTCGCAGGCCTGTCAGTCGTAGGTTTCTTCCTGCCTCCGGTCGCGCGCCAACAGCACCGAGCCGACAATCGCCATCAACAGCAGCACCGAGGCAATCTCAAACGGGAGCACGGCCCGGGTGTAGAGCGTCACGCCCAGCGTCTCGGTATCAGCGGAAATGACGCCGGCCGGGGCGTTCGGGTCGGGCCTGGCGTTTTCAATCGCCAGGCGGTCGGCGGAAGGCTTCGTTTTGAAGAACCCGCCGCGCTGCTGCGTGTAGGTCACCGCGCCCAGCAGGGCTAGCCCAACCAGCGCGGCGATGAAAGCCCCGGCCTTATCCTGCCGGTTGAAGGGGTTTTCGACTTCGCTGCGCGTGTTGACCAGCATCAACACAAAGAGAAACAAAACCAAAATGCCGCCGACATAGACCAGAATCTGCGCGCCGGCGACGAATTCGGCGCGCAGCAGGAGAAACAGCCCGGCAGTGGCAATCAGCGTCGAAATCAGAAACAACGCGCAGTGAACGGGGTTGCGCGTCGACACCGTGAAAACGGCCGCAAAGAGCGCCGACAGCGTCAGCAACCAAAAAAACAGAGCTTCCCAGCCAACGAGCAACATCGTCGTTCTCCCTATGACGCTCCCTGTGGATAGCGCGGCGCAGTCGGCCGCGCTTGCTTATGCCGGCTTGACGCCCGGCGAGAGCTTGACCTTGCGCGTGCTGATGGGAATGGTCGTCCGCTGCGCCCGCAGGTTGAAACTCTTTGAATTGCGGTTGATGGCGTTGAGCAAGGCTAGGATCGGAAACATCGCGAGCAGCCCGGCAACCGTGAAATAGACCTTGCCCTGCCAATCCATTTGGAGCACTCCTTCCACCGAGCGCACCAGGCCCAGCTCCTTGCCAATGATGTAGATCGTCGCCGTCAGGACAATGTTGGCGAGCGCGGCCGGCATGAGCCACTTCCAGCCCAACTCCATGAGCTGGTCGTAGCGGTAGCGCGGAAACGTCCAGCGCATCCAGATGAACAGGTATAGGATGGCGCCGCATTTGATGGCGAAGGCTGTGATGCCCATCAGTGTCAGCGCCGCTTCCCGATAGGCTTCAGGCAATTGGGCGGCGACCCAGTCCATGCCGGGCACGTACCACCCGCCCAGGTAAAGGGTCGCGCCAATCGCGGACACCACGACCATGTTGGCGTACTCCGCGATAAAGAAAATCGAGAACCGAAAGCCGCTGTATTCCGTGTGAAAGCCGCCCACCAACTCCGATTCGGCTTCCGCCATGTCGAACGGCGCGCGATTGGTTTCCGCCACTGCGGAAACGATAAACACAATGAACGACGGAAACAGGAACAGGACAAACCATACGCCCAGGCTGCGCTGCGCCTCGACAATGCCCTGCATCGAGAACGTCCGCGTGAAAATGAGCGCCGAAACAATGGTCAGCCCGATGGCGGCCTCATAACTCACCATCTGCGCCGACGAGCGTAACGCGCCCAGCAACGGATACTTACTGTTCGACGCCCAGCCGCCCAGAATGATCCCCAGCACGCCTACCGACGAGATGGAAAGAATGAAGAGCAACCCGATATTGATGTTCGTGATGCTCGCGTAGTGCGGCCCGTAGGGTAACACCGCCAACACGACGAAAGCGCAAACCATGCTGATGATGGGCGCGAGCGTGAAGACCGTCTTATCCGCCTTGAACGGAATCACGTCTTCCTTGATGAGCAGCTTGATGCCGTCCGCCGCCGGCTGGAGCAGTCCCAGCGGGCCAGTCCGGTTAGGTCCGACGCGAGCCTGGATCCACGCGCTCACTTTTCGCTCGGCGAGGGTCAAATAGGCTACCGCCGTCAGCACCACGACCAGCATGACGCCAATCTGAATCAGCGGCCAGACGATGAAGTCGGCGGCGTCAGTTGGCGTGAGGTTGGACGTCAGCCAAGCCGGCAGGTAGGCAAAAAACTGCTCCACTAGCGATTCAAGCCACTTTGGAGATGCGTTGAGCGCCAGCATCCACGGCCCTGAAGCAATCATCATCGGTCAATCTCACCCAAAACAATGTCTAGCGAGCCAATCACCGCCACCACGTCTGAAACGAGCGAGCCAACCGTCATCTTGCGCAGCGCCGCCAGGTTGATGAACGACGCCGGGCGCATGCGCAACCGGTACGGCTTGGTGCTGCCGTCAGAGACGAGGTAGAGACCCAGCTCGCCTTTAGGCGCCTCAATGGAGTGATACACTTCGCCGGCCGGAACCCGTATGACTTTTGGCACCCTTCCCATCACGGGGCCGTCCGGGAGACGATCCAGCGCCTGCATGATGATGCGGCGGCTCTGGCGCATCTCCTCCATGCGCACGAGGTAGCGATCGAAGGTATCGCCGTTCTCGCCAATCGGGATGTCGAACTCCAAATCGGCGTAGCACTCATACGGATCCGTCTTGCGCACGTCGTAATCCACGCCCGACCCGCGCAAGGGCGCGCCCGTCAGACCCAGGCTAATCGCGTCCTCCGCCGAGATGACGCCAATGCCGACCGTGCGCCCCAGCCAGATGCGGTTTTCGTTGAGCAGCGTTTCATACTCTTCGAGCCGCTTCGGGAACAAATCGCAAAACGCCCGGACCTGCGCCTCGAATTCGGGATAGGCGTCGTAGGTCATCCCGCCAATCCGAAAGGCATGGCAAGTCAATCGCGCACCAAAGAAATTCTCGAAAATCTTGAGAATCTCCTCGCGCTCCCGGAAGGCGTAGAGAAATACCGTAAAGCCTCCAATGTCGAGCGCATGCGTCGCCAGCCAGAGCAGATGGCTTGCCAGCCGGTTGAGTTCGGTCAAGATCACGCGCAGGTACTGCGCGCGCGGCGGTATTTCCAACCCCATCGCCTTCTCGACGGTTTCAACATACAGCAGCCCGTTCGAGACGGCGGCAATGTAATCCAGCCGGTCGAAGTAGGGCGCGATCATCGGGTACAGGCGATTTTCAAAAATCTTTTCCGCGCCCCGGTGCAGGTAGCCAATATCGCAATCCAGGTCAATCACGCGCTCGCCGTCGAGCTTCAAAATGACGCGCAGCACGCCGTGCGTGGACGGATGCTGCGGCCCCATGCTCAAAACCATTTGCTCGGAGTCAAAGAGCGTCTCGGTGTGGTGCGTAACCAGCGGAATAGCGTTCATGGCGTAATCCTTGTCGGGTAGCCCTTGGCGCGCAGCCTGTGCAGCCCTCGCGCAGGGAAGCGGCGGTCGGAGCGCGACCGCCTTCTTGGCTCAATCCAGCTCGATCAATCAAACTTGCCGGTCAGGTCAGCCCCTTCGGGGATTTCAAGGATGTTCAGGTTCTCTGTCACCCACTCGTTGTGGCGATATTCAACCGGATACTCCTTGCGGAGCGGAAAGCCGACCCAGCCCTCGGGGAGCAGAATGCGCCGCAAATCGGGATGCCCCTCGAACGTGATGCCGAACATGTCGTACACCTCGCGCTCCAGCCAGTTGGCGGTCGTCCAGATGTCGCACACCGTGTAGATGGATTGGTCTTCGGGAAGCTCGGCCTTGACGCGCAGCCGGCGGTTGTCGGCAATCGAATACAACTGATAGACGACTTCAAAAGCCTTGCGGTCGGGATAGTGCGCCGCCGTGACGTCCGTCAGCAGATCAAACCGGATGGCTGCGTCATAGCGCAAATACCAGAGCAGGTCGCGGGCGCGCTCCGGGACAACCCGAACAATCTGCTGACCGTTGCTCGTGACGGCCTCCTTAATGTCATCCCGAAAGACCGCCCGAAGCGCGGCAATGAAAGCGTCGCCCGTGATTTCCGCGTAGGCTGGCGCCGCCTCCTTCTTGGCCGGGGCCTTGGCGGCGGCTTTGGCTGGCGCCTTGGCGGGCGCGGGCTTAGGCGTCTCGCCGCCCTCGTCAGCCGCCTCGCGGGCCGCCTTGGCCGCGGCCGCCTTGGCTTTGGCAGCCGCGATTTTGGCCTCTTTCTCAGCGTCAACCGACTTGTCGGCGTCAGCCGGGGCAGGCTCAGCCGTCGCCGGGGACTCGCCAGCCGCCTCGCGGGCCGCCTTGGCTTTGGCAGCCGCTACTTTCGCCGCCCGCTCGGCGTCAACACCCGAGGACCCCGCTTCTGGCGCCGGCTTCGTCTCGTCAGACATCGCTTGTGTAACCCCAATCCAAGTCTAGGCTGGACGCGCCATGGGCGAGCGCGTGTCAGGCAAAAAGCGCTTATAGGCGAAAGGGCGCTTTGAAAACTAGGTGAAGTTCCGCCTTTTTTCCGTTGCAAGTATATGATTCTGAATGTGTTAGAAAACTAACGCTATATCCGGCGGAAAGCCTTGCGGGCACAAAAGCGGCGGCGCGCATCAAGCGCGCCGCCGAATTTTGTCACTCGCTTTCAGCGCCGAAGCCCCGCCAGCAGGGCTGGCGCGGCGGCTACCTCGCTGTAGCTGCTTCTTCAGCTACTTCTTCGCCGTCAGCGAGCCGCTCGCGCCCGCCGCCGCGACCGCCACGCTGGCTTGCGCCGGCGGGGCAACCGCGCCGTTGCCGCTCGCGGTCGCTTTCCTCGAGCGACCAAGCTGTACGAGCTTCGTCTCGCCATTCTTGATGCCCAAGACTTTTTCCTTGAAAAGCTTCTCCATCATCCGCTTCTCTTCGGCGGCGGTCATGGGCGCCTCTTCATCGCGCGAACGAGTCCGCGCCGCATCTTCGGCATTGATGTTGAGCGTGTACGGCGCATCCGCCAAGGCGACGTTGCGCCCCTTGGCGTAGATTTCGTGCTTGCCGTGCTCCTTGTACCACTTCGCCACGGTCGCGTTCTTGTGCATGTCCTCGATGATGTTCCGCCAGCCAACCCCGGTGTTGTAGGCGCAGAAGGAGATTTCGCCTTCCTGCGTGCCGTAGGGAATGATGCACATTTCCGTCCGGCGGAAATCGTAGTTGAACAGGTCCTGAAACCACATGCCGGCAATGAAGAGGAAGTTCCAGCGGTCGCGGCGACGCTTCTCGATGTCCTCGCGCGTCCGGTTGCCTTTCACGCTGCCGTAGTCGCGCCCGGAAATGCCCAGCGACTTGTCAAACTTCTCGATCAGCGACTTGAGCGTGAAGTGCGTCGGCGACTTGTAGGCGTCATAGTTGCGCAGCAGCGACAGCGCCATCATAAAGGATGAAAACGCCCGCCCGCGCCCGGCATCCGTGATGGCCTGCATATCCTTGAGGAGCTGCGGCACATTGATAAACTCCGGCACCGGGACCATCTCCTTGGTTTCCTTGTCAATCATCACGGCCGTGCCGACGCCGCAGTTGGGATGGCAGCCGCAGCTCAGGTGGCCAAACTGCGCCTCCGGTCCGTGCGCAAGGTCGGCGAAGTCGGCAATCGTGCTCATGACGGAGATGGGAAACCAGTCGCGGGTCGGCTCCGTGATGCCCACCTGCTCTTTGACATCATGCGCGAGGTGCGACAGCGTGTAACGCTGTCGCAAGCGGCGCTCATCGGTGATGTCCTCATCGCGCCCGGTGAACGACACCGGCTGGAACGATATGAACGCGATCTTCTTCGGATTGTCGAGCGCGAAGCGGATGACCGGCGCGACTTGGTCATTCGTGACGCCATTGACCAGCGTCACGACCAGCACGATCTCAACGCCCGCCTCGTGCAGGTTTTCAATGGCCCGCAGCTTCACGTCAAACAGGTTGCCGACCTGGCGGTGACTGTTGGCGTCGTTGCCGATACCGTCAAACTGAAGGTAAACGTAGCGCAGCCCGGCCTCCGCCGCCTTGCGGCAAAACTCCTTGCTCTTGGCGAACTCGATGCCGTTGGTCGCGCACTGGACGCTGTTGTAGCCCAGATCGCGGGCGTAGCGAATCGCCTCGAAGAAGTGCGGCGAAAGCGTCGGCTCGCCGCCTGAGAACTGGACCGACATTTGCCGGCGCGGCTTGATGCTGATGGCGTTGTCGAGGATTTCCTTGACTTCCTCGAGCGATAGCTCATGGACGAAGCCGACTTGGTTGGCGTCCATGAAGCAGGGGTCGCACATCATGTTGCAGCGGTTGGTGAGGTCAATTGTCAGAACCGACCCGCGCCCGTGCTTGATGGAGCTCGTGCCGTGATTGTGCAGCTTGGCGTCGTTGTGCGCGTCAATGTCGCGCCCCGGAAACTGCGCCTCGATGTGCGCGAGAAAGCTGGCGTCCATCGCCATGAGGTCTTCAAACTTGCCGTGGACGGGGCACTCCTTCTCCATCCACACCTCGTCGCGCCCAGTTTCCGGGTTGTGACGCTTGACGATGTGAGCCTTTATCTCGCCGATGCGCTCGTTGATGAGAATCGTGTAGTCCGCTTCCCCGCTCAGGATTTTCTCGCGCGCCTCCTTGACACACTTTGGGCAAAGCGAGTCGGTCACGCGTGGCCAGCCAAGCGTCGGCTTTGTCTTCTGCCAGGACTTGAGCATGGGCTTGTCCGACCACTTGGGGGTGAAGGAAGGCGCCGGGCGATGCTTGTTGACCGACTGAATAGCCGCGAATAGCCCTCCCGCAATTTTCGACAACGCTTTTTCGGCGTGCTTGATGGGCTTCATGAGTCCTGTGCTTCTCCTATGTGGGTGTAGTGATTCCCCGGTGATGGATTCCGATTTCGGGCGACGACCTATGGTTGCGCGCGCCGCAGCCTGCGAGCGCAGCGCAATCCGCATCGCCGACGCCCCTCAGGCCAGCGGCGGCCAGGCTGCTCTGAGCTAGGCGGCTTCTTCGAGAAGCCTGTCTGAGTTCAAAGCCCAAGACCGCGCGAGGAGCTCTTTGATGCGCCCGCATCTTGTGGGCTGCCCCGCGAGGTGTCAAGACCAACCCGTGCAAACCGTCTGTAGGCGACAAACGGCGTGACAACCCTACTTTCGGGCCGCGAGTCAGCTCCCGCTCGGCCGCCGCCTCGCTCGGCGGCGCGCCGGAGGGCAACCCCGTTCCAGCGCTGACCGACGCGGCAGGGTCGCTGGCGCTGACCGCGCCCCCGCGCCGCGCAAGCTGGTCAAGCAAGGCGCGGTTCCACAAAGCATCCACAGGCGACTGTAAATAACCCATAAGAAGCTACACTAGCTCTGAGCAACTAAATCAAACAAAAAAAAAGATTTCAATGAGAGCTAGCGGTTAACCCGAAAGGATTCAACGATTTGGCGCGACCACCGCATCTTCGGTCGTGGCGACGACTCGAAATGGGGCTTGACAGTTACTTTAGCCTTCAATAGATAAATAGCTGTCCAAAAAAGATTTCGTAGATTCAGCAAGAATGAGCAAGGGGGTAAGGTGCCACCGAGCGGTCGCGGCCGCGCGGGGAGGGCTTTTCCACAGCTTCTCGCCGTCGCCGTGTCGGATGGTGTCGCCAGAGGAAGTATCGGTCAGGGCAACCCCCGCGCTTCGCAGTCTGCGGAAGCCAGTTTGCGGAAGCGAAGGGAGAAACACGCAAGGAGCGATGGTCACTATGGAAGCCGAGGACAAGAAGACCGCTCCAGCGTTTGAAGACATTCCCCTCACCTGCGTTGAGTGCGGGGCGCCATTTGTCTTCACCGCTGGAGAGCAACAATTTTTCTTTGACAAGGGCTTGAAAAATCCGCCAAAGCGGTGCAAACCCTGCAAAACGCGCAAGAACGAGCGCTTCAATCAACTGCTGAGCATGATGGCGACCGACGGTAGCCGCCCCCGCATTCAAGTCGAGGTTGAATGCGCGGAGTGCGGCATCCAGACCACGGTGCCCTTCTTGCCAACGCAGGGGCGTCCCGTCTTGTGCCGGGACTGCTTCGTTCGGGCGCAGGTTACAGCGCCGGTCTGCGTCAAGCCGGTCGTCAAGTATTTGCCGCCGACCGCGGCCTAAACCCTTTCGCCAAAAAACCAAACGAAGACCAAGCGCGGCTGAGGGCAGCCGCCGCGAGCCGGGTTCACGACAGGATCACCCCAGCGAAAGGCCGTCAACTCTCCATGAATGCGTCGTCAAGGCGATGTCGCGGCGCCCTGCCGCCGACATCGCCTTTTTTCCGCTCGCCTTTCGGCTCGCCTTCCGCCAGGCTAGCTTGGACGCTCCTGAAGCGTCACATCAACGGTCAGCGGCTGCCCGGCGCGAATGACCGTCACCGGCAAGGTATCGCCAATCTTCTTGTCCCGAAGCGACCGGTATAGGTCTTCATTGGACTTGATGGGCGCGTCGCTCACCTTGACGAGCACATCGCCAATCACGATTTGCCCGCCGCGCTGAATGACTCGGTCGCTGGCATAGAGTCCGGCCTGGGCCGCTGGGCCGCGCGGCGCGATGCCCGTCAGAATCAATCCCTCGCTGACCGGCAGGTTGAGTCGCTGCGCCAGTCTGGCGTTGAGCTGATAGGTATTGGTGATGCCAAGCCAGGGCCGGCGCACGCGGCCGAATTCGAGCAGGTCGGGAATGATCTGCTTGGCAACTTCAACCGGCACGGCGAAGCCTATGCCGACGCTCCCGCCGCGCGGCGAATAAATCGCCGTGTTGATGCCAATCATCTGGCCGGCTGAGTTGAGCAGCGGCCCGCCGGAGTTGCCGGGATTGATGGAAGCGTCGGTTTGAATGACATTTTCAATGGTGCGACCATTTTCGCTGCGCAGCGGCCGCCCCAGGGCGCTGATGATGCCCGAAGTGAGGGTTTGGCTCAGACCGAACGGATTGCCAATCGCCAGCACTTTCTGCCCGACCTTGAGATTGCGGGACGAGCCGAGCGGCACGACGCGCAGACGCTCCGCCGGCGCCTGAATGCGAATGATGGCTAAGTCGTTATCGGGGTCGGCGCCGACCACCGTCGCCGGATAGGACGTATTGTCCGACAGCGTCACATCCAAGCGATTCGCGCCCTCGATGACGTGGTAGTTGGTCAGGATGTGGCCCTTCGCGTCAATGATCGAGCCAGACCCGCTGCCCTGCTGCGGATAGGCGCCAAAGAAGAAGTCCTCGACGAAAGAAGTGGTGTTGATATTGACGACGCCAGGGCTGACGCGCTCGTAAACCGTAATGTTGTTGCGCTCATCGGCGTCGAGCTGCAGGGGCGGCTCGGCGTCGGGAAGCGGGTCGGAGTTGACGGTTGGAGACACGGCCGGGGCCACGCGCCGCGCGTCCAGCCACTTGGCGGCGAAATAGGCCGCGACCGTGATCCCGCCGCCCCCGATCAGCGAAACGGCAATGCTGAGCCAAATGACTTGGCGAATCGTAAGGCGAAGCATTATCGGCAACTCACACAAAGAAGTCAGGGAGAAGCTCGGCGGCGGGATCGACGGCATAGGCGGCGAAGTCCGTGACGCCGGCGTTGCGCAGCACGTCCTCGTCAATGAAAAAGTTGCCGGTGCAAGCGCGGCTCGGCTGCGTCAGGATCGCGTAGGCGGCGTCCGCCATGATGTCCGGCTTCCGGCAGCGGCGAATGGTTTCATCGCCGCCGAGCAGGTTTTTGACGGCCGCCGTGGCAATTGCCGTGCGCGGCCACAGCGCGTTCACCGCCACGCCCTGCCCGCGAAACTCCTCCGCCATGCCCAACACGCACATGCTCATGCCGTATTTGGCCATGGTGTACGCCACGTGCGGCGCAAACCACCGGGCTTCCATGTTGAGCGGCGGCGAGATGTTGAGAATGTGCGGATTTTCCGCCTGCAGCAAGCGCGGCAGGCAAGCCTGAGAGCAGACGAATGTGCCGCGCGTATTGATGTGGTGCATCAAGTCGTACCGCTTCATCGGCGTTTGCAGGGTTGGCGTCAGACTGATGGCGCTCGCGTTGTTGACCAAAATATCAATGCCGCCAAAGGTTTCCACGGCGCGAGCGACCGCGGCGGCGACTTGGCTTTCATCCTGGATATCCGTGACGAGCGGAAGCGCCCGCCCCCCGGCGGCCTCGATCTCGGCGGCGGCGGTGTAGATCGTGCCGGGGAGCTTCGGATGCGGCTCGGCGGTTTTGGCCGCGATGACGATGTTGGCACCGTCGCGCGCCGCCCGCATCCCAATGGCCAAGCCGATGCCGCGACTTGCGCCAGTGATAAAAAGCGTTTTTCCGGCCAGTTTCGTGGATGTCATCGCGTCTCCAGAGCCTTTGCCCAGATGCCGGCCGACAACCGCCGGCCGAAATTGCCTTGTAGCACAAGCCAGCGGAAAAAAGGTCATCTTTCACACAGCGCCCGCTGTGCTAACTTTATAATCGCATGGCGTCCCATATTCGACTTCTCGAAAGCGAAGGGAGGATGTTGTCATGGAAGACATCAGCAAGGTCGCTTGGGCTTGGTTTGGCGTATTGCTGGCGATTTGCCTGATCGGCGCGTTTGGCAATTACATACCCAAGCTGTTCGTCAAAATGCTCTTGTTTCTGAGCTGAAGGGCTTCGGCTCGGCGAGCCTCGCCCGACTGCGGGCGAGCGGCGACGCGCGAAACGGTTTGCCCGATCGGCGCAAGTTCGGTAGGTTGAAGGCAGGCGGCAAGCGGTCCCCCTGCCTTTTTCCTTCGAAGTGAGTGCGCGCGATGGAAGTCTTTGACCATCCTTGGCGCGCCGCGTCGCTCGCCGGCGCGGCGGACAGCTCGGAGATGCGTCGGCGACTAGTGCATGTGGGCATGGGACTCTTTGCGCTGGTTGTCGTTTCATTTTGGCAAACGCTCCTGATGGGCTTGTCCGGCCTCGCCTTGGCTTGGGTCTTGCCCAAGTGGATGCCCAGCCTGCTCCGCCCGCACGAGCAGGCCCAGGGCTACTCGGTCGGCGTCATTGCCTATCCGGCTGCCGTCGTGGCGCTCACGCTTCTGTTTCCGAATGACCTGTGGATTGTCGCCGGAGGCTGGGCCATGATGGCCTATGGCGACGGCATGGCGGTCGTCTGCGGGCAGGGGCTGCGGGGACCGCGGCTGTGGTGGAATCCGCGCAAGAGTCTGTTCGGGACGCTGGGGTTCATCCTGTTCGGCTGGCTGGGCACGCTGGTCACGGCTCTCGTGACGGGCGGCCACCCCTTCACGCCGGCGGGGCTGGCGCTGGTCATCCTCGCGGCGGCCGTTGTCGCCGCGCTCCTGGAGTCGCTGCCCTACGACATTTGCGATAACCCGCTCGTCGCCGGCGCGACGGCCCTGACGCTCTGCTTGGCGACGCAACTCGACCTAGGCGCCTGGCAGGCGGCCCAGCCCGACGTGGCGGCGCGAATGCCCGTGGCCATCGGGCTGGCGGTCGCGCTCGCGCTCCTGGCTCGGGCGACCAAGTCGGTGGATTGGTCCGGGGCGCTGACCGGGGCGGCGTTCGCGCTGATGCTCTATGCCGCGCTCGGCGGATTGGGCGTCATTGGGCTGATGGCTTTCTTCATTGTCGGCACGGCGGCCTCGAAGATTGGCTACGAGAAAAAGCGCGCCAAAAAAGCGGCTCAGGAAATTCGCACGTGGCGCAACGCCGTGGCCAATGCCGGCGTCGCGGCGCTGTGCGCGCCATTGGCCGCGCTCACGCCGCGCCCCGACTTATTCGCCGTGGCCGCGCTCGGCGCCTTCGCCGCCGCCGCCTCCGACACCGTGGCCGGCGAAATCGGGCGAGCCTATGGCGGCACGCCGTATTCGATTGTCACGCTGCGCCGAGCGCGGGTAGGGGACAACGGCGCGGTATCCCTCGTGGGGCTGCTGGCCGGACTCGCGACCGCCCTGGGCTTTGGCGCGCTGGCCTTTCTGGCCGCCGACCCCAGCCTCCACCGCGCCGCCTGGTGCATCGCCGGCGGCGGCATGGCCGGCAACTTGATTGACAGCCTGCTCGGCGCGACGGCCGAAAACGCCGGCTATCTCGACAATGAAGCCGTCAACTTCGCCTGCACATTGAGCGGCGCAATGCTTGCTGTTTTCCTGTTCGCATTGTAGATTTTTCTTGCTCACATTGCGAAGAGCGCAGCCTAGCGCTTTGCCAGGCAGGGGCGGCGAGCGATGACGCTTCTCAAAAATCAGTATCGGCTACTCCACGAGCTAGGCAGCGGAGCGTTTGGCAAAACCTACCTGGCGGAAGACCTGCATTCGCCGTCGAATCGGCGCTGCGTCATCAAGCGCCTGACGTGGAATCAGAATCCGCAGATGGCGGTTATCGTGCGCGAGCGGTTCAAGCGCGAGGCGGCGCTGCTTGAGCTGCTGGGGCGCGGCTCGCAAGGGAGCATTCCAGAGCTTTACGCTTATTTTATCGAAGGCGAGCAATATTACCTTGTCCAGGAGTGGATTGACGGCGAAACGCTGACCCAGAAGCTGACGCGGGAAGGGCCGCAGCCGGAGGCGACGCTAGTCTTCGTTCTGCTTGGCGCGTTGCGGGCGCTCGATTACATCCACACGCGCCCGACGCCCATCATTCACCGCGACATCAAGCCGGACAACATCATGCTACGCCACGGCAGCGGTCAGCTGGCGCTCATTGATTTCGGCATTGTCAAGGAAGTGACTCCAACGGACGGCAGCGGCGCGGTCAACACCATCCTGGCTGGCACCAAAGGCTACATGCCGCCGGAGCAAGCCGCCGGGCGACCGACCTTTGCCAGCGACATCTACGCGCTGGGGATGACCGCCATCATGCTGGCGACCGGGCGACATCCGGGCGAGCTGATCGACCCGCTCAGCGGCGAGGTCGTGTGGCGCGCCGCCGCGCCGCAGGTTCGGCCGATGCTGGCGGACACCCTCGACGTCGCGATTCGGCACAGCGGCCGCGAACGCTACCAAACCGCCCGCGATTTCGCGGCGGCCATTCAAGCGGCGCTCAGCAGCGGGCCGATCGCCATTCCGCCGTTGTCTGCTGGCTTCGCGGTCGCGCTGAACCCGTCGGTCGCAACGCCGACTCCTGCGTGGACGGGAGCGTCCAATCCACCGGTTGGCCCCACGCCAACCAGCGGCGTGACCGACATCATCAACCAGCTCCAAGGGCAAGCGGGCGGCAGGCGCGCAACGCCGTCATCGCGGCTGCTCATTACGATGCTCAGCGTCGCTGCCGGACTGGCTTTGCTTCTTGTGGCCGGGGGCGTCGCCTGGCAGACCCTCTCCCCAAGCCCTGGCAAGCGACTGGCGAACGTCAAGTCGGATGACCAGATACCCAACTCCAAAGCGGGATCGGAGCCGGATCGAAGGGGCGCATCGAATATCTTGCCGCCGCCGGGCATGGCGTTCATTGCGGGCGGCGTATTCGCGATGGGCGATGACGCGGCGGAAAACCTATCGGAAAAGCCCAGCCACCGCGTTGTGGTGGCGCCATTTTTCATAGACCAGCGCGAAGTCACCCAGGAGGAATACGAAGCGTTTGTCAGGGCGACGAATCGTCGGGAACTGCCGACGGATTGGGTGAAAGGCTCTTATCCCCCCGGAAAAGCCACGCACCCTGTCACCTATGTCTCCTGGCAAGACGCTTGCGACTATGCCGCTTGGGCCGGCAAGCGTCTCCCAACGGAGGCGGAGTGGGAATTCGCGGCCCGCGGCCCGGAGGGGCGAAAGTATCCATGGGGCAACGAATTCGATCCTCGCCGACTCAACTCGGAGGAAGCCAAAATCAAGCGCAGCCAACCCGTTGGAAGCTTTCCCAGCGGCGCGACGCCGGAAGGGGTTCTCGACCTCGCCGGCAATGTCGCCGAGTGGACGGCCTCGGATGATACGGCGTATGAAGGCAGCGCCTACAAGCCGGATTTGGGGGCCAAAATTGTGCGTGGCGGGGCCTTTTCGCTAACTCGGAAGTACGCCTCAGCCACGCGGCGAGCGCAGGTTCCGCCCGACACGCGCGATCGGGCGCTCGGCTTTCGCTGCGTCAAGGATATTCCCCGCGTAGGTCAGCAGCCATGACCGCGCCAGGCTTGACACCAATTGTCGCCAAGCTTGTCGCCAAGCCCAGGGCGGCGACTCCAGCCTGGAAGGGGCGGCGATTGGCCCGCTACTGCGCCTTCGCTCTGCTAACTTTGTCGTTCGGCAAGCCGGTAACGGTCAGCGCCAGGCCACAGGGTGACAACCCGTTCAAGCCTCGTCCCACGCGGCCGCCCACGCCTCCCGCCTCAGCCCGACGTCCCAAGTCCGCGCCTCCGATCATTTCATCGTCGCCGCCCGCGCCGTCATCGCCCCTTCGCCCGTTTCTGGCGAGCTCCATCAACCTGACCATGGTTCCTGTATCCATCAATGGGAAAACGCTGTACTTCAGTCGGCACGAAGTGACTCAGGCGCAGTGGGAAAAAGTCATGGGGTTCAATCCAAGTCGTCGCAAGGGGCCTGACTTGCCGGTGACCAATGTCTCGCTGGATAACATCAGATTGTTCATTAGCCAGCTCAACAGCCTGGAAAACGATCCGCGCGTGACGTACCGCTTGCCGACTTCGGAAGAGTGGTGGCTGGCGGCGAAGCTGGGCTTCAACCGCGAAACGCAGAGCTGGCATGCGGGAAATTCGCTGGGCACACCTCAGCCGGCGGGTAGCAAAGCGCCCAACGGATACGACCTGCACGACATGTGCGGCAATGTTTGGGAATGGTGCGCCGATGGGTTTGTATGCGGCGGCGCGTACGACAGCCCGCCGAGCGACGTCACGCCGGAAGTCATTTATCCAGCTTCCAACCGCCCGCTTCCATCCAACTCGCGCAACTACAACATCGGCTTTCGGCTCGTGGCTTCCCCCGTCCCTAAAAAGTAAGGGGGGGGGCGCGCGATGCTGGCCGCTGGGGAAGACGCTAGGGGAAGGCGCTGTCTGCCATGTCGCGGCTCGTCCGCCGGCGGCTGGCAAGGCGCGCAGCGCGCAAAAGCAAGGCGCGCAACGCGCAAGAGTTTTTGCTAATCTATCCAGCCGTAGGCGATGCAAGCTCCGCCCGATGCCCGCGCCCCGGCGCTGGGCTGTCGCAGACTGCCAAACGCGCTCTCAACGACGAAGCGTCCATGAAAAAGCTGCCTCGGAAAAAGCTCTCTTGGCGCACGGTTACAGTTCCAATTGGTCAACCTCCCGCCAGTCGCCGCCTGGCGGCGGCTGGCGCGCCGGCGGCGCTGCTGGCTCTTTTTCTGTCAGCCATGCTGTTGCCGGCGACCGGCGTCGCGCAGGGCGACAATCCATTCAAAAAAGAGCCGGCTCGGAAAAAAGAGCCGGACCGGAAGACGGCGACGCCGCGTCTGCAACCGGCGCCGCGCCCAACGCCAAAGGCTGAGCTGCAACCGACCCCGCCTCCGACTCGGTCGCTCGTCAACTTGGTCGGCATTGAAATGGTGCCGATTCGCCTGGGGCGCAACCTCTTGTATTTCGGCAAGTATGAGGTCACGCAGGAGCAGTGGCGGGCGGTGATGGGAAGCAACCCAAGCTTCTACAAAGGCGACGATCTGCCAGTGAACAAAGTGTCGCTGGACGACATCGCGGCTTTTTTGCGCGAGCTCAATCAGCTTGAGCGCGCCAGCCGGCTCATTTACCGTCTGCCCAAGTCAGATGAATGGGAAGCGGCCGCGCTAGGGGACGGTCTTTTCAACCTCGACGCCCAGAGCTGGTACATCCGCAACTCCGGCAGTCGCCTGCAGCCCGTCGGGCGCAAGCAACCCAACAGCTTCGGGCTTTTTGACATGAGCGGCAACGTTTGGGAGTGGTGCGCCGATGGCTTGGTGCGCGGCGGCGCGTATGACAGCCCGCCGGAGCGGTGCGGTCCGCGCAGCGGTTACCGGGAATCGCCCCAGGGACGGGACAGCAACATCGGATTTCGCGTCGTCGCAAGCTCGCCTGGGCCGTAGCTTCCCGGCGGCGCGAGCGGACGGCTCGCCGCGCGCAGACAGGCTCGCGGACCTGTTTCAGGCGCGGCGACCATTCCCAAGCGGCAGGCCAAGCCAGCGAGCGGGGCGGCGCTTGACCTGGCCGCTTGACCTGGCGCTCTCACGCCTCCCGAGCATTATTAGCTTGACGATCTGGCGCCTTGCCCTTTGTCGACTTGGCTCCTAGCCCGCTCGCCTGCGTCGCCGCGGCGGCGAACTCTTCCCGGCGGCCCTCGATGTCGGCCTCCTCGGCAGCGGCGTGATCCAGCGGCGTCACGAAAATGCGCGGCGCGTCCACAAGCGGGGCCGACTTGGGCAGCGCCTTTCGAATCTTCCGCTGCAAGACGCTAAACACTTTGTTGACGGTTTGGGTGGCGTCCACCGTATCAAAGGCATACTGCCGCGCCAGTTGGTCAAAGGTCGCCAGGAGCCGGGTTTGATACTGCACGAAGCAGTCATACATGTCGTCGCCCGGCAGGAAGTCCATGCCTGACTCCCAGTAATCAAAGCCGGTGCTGGTCAGCACGCGCGGGATGAGATTCGGCAAGTCTATCTTAAGATAAAAAACCGCGTCCGGCTTGAGCGCGAAGCCATAGACGCTCTGAATCCAGTCGGCGGAAGCGCCGCGCACAATCGCCCGCGCCATCAGGGAATACACATACCGGTCGGTCAACACCACGAAGCCCGCCCGCAGCGCCGGAATCATCTGGTTTTCCAGCCGGTCGGCAAGGTCGGTCGCGTAGAACAGGTCCATGGTCTTCGCGCCGAGCGTATGCCCTTCCTTCGCTTTTTTGAGGCCCCGCCCGGCCAGCAGCGAGCGCGTCAGCCCGGTGTCGAGCACGGCGAAGCCGGACGACTCGAGCCAATTTTTCAACAGCCCGATTTGCGTTGAGCGGCCGACGCCGTCAGTTCCCTCCAGAACGATCAGCCGGCCAGGCAAGGTTTTTTCTCGAAAGCCGGATAGTCCAGATCCGAAAAACTGCACTTTGGTCATACCAGTGGCTCCAGAATGAACGAGCGCCAGCTAGCGCTGGCGGCGCGCCTGACCGAACTGCGGATCGCGCAAAACGTCCTTCAAGTGGGGCTTGACGAGGCTGCGAACGATGCGCTGTTGCTCGGTGATGGGCAGCGTCGCGTCAATCACCGTCAAGTTGTATTCCTCTACCAGCCGGTCGTATTCCTCCAGAATCTTGCCCTGGAAAATCCGAAACGACTCGTAGGGGTCTTCCGACCAGCCCATATCCAGACCGGCCTCATAGTATTTCAACTCCGGCCGCCCGACCAGGATGCGGTCAAGCGCCGTTTCAAGCGGGACGCGAAAGTAAAAGCCAATCGTCGGCGGGACGGCGAAGCCATACACCTTCCGCACCCAATCGCGGTCATTGCCGCGCGCCGAGTCGCGGGCGAACGCCGTGTAAACGTAGCGATCAGCCAGCACAATCGCGCCCGCCTTGAGCGGCGGAATGATGTCGCGCTCCGTGCGGTCGGCGAAATCCGTCGCGTGAATTAGGCTGAAGGTCGTCGGCGAAAGCGCACGGGTTTCCTTGCCGAGCTTGGTCGTTTTCTTGACCAGCGGCGAGGAGTTCCACGCGCTGAAAAAGACGCAGTAGCCTTCCGCCACCAGCCATTTGTGCAACAAGTCGAGTTGGGTGCTTTTGCCGGAACCGTCAATGCCTTCGACGATAAAAAGCTTTCCGGGGAGACCGGTCGTAAGTCCAGCTTGCATATCGCGCTCCGCGCCTGAGGGCGACCTGCCACCCGCTCAAGCCAGGGAAGAAATGGTCGTCACGTCACGCGCGCCGCGCCTGCGCGCGTGACAATCCGAATCTGCGGGTCTTCAATGACGACTTTGCTATATGGCGCGACGGAGTGGGTCAGCCAGACGTTGCCGCCAATGACGCTGCCCCGCCCAATGACCGTGTCGCCGCCCAAAATTGTCGCGCCGGCGTAAATCACCACGTCATCCTCGATGGCTGGATGGCGCTTCACGTGACGCGCGAGCTGCCCGCTCTCATCTTTTGGAAAAGAGAGCGCGCCAAGCGTCACGCCCTGATAAATCTTCACATTGTCGCCGATGACGGTCGTCTCGCCGATGACGACGCCGGTGCCGTGGTCAATGAAAAACCGCCGACCAATCCGCGCGCCGGGATGGATGTCAATGCCGGTGCGCCCGTGGACGTATTCCGCCATGATGCGCGGGATGAGCGGCACGCCGCGCGCGAACAGATCGTGGGCGATGCGGTGAACCAAAATCGCCTGCACGCAGGGGTAGCTCAAAATCACTTCATCGCGGTCATGCGCCGCCGGGTCGCCCAGATAGGCGGCGTCCACATCCTCGGCGAGCATATCGCGCAGGGTCGGGAGCCGGTCCAGCAGGTCCCACACAATCGCTTCGGCTTCCGCCTGACAGTCCAAATGCCCGTCCGCGGCCTCCCTGGGCAGTTGTCGGCCGTGGCAGAGCGCGAGCGCCACTTGCTTCGGCAATTCCTGGGCAATGTCCTCGAGCAGCTCTGTTATCCGCTCCGGGGTCGCCGCCCGCGTCACCGCGCCATAGTAGCCGGGCAACAGCAGCTCGCGAAAGTCAAGCAGGGTCTTGATGATGGCGTCGCGGGACGGCAGCGCCCCCTGTTCGCGCCGGAGCGCCGACGAAGCGGCGTATGACTGCGCGATGGCTTGGGCGACTTGGGTCAGGCGGGGAGGCATGGGCGAGCGCGAGAGCTTCGGAGCCGCGCGGGCGCGAGGTTGGCTTGCCTGCAAACTCTAAACCAGAAACGCCTTCGGCGTGAAATGTTTCTGCGCGCCAAAGGCCGACTTGCGCGCAGCGAGCGACCAGACGACAATCTAGCGCTAGCTTTTTTACATTTTTTCGAGGGGTATCGTCCTATGTCCGCGCCCAAGGAAGCGCCGCCGCGCCGCTCGCCGCTGGCCGTCGTCGATTTCGACCACATTGAGTTTTACGTTGGCAACGCCAAGCAGGCGGCGCATTTTTACCGGACCGCCTTTGGCTTTGACCTCGTGGCCTATTGCGGGCCGGAAACGGGCGTTCGCGACCGCGTCTCCTACGCCCTGCAGCACGACGCGATTCGCTTGGTCGTCACCGGCGCGCTGACGGCCGACCATCCCATCGCCGAACACGTTCGCCGCCATGGCGATGGCGCGCGCGCCGTCGCGTTTCGCTCGACGGATGTCACAGCCGATTTCGAGCAAGCCGTCGCCCGGGGCGCGCGAGCGGTGAGCGAGCCGGTCACGCTCGCCGACGCGCAGGGCGCGGCTCAGGTGGCGGAAATCGCCGCCTATGGCGACACCATTCACCGCTTCGTCGGCCGCGACGGCTACGCCGGCGCGTTTCTTCCCGGCTTCGAGCCGCGCGCCGTCAAGGCGCCTCAAACCGGCTTTCTTCATCGCATCGATCACGTCGTGGCGAACGTCGGCTGGAATGAAATGGAGACCTGGGTGAAGTTTTACGAAGACATTTTCGGCTTCTTCCAGTTTCGGCACTTCGACGAAAAAGACATTTCGACGGAATACACGGCCTTGCGCTCAAAGGTGATGGCGAGCCCGAGCCTGGCCATCAAGCTCCCGATCAACGAGCCGGCCGAGGGCAAGAAGCGCTCGCAAATCGAGGAGTATGTGGACTTCTACGGCTCGCCCGGCGTCCAGCACGTCGCCATCGCCACGCCAAACATCATTCAAGCGGTGGCGCAGCTCCGCGCCAATGGCGTCGAGTTGCAGAGCGTTCCCGCGAGCTACTACGACACCGTCGCCGAGCGGGTTGGCGACATCGCGGAGGACCTGTCCGCGCTCCGCGACCTCAACATCCTCATTGACCGGGATGACCAAGGCTACCTGCTGCAAATCTTCACCAAGCCGCTCCAGGATCGCCCGACGGTCTTCTTTGAAATCATTCAGCGCAAGGGCAGCGAAAGCTTCGGCAAAGGCAACTTCAAGGCGCTGTTCGAGGCCATTGAAAGCGACCAGGCCGCGCGCGGCACCTTGTGAGCGACGCGCTCCGACGTGAGCGACGCGCTCCGACCTGCCGCCCGCCGCTTGACTCATTCCCCATATCTATTTTTCGGTACCGCCATGCGCGATTTATTGACTGAGCTAGAGCGCGAGGAAATTGTCTTCGAGCGTCTCGACGCCTGGGCGCAGGCGTCGCCTGACGCAGTTTACCTCTACGACGGCGAAGGCGACCGCGCGCTTACCTTTGGCCACGTGGCGCAAGTGACCGATTGGATCGCCGGCAATCTGGCGCGTCTCGGCGTGACGCCCGGACAGCGCGTCTCCGTGCTCACGCCCAATGCGATACCCGCGGCGCTCGCGATGTTCGGGATATGGAAGGCGGGCGCGGCGTTTTGTCCGATCAACCACGCGTTCGCCGGCAAGCTGCTGGCCTACACGCTCAACGACACGCAGCCAACGCTGCTGTTGATTGACCGTCAGATAGCGCCGCGGCTGGCGGAAATCGTCGGCGACCTCGCTTGCGCGCCGCGCGTCATTGTGTACGACGCGCCGGAGGGGTCGCCCGACTTCATCCGCCCCCCTGATCGTCCGCCCTTGCCAGACGCCTTTCGACCGCTTGACTGGATGGAGCTGCTAGCGCCCGCGCCGCGCCCTAGCTTCGCGGCGACGTTCAAGGACACGGCAAGCATCGTGTACACCTCCGGCACGACCGGGCCATCAAAGGGCGTCGTCCTCTCCTTCCGCTGCCTGAACCAATACTGCTTTCTGGCGCGCAAGCTGCTGACCCGCGACGATGTCATCTACTGCGATCTGCCGCTGTATCACATCGCCGGCGCCTTCGCGCTCGTCGCCCGGGCAGCGTGGGTCGGCTGCGAGGTCGCTATCTGGAATCGCTTCAGCCCGCAGGACTTTTGGAAACGCATCGCCAAGCGCGGCGCGACGACCGCCATCTTGCTCGATGTCATGACGCCCTGGCTGATGAAAGCGCCCCCCAGCGAGCAGGATCGGATGACGACGCTTTCCAAGGTCCACCTACAGCCGTTGCCGCTCAATCACCACGAGATAGCGCGACGCTTCGGGTTCGACATCGTCACGACCGGCTTCGGGCAAACGGAATCCGGTCTGGGGCTATGCCTCTTGATTGAAGAGCTGCCGGAAGGCGAAGGCACGCCGGCCGCGGTCTGGAAAGGCGCGACGCGCGACCACTTGCGGCGGGTCGCGACCCAATTCGGCATCCCCGTGGCGAGCGGCGGGTCGGTCACGACCAAGGGCGCGATGGGCCGACCGATGCCCTTTCACGAAGTTGCCATCCTAGACGCGCAAGGCTACCCCTGCGCCCCAGGCGCGATCGGCGAGCTTTGCTTTCGTCCCAGGATCCCGGGGCTTTTGTTTGACGGCTATCTGGGCAAGCCGGAAGCTACCCTCACGGCCTTTCGCCATCTTTGGTTTCACACCGGCGATGCGGCTTACGCGGACGAAAACGGCGATTACTTCTTCGTTGACCGGCTGGGCGAGCGACTGCGGCGGCGTGGCGAGAACTTTTCCAGCTACATTGTCGAAGACCTGCTCTACCAGCTCGAGGAAATCGCCCTGTGCGCCGTCTTCCCCATTCCCGCCGCGGAAGGCGACGAAGACGACATCGTGGCGTTCATCGTCCCCAAATCGGGCGCGGCGCTGACGGAAGCGGCGGTTTTCGACTGGGCTGCACAGCGGCTGCCGAAATACATGCAGCCGCAGCATGTCCGGCTCGTCGCCGAGCTGCCGCGCACGCTGACCAACAAGGTGGAGAAATACAAGCTGCGCGCCCAGGTCCTGCGGGAGTTGGGGCGCGCCTGAAAGCTTGGCGACGACTGGCGGCCGGGCTTTGTGACTTGGCGCGCCCCTGTGCTACGAACCGGCGCGCGCCAAGCGCGCGATCCTACGGAGGAGCCAAACGCATGCCGCATTCGGATGTCATTGACTACCGCATCGTTGGGGATGACTTGCAGGGCGTCATCATCACCCTTGATCCAAATGAGCAAGTTCTGGCTGAAGCCGGCGTCATGCTCTACATGACCGACGGCATTCAGATGCAAACCACCATGGCCACCGACAGCTCGAAAGGCTTTTTCGGGAACTTGGCCAAGGCCGTCGGGCGCGTTTTTTCCGGCGCGGGCTTCTTCATCACAACGTTTACCAACCACGGTCGCGCCCGCGCCGACGTAGCCTTCGCCGCCCCTTACCCCGGCAAGATCATTCCAATTGACTTAGCCAAGTTCGGCGGCGAAGTCCTGTGTCAGAAAGATTCCTTCCTCTGCGCCGCCCGTGGCACGGACATTAGCGTAGGCTTTCAGCAACGGCTCGGTAGCGGCTTTTTCGGGGGCGAGGGCTTCATCTTGCAGCGGTTGCAGGGCGACGGGCTGGCTTTCATTCACGCTGGCGGCGCGACCATCTCACACCGGCTACAGCCCGGCGAAATGCTGCGCGTGGACACCGGCTGCGTGGTGGCGTTCCAGCCATCGGTGCAGTTCAACATCCAGTTCGTAGGTGGCTTCAAAAACGCCCTGTTTGGCGGCGAAGGCCTGTTTTTGGCGACGCTGACAGGTCCCGGCGAGGTCATGCTCCAAACGCTGCCCTTTAGCCGGCTCGTCGGACGGATTGGCGCGACCCTGCCGCGGGCGACCTCCGGCGGCGGCTTCTTTGGCGACGACAACTAGCGGGTTTCCCGCGAGGTCGGCCCGTCTCCCGGTTGCGAGCGGCCGTCCCGCGCGCTACGCCGGCGCGCCGGAGCTGGGCGCCGGCATTGGCGCAGACGGCCCTTCCCCGCGCCGGGCCGCTAAATGGTCATCATCGAAGGCAGCTGGCAGCAGCGCGGCGAGCGACCACTCGGCCACTGCGCCCTGCCTGGCCACGCTGAGAATGCGAATATCGCCGCAAAACTCCCATAGCGCCTGCCGGCAGGCGCCGCAGGGCGGCGTCGGCGTCGCGGCGTCGGTCGCGATGACCACGGCTTGAAACTCGCGCTCGCCCTCGGAAAGCGCCTTGAAGAGCGCCACGCGCTCGGCGCAGACTGTCAGCCCGAACGAGGCGTTCTCGATGTTGCAACCGGCGTAGAAGCGCCCGGAGCGCGTTTGCGCCACGGCCCCGACCGAAAACTTTGAATATGGCGCATAGGCATGACGGCGCGCCGCTTGCGCCGCGGCGATGAGCGCCGCGTCGCTCAGGGCGGCGTTGGCGCTTGGCTCGACTGACTGGGCGTCGCTCATGGCTTGGAACGCTGCAACTTGCTGGCAATTGCCTCGCGCACGGCGCGGGCCGCTTCGGCAGCGACCTCCTTCAGGTCTCGCTCGCCAGCCGAGAAATGCATCGGCGGATGGAAGTGAACCGTTATCTTGCGCGGGCGCGGCAGCTTGCGATGCATGCTCCAGGCCTCGAACCCGCCGTTGAGCGTTACCGGCACGATGGGCGCGCCCATTTTGACGGCAATCCGAAAGGCTCCCGCCTTGAACTCCTGCAAGTCGCCGTGCGGCGTCCGCCCGCCTTCGGGAAAAATCATGACGACTTGGCCGGCGCGAATGAGATCCTGGGTCATGCGGAGCGCGCTTTTGTCGAACGGCTTGTCATGGTCAACGGGAAAGCATTGAAAGTAGCGCAGAAAAGGCCGCAGGTAGGCGACGCGGAAAACGCGACTCCACGTCATGAAGTGGATTGGCCGCCGAATCGGCAACCCGATCCAAAACGGGTCGGCGTAAGCCTGGTGATTTGGCGCCAGCAACACCGGGCCGCGCTGGGGCACGTGCTCAACGCCGACATACGACATCCGAAAAAAGGGATGCAGCGCCAAGCGTAGCGCCGGGCGCGTCACATACACAATGGTGCGCTGATGCAGATTCATCGCTCGTTCAAAGCTGAGGGTTTCGCGCTGACGAGCCAGCCATGCGCAACGCCCTCGCCAAGCCTGGCGAGGGCGTTGGAATCGGTAATGCTGGCAAAGGGCGGCGATGACCTAACGCGCCCCGCTACTCGCCGCGAACGCCCAGCGCCCGCGCAATGTTGAGGCGTCCGCCCGTCGCCAATCGCCCGTCAAGCGCGGCGACCGGCGTGACGGAGCGCAGCAACTGCCCCTTGAGTCGCTTGACCGGCATTGCCGGCTCGCGCGCCAAAACCAGCGCCGCCGCGCCCGCGACGTAGGGCGTGGCCATCGAAGTGCCTGAAAAGTGCTTGTAGCCCTGCCCGAAAATGCTGGCTGGAACGGCGCTATACACATCCACGCCCGGCGCTGCCAAGTGAACCGTCTTCTTGCCATAGCAGGAAAATGGAGCCAACTGGTCATTGGCGTCCAGGGCGGCGACCGAAAGCACGTTGGCCACATTGTAGGAAGCCGGATAGTGCGGCAGGCGGTCATTATCCGTGCTGGAGTTCCCCGCGGCGGCGACAAAGAGGATGTCATTGGCGTTGGCCGCGCGGATGGCGTCTTCCAGCGCCCGCGAGTAACCGCCGCCGCCCCAGCTATTCGACAGGACGCGCACATTGACGCCGCGCTGCTTCATGGCAATCGCGTAGTCAATGCACTCCAGCGCGTCGTTGAGCGTGCCGCGCCCGTTGGCGTCGAGGAACTTGAGCGCCATGATGCGGGCGTCCCAGTTGACGCCGGCAATCCCCGCGCCATTGTCGCCCTTGGCGCCAATGACGCCCGCGCAGTGCGTGCCGTGGCCGTTGTCATCCATGGGGTTGCCGCTGTTGCCAACGGCATTGTAGCCGTAATAGTCATCCACGATGCCGTTGCCGTCGTCGTCAATCCCGTTGTCGGGGATCTCGCGCTCGTTGACCCACATGTTGTCGGCCAAGTCCTCGTGCGCATAGTCAACGCCGGTGTCAATCACCGCGACCACCACATCGCGGCTGCCCGTCGTGACATCCCAGGCGGCCAGAACGGCGGCGTCCACGCCGGGCGTCCCCGGCCGGCCGCCCTTGATGGGCTGCCCGTCGTTGAAATGGCCCCACTGCTCGGCAAAGTCGGGGTCGTTGGGGCGCGTGTCGCCGATTTTGTACACGTAGTTAGGCTCGACGTACTCCACGCTCGGATGCTTCCGCAGCCGCTCCAGAAAGGCGTCCGTGGCGTCGGCTTCCCGCTCAGGGTACATGCCAAAGGCGAGCGATGGCAGGCGGGGATAGCGGTAGGGGTTGCGAACGCTCATCTCCTCCAACATCTGGGCGATGACGCTCGGCTTGGTCGCTTGCTTATACTTGATGATGAAGCCGTAACTTTCAGGGCGCTCGGCAACCGTCGCCGGAGCGCCGCCAGGGCGCTGACTCGACTCGACTCTGACTTGGCAGGATTTGGTCCAGCGCGGCTTCGGGGCCGGGAGGCGGCGCATGACGCCAATTCCGCCGGCGGCCGCGACGACCGCGCAGCCAAGCGCCAAATGCTTGAGTGTGGATGAACGCATAATGGTTAGTCTCCCGTGGCGGAATGGCAGTCGCGCAGCGTGGCGCGCGGCTCGTCAAGGTAAGAAAACCTACACCGTCATCAGCGAGACGGCAAGGCGGTCCGACAAGGCGCGCCGCGGCGCGCGCGACAGGGATGCCGGCGCGGGTCCGCGGCGCGTCACACGCCGCGCGTCTCCGCCGGCCAAATCAGCTTGTGCAACTGCGCCTGAAAGCGAACCTGCAGGCCGTCGGCCAGGATGCGCTCGACGAAGGGCCGCCGCTCGACGCCGAAGACGGTCGAGAACAGGACGTTGGCCCGCTGCTCCAGCCGATAGATGCGCAGAATTTCGCGCGCCCAGAAGTAATCGCCCAGATCGGAGAGCACGAATTTGATTTCATCCCGGCGCGTTATGTGGTCCAGATTCGACCACAGGTTCTTTTCGACCATGTCGCTCCCCGGACACTTGATGTCGAGAATCTTGATGATGCGCGGGTCAAGGGCCGAGACATCGCGGTGCCCGCCGGTCTCGATGAGCACCGTGTAGCCTTCTTCGAGCAAGCGGCCGCCAAGCTCATGAATGTCCTTCTGAAGCAGCGGCTCGCCGCCGGTCAGCTCCACCAAGCGCGCCGGATAAGCGCGCACGCGCTCGACGATTTCCTCGACCGACATGTGCGTCCCGCCGGTGAACGTGTATTCGGAATCGCACCAGGTGCAGCGCAGATCGCAGCCGGTTGTGCGCACAAAGGCGCAGGGCAGCCCCGCGTAACTGGATTCCCCCTGGATGCTGAAGAAAATTTCGGTAATGCGCATGGGGAAGGCGGCTCGATTCGGATGCGAAGCTTGCTCGGGCGAAGCGCTGGGTCATCCTTATCGTTTCATGATTCAGCGTCCCGAAATGTACGCCAGCATGCCCCGCAGGTGCGCCAGTCCCATCATCCACCGAAAGCCGACCGCATGCTTGATGGCGGCCACGGCAAGGCGCAGAATCTCTGCCGTCGAGCGACGGCGGCGACTAGACGCCTCATCGCATAGAATCGCGCCTAGGCTGTCCGCCAGCCCAATGGCGACAAACATCGTCAGCAACGCCACTAGCTCATCAAACGCGAACCCGCCGGCAATGGCGGCCACGTTGACCAGGACGACCGAGAGCCATTCCCAGATGGGCGCGAAGATCGAAGCCGCGATGAAAACCGGCAGGGCCACCCGCGCGCGCCAGTCGCCTTGCCCGCCAAAGGTCAGCCCTAAGTGCCGGATGATGACGCTAAAGGCCTCCTGCGTGGCGGCCGCCCGCGTGGACATTGCCGCGTCGAGCGACGGAAGCGGCGGGATGCGAGCGATGATTTCCGGCAGAAAGATCACGCGCCGCGTGTCTTCGCTCTTGCGCGCGGCGTAGGCCCTGAGCAAGAGGTCCAGCGTGTCGGCGGCATACCCGGCGCGATAGCCGCCGGCCGCCACGATTTCGGTTTTCTTGATCAACGAGACCACGCCTGGCAGGAGCGCCAGATTCCCGACGCCAGCGCGCAGCAGCCACTGCGCGTGGAAGAGCGCGGCGCGGTCAATCCGCTGAAGGTCATCAAGCGGGCGCTCCGGCGCGGCCGCGCTCACCAGGCGCTGGGTCGCGCCATAGGCCGGCGCAATCCCGTCGGCGGAGAGACGAATGTCCGAGCCGCTGGGCGTCGAGGAGTCGCCGGGGAATTCGGCCAGGCAACTGACCGCGATGGTCTGGGTTACGTTCTCGATGAATCCGCGGGCAAGCTCGCTGAGGGCGTCCGGGTCAAGCCCCACCTGCGTGTCGAGGACGCAGATGAGCGGATAGCGCGACAGATTCAAGCCGCAGTTGAGCGAATCCTCCCGCCCAGTCTCCGGCTTCGCCACGACTGTCAGCTCGGGCTGTCGCGACGAGGCGTAGAGCGTGGGCTCGGCGCGCATCGGGATGCTTCGCTGAATGATGCGCGAGGTCGGGTAGAGCAGGAACGCCTCCTGCAAGCAGGCCTGCGTGCCATCCGTCGCGCCATCGTTGACAACGATGACCTCGAAGCGCGGATATTCGAGCGCCAGTAGCCGGTTGACAGTCTCAACGACCTGCTCGCGCCCGCCGCGCACCCACATCACAATCGAAATCGGACGAATCCGCTCGGAGTTGGGCAGCGTCCATTCCATTTCCACGGCACGCCGCCGCCGGCGCTGCCGGATTTCAAAGAGCGAGCCGCCCATGGCGGCCAGGCGCAGCGCCGTGGCCGCCAGCGCCGCCAACGTCAGCGCCATCGCGCCGCTTGTCAGGCCGAGCTGGAACTCGAAGCCAATGCCGCCGGGCGCCGCGACAACGAAAAAGACCAGAAACGGTAAAATCCACCAGCCCAAAAGCGCTACGGCCAGCGCTCGCCCGATGATCGTCGGCGCGGCGGCGGGCTGGCGGGCGGCGGAAGGCGCGGGTGGCGCGTCAAAAATCACGATGCGACTCCTGAGGGCGCGGGAAAGGCTTGCCCAACGGCTTCCTCGCTGACTTGCCAGAGCCGCTTCTGCGCGGCGGCGTCAGCGGCGGCGGCGCTGGTCGGCGCTTCGCGGCGGCGCTCGAAGTATTTTCCGGTCACGCCCGCGACCTCCGGCGAGGTCGCCAAATACAAAGAGGTCTCGGCGCCGCGGGCCGGAGAGATGCCAACCGCCCATTTGAGCGCGCTCGCCGTCAGCCGGAACCAGCCGGTCGTGTTGTCGGCAAAGTTCGAGGCCACGCCGCCGGGATGCAGGCTGTTGGAGGTCACGCCCGCGCCGCGGAGGCGCTCCGCCAGCTCGCGACTGAATAAAATGTTCATCAGCTTTGATTGCCCATAAGCCTTCATCGCGGCGTAGGGCTTTCGCTCAAACTGCAGGTCATCGAAATCCACGCCCGAGACGAAGCGGTGGGCGGCCGAGCTGACATTGACAACCCGCGCCGGCGCGCTGGCGATGAGCAGGTCGAGCAGCAAGTTGGTCAACAGAAAATACGAGAGGTGGTTGAGGGCGAACGTCTGCTCGAGGCCGTCGGGCGTGACGTGGCGCGAGTCAAAAATCGCGCCGACGTTGTTGACCAAGACATCCAGCCGCAGCTGCGCGGCGCGAAACTCGGCGGCGACGCGCCGGATGTCGCCGAGGCGCGATAGATCGGCCGTCAGAAAGGCGATGTCGGCGCTTTTGGCGTCTTCGCGCAGCTCCTCCGCCACCTGCTCGCACTTCCGGCGGTCGCGTCCGACAAAGACCACGGCGAAGCCGGCGCGCGCCAGCCCGCGCACGGTTTCCTTGCCAATGCCGGCGGTGCCCCCAGTCACAAGCGCAGTTTGTTTCATGTCGCCAATTGATGGTAGCAAAATGGTTCGCGAATCGCTCGCGACCTAGGTCAGCCAACGCTAGGTTAGCCAATGCCCCCTAGGCATCGTCAATGTTTCCGCGTTCGGCCTGGCCTGGCGAAGCGAAAGAAAAATCCAAGGAGCGATAGCGCCGCTCATGCGCTTGGCAATCCGCCCGTTCACCATTGAGCTCAAGGAGCCATTCGCGCTCGCGAGCGGCAGCCGGACGACAACCCCAGCCGTCCTCGCGGAGCTGCATCACGCCGGACTCGTCGGCTATGGCGAAGTCGCCTTGCCGCCCTATCTGGGCTGGACGCAAGCCGCCGTTTGCCGCGCCCTGGAGCGGGTCGCCTGGCCGGATGACGCCAACCCGCTCAACCTGGACGCACTCCTGGAGGCCGCCGCGGGCGCGATGGGCGACCTGCCGCCGGCGCTGGCCGCCCTCGACATCGCGCTGCACGACCTGTTTGGCAAAATCATCGGGCAGCCGCTTTACGCGCTCTGGGGCCTGGACTTGGCGCGCAGGCCGCCAACGTCGCTCACGGTGAGCCTCGGCGCGCCCGAGACCATCCGGCGCAAGGTCGCGCAAGCGACCGAGTATGAGGTCATCAAGCTCAAGCTGGGCGGGCCAACGGACCGGGCGCTAGTCGCCGCGGCGCGCGAGGCGACCGACCGACCGCTTTCCGTGGATGCCAACCAGGGCTGGCGCGACCGCGAAGCGGCGCTCGACTTCATCGGCTGGCTCGCCGAGCGAAATGTCCTGTTTGTCGAGCAGCCCTTCCCGGCGAGCCGCGCCGACGACCACGCCTGGCTGACCGAGCGCAGCCCCCTGCCCATCATCGGCGACGAAGCCATCCGCGGACTGGCGGATATCGTCGCGGCGCGCGGCGTCTATCACGGCGTCAACGTCAAGCTGGCGAAGTGCGGCGGCCTGCGCGTCGCCTACCGGATGCTGATCACGGCGCGGGCGCTGGGCCTGAAGGTCCTGCTGGGCTGCATGACCGAAACCTCCTGCGCCGTGTCGGCGGCGGCGCACCTCTCACCCCTGGCCGACTGGGCCGACCTGGATGGCGCGGCGCTGATTGCCAACGATCCCTTCGCGGGCGCGCGGCTTATCGCCGGACGCCTCACGCCCCAACCGGCGCCGGGCATCGGCGTCCAGCCAAAGGCGCTCGTCTGACGAGCCTTGCGCCGGCGACGAGTCTCACGACGGCTCAACCGGACGCGCTAGCGAGCGGAGGGCGTCGATGTCGATTTCCGACTCGATGCGCAGGGCTTCCCCGCTGACGCGCTGCCCGGCCAGCGACCATCGCTCGCCGGCCTCGTAGTCGCGCAGGTCGCCAATGTCCATCACGCGCCCGCGAGCGGCATCCGCGAGCAGCGGCGGCGGACCCGGAATGTCAACGGCAATGTCGGCGACGATGGAGGGAATGCCCTCGCCGAAGTCGAGCTGGGCGTCCTCGAAAATGAAGTCATGGAAGTGACGCGTGTTGCCGGGCAGCGCTTCATAGGCCGCGGCGTCCAGCTCGTCGAACTCGTCGCCGGCAATCGCATGCAGCGCGCCAAGCAGCAGGATGGCGTTGAGCTTGCGCAGGTAGGCTTTCTCCGGGTCATTTCGCCAGGCGCCTGACTCGACCAGGACGACGCTCGTGCCCCAGCCCTGCATGGCGTCGCCGAAGCTGCGCGGCTCATGGGCATCGTCAAAGCGCGCCATGTAGCCGGCGATGCGCGGCGCGAGCAGACTGACCAGCGCCGCCGCCAAGCGCTTGGCCCGCCGCCGGGCGACATTATCCTTGCCCGAAGCGTCATGCGCCGGCGCCAGAAAAGCCATCGCCGTCAGCCGCCGACTGTCGCCCACGGTGTAGCGCGGGTTTTGATCATGCAGGTTGAAAGCGTAGTCCGGGACAAAGTCATCGTGCGTCCGCTTGAGAACTCTGGCTTCCGGCGCGCGCAAGCAGCGAGCGTCGCGGTTGAGATCAATGCCCTGCGCCGTCCGGCGCTGAAAGACCTCCGCGCCGTCCGGGTTGAGCATCGGGATGATGCACGCTTGCGTTTCCTTGAGGATGGTCGCCAGCGCGGCGTTCTGGTCGAAGGCGCTCAGCGCCGCCAACAGGTCGAGCGTGGCCAGGGTCGCTGTTGGCTCGTCGCCATGCATTTGCGTCCACATCAGGACGCGCCGGCGCCCCTGCCCGAATAGCACGCGATGAATCGGGCGCCCAGCGGCCGACTTGCCGGCGATTTCCACCTTGATTCGCGCGTCCTGGGCGGCGAAATCCGCCAGGCGCGCGCCCAGCTCGCTCGCCGTCAAGCGGGGCGTCGCCCCGCGGACGGCATAGCGGTCATAGCGCGCATCCAGAAAGTCCACTAGGGCATGGGTTGCCGCGGATAAGCCCGGCATCGCAGGCGCGCCCCCGTCTCGCGCAGCCTATCGCTCGGAGATCGGAATGTACTCCGCCTTCTCCGCGCCGGTGTAAAGCGCCAGGGGGCGAATGAGGCGGTTGTCGCGCAACTGCTCCACCGTATGCGCCACCCAGCCTGAAATGCGGCTGCACGCGAAAATCGGCGTGAACAAATCCGCCGGAATGTTGAGCGTGTAAAAGACCGGCGCCGAGAAGAAGTCCACGTTCGGATAGAGCTTCTTGCGCGCAAAGGCGAGCTGCTCGATGCGCTCGGCCATTTCATACCACTTGGTATTGCCGATATCCTCGCCAAGCTGCTTGGCGAACTTGCGCAGCACGGTCGCGCGCGGATCCATCGTTCGATAGACGCGGTGACCGAAGCCCATGATTTTCTTCTTGTTGGCGAAGAGGTTGTCCACGTAGGCCTCGACCTTATCCAGCTCGCCAATCTCCAGCAGCATTTCCAGCACGCGCTGATTCGCCCCGCCGTGGAGCGAGCCGGCCAGCGCGCCAATCGCGCCGGTCGCGGCGGCGTGAACGTCGGAAAGCGTGGACGCGATCACCCGCGCCGCGAACGTGGAAGCGTTCAGCTCGTGGTCAGCGTGCAGGATGAGGCACACATCGAAGACCCGCGCGCTTGACGGATGCGGCTTCTCGCCGGTCAGCCCGTAGAGAAAGCTTTCCGCCATCGTCAGCGACGGATCGGGGACAATCGGCTCCAGCCCGCGCCGAATCCGGTCATAGGCGGTGGTCAGCGTGGTCATCTGCCCTAGCAGCCGCACCGCCTTGCGCAGGTTGGCGGCGTCGCTGTTGTCGCGACCGTCCGGATCATAGGCCGAGAGCGCCGAAGTCGCCGTCCGCAGCGCCTCCATGGGCGTGGCGGTCGTCGGCAGGGCGCGGAGCAGGGCGTAGATTTCCGCCGGCACGCCGCGCTCCGCCTGCACCTGCTTGATGAAAGCGTCCAGCTCCGCCTGCTTGGGCAGGCTGCCGAAAAGCAAGAAATAGGCCGTTTCCTCAAATGTCGAGCGCTCAGCCAGGTCCTGAATATCAATCCCGCGGTATGCCAGGCGACCAGCCGCGCCATCGATGAAGCAAATTGAGGATTGCGCCGCCAACACGCCCTCCAGCCCTTTGACAAAATCCTCGTGCGCCATGTCCGCTCCTTTGGAGAGTGAGAATAGTAGTACGCGCGGCTGCCGGCCGCTATGTCTCGCAACTCAACCCGACCGAAGGGGGAGATTTGAACGGAGTGATTCCAATGGCGGGCCGCTGCCGAAGTGTGAGGACCATAACAAAAGCCTGCGCGAGCGGTCAACGCGCCGGGCGGCGCGCGACGCGGGCTTGGCCGGCCAGCAGCTCGTCGGGGCGAGCCGTGGCGGTGCCGAGCTTGCCGACCACGACCCCGGCGGCGCGATTGGCGAGTTCCGCGGAGTGGCGCAGCGACAGTCCCGCGCCTAGGCCGAGCGTCAGGGTCGCCAGCACCGTATCGCCGGCGCCGGTGACATCATAGACCTCGCGCGCTGCCGCCGGGATGTGCCGCAGGCGGCCGGCGGCTTCATAAAGCGTCATGCCGGCCTCGCCGCGCGTCACGAGGATATGGGCATCGCCCAGCATCGCCGACAGGCGCCGACAGACCCCGCCGAGCGAGGCGTCGTCAGTGATCGGCGACTGGGCGACGGCAGCCGCTTCGTGGTGGTTAGGCGTGACGATGGTCACCGGCTGATAGCGGGCGAAGCGCGCCGGCTTGGGGTCGAGCGCGACCGGCAGCCCGCGCCGGCGGGCCGCCACGAGCGCCTGCCGGAGAACGCGCGGCGTGAGCGCGCCTTTGTCATAGTCTGAAACGGCGACCGCCGCGACCTGCGGCAGCCATTCCTCCACTTTGGCGATGATGGCGGCTTCGATGGATTTAGCAATCGGCTGCCGGGATTCGCGGTCGAAGCGGGCCATCTGGTGGGCATTGACCATGACGCGCGTCTTGCGCGTGGTCGGGCGGTCGGGGTCCACGACCAGCCCGTGCCATTCGAGGTGCCACCGCAGCAGGGCGTCGCGCAGGTGTTCGGCGGCCAGGTCATCTCCGACGACGCCAACGACGAGCGGCACGCCGCCAAGCGCGCGGATATTGGCGGCAACGTTGGCCGCGCCGCCCAAAACATAGCTTTCGCGCTCGATTTCAACCACCGGAACGGGCGCCTCAGGGGCGATGCGGCGGGCGCTGCCCCAGAAGAACTCATCTAGCATGACATCGCCCAGCACCAGGATGCGCTGCCCGGCTAAGGCGGCGATGGCTTGTTCGCGTTCACGCTGGTTCATTCGATTGGCACGCCTTGGGCGCGCCAGCCTTTCCGACTCGAAAGCCGGCGATAAAGCGCGGGCGCGCTTGGCCAAGCGCCTGGCAGAGTAAGGACTGGCAAGGGAAACGCTGGGTGGCGCCATCGCTTCCCAGGGCGGTCAAGCCCCCTGGCAGTCAAGTCTGATGAAGCTGGCGAAGCGGCGTCAACCGCTGCGCGGCAAACGCGATGCCGCAGGGACAGGCGCGCCGGGGCGCCAGAATGAACGCCTTTCCCGACTGTAGCCGCCAACCGAGCGGGCCAGCGCCTGAGATTCGGCAGGGCGATCTGAACAATCCTCTGCGCAAGCCCCTGAGCAAGGCGACGCCGCGCGCCTTTGCCAAAAGCGGATTTGGCGCGCGCCAAAAGCGGATTGGCGAAACCTTCCCAGCGAGCGCCGCCGGCGCGTCACCGCCGCCACAGCCATATCGCGCCCAGCGCCAGAAAGACGCCCGCCAGCCCCAGCGCCGCTCGATACTCGCGATGACGCCAGTAGAGCCGCCCGTCAAACCCATCGCGCCAGGCGGCGCCCAGGTTGCGCCACCTTGGCAGGAACAACGGCGTGCGAGCGGCATACGCCGGATAGTCTTCCGGGAAAAGCCTCCCCAGGTGCGCTTCCTCAGCCCGCATGACGGGCCAGTAGATGCCAACGAACAGCGCGCCAATGGCAAGCGCCAGCGGCCACGGCGCCGCCGCCGCCAGACACCCCATCGTCATAAGCCAACTGCCGAGATACAGCGGGTTGCGCGTCAGCCGGTAGGGACCCCGCGCCGTCAGGGCTTCGTCCTTGCGCAGATGCCCGGTCGCCCAGGCGCGCAGCGCAACCCCAATGCCGCCCAGCAGCGCGCCCGCGACCATCCGCCCAGGCGCTGGTTGCGCGGTCGCGAGAAACAAAACGGCGACCAGAAACCCCAGCGGCACGCGCGCCCGCTGCGCCGCCGAGCGGAGGCGCGTCTGCCAGCTCGCTGATGGCTCCCGCGTCATGCCCGTCACGCGATGCCGCAGGCGCGCCGCGCGGCGTCAATCGTCGCCAGCGCGACCTGCCGCGCGCGAGTCGCGCCGGCGCGCAAGACATCTTCCAGATCATCCGGGCGCTTTAGCCACTCGCGGTAGCGGTCGCGCGCCGGGCCGAATCGCTCTTTGAGCTTGGCCAGCAGCGCTTTCTTCGCCTCCCCATAGCCGTAACCGCCGGCGCGAAAAGCCTCCGCCATCGCCGCGGCTTCGGCGGGCGACGCCGCCAGGGCGTAGAGTTGAAAAATGACGTTTTTGGTCGGGTCCTTCGGGGCGTCAACCGGCGCCGAGTCAGTGACAATGCCCATCACGGCCTTTTTGAGCGCCCCGTCATCGGCGAACAGCTCAATCGCGTTGCCGTAGGATTTGCTCATTTTCTGACCGTCCGTGCCGGGCACGACGCTGGCCGCCTCGCTGACGCGCGCTTCCGGCAAGACAAACGTCTCGCCGTACGCATGGTTGAAGTAGCCCGCCATATCGCGCGTCATTTCGACGTGCTGCGCCTGGTCGGCCCCGACCGGCACGATGTTCGAGCGGTAGGCCAGGATGTCCGCCGCCATCAGCACCGGGTAGTAAAACAGCCCGACCTTAGCCGGGACCCCCCGCGCAACCTTGTCCTTGTAGGCGTGCGCCCGCTCAAGCAGGCCCATCCCGGTCACTGTCGCCAGTAGCCAGGCGAGTTCATGGAGTTCGGGAATGTCCGACTGGCGAAACAGCGTGGCCCGCTGCGGGTCAAGCCCCAGCGCCAGATAGGTTGCGGCTACGTCCCGCGTCAATTCGCGCAACTGCGTTGCGTCATTGACCGTTGTCAGCGCATGGTAGTTGGCGATGAAATAAAGCGCCTCGCCCTCGCTCTGGAGCGCGATGTGCTGGGCGATGGCGCCAAAGTAGTTCCCCAGGTGCAGCCGGCCTGAAGGCTGAATGCCGGAAAGAAAGCGAATCGGTTGCGTCATGAGCGGATGCGTGTCAACGGGCGGATGCGTATCAAAAGGCTTACGTGGCCTCAACGAAATCGAGCGCCTTGCCGTGGGATTCCTCCAGGAGCGCCAACGCCAGATAGGCCAGCAGGGCGCAGCCAATCCCGACCGCCAAGGCGCTGTAGAGTAACCCAAGCGCCGTGTGATGCGTGAGCCACTGAAGCGCCAGCGTCAGCGGCACCACTGACGCCCGGACGAAGTTCGGCGCGCTCGTGGCGACCGTGGCGCGCAAGTTCGTGCCGAACTGCTCGGCGGCAATCGTGATGAACACCGCCCAGTAGCCGGCCCCGATGCCCAGCGCGAAGCACAAGGCGTAGAAATAGGTCAGCGACGCCCCCCGCGAGGCGACATAGACGAAGGTCAACGCCAGCGTCAGCGTCTGGAAGGCGAATACGACCCGTTTGCGACTCTGAAAGTACTGACTCAACAGCCCGCTGGCCACGTCTCCGACGACCAGCCCGGCATAGGCGTACTTGATGGCGTCGGCCGCCGTCACGCCCGCAATGTCCAGCTCGCGCGACAATTCAGGCGACAGCGTAATCAAAATCCCGATGGCGAACCACAGCGGCACGCCAATCAGAATCGAGCAGAAGAAGCGCCGGAAGCGGTCGGCGTTGGTAAAGAGCGCAAAGAAGTTGCCGCGCGAGACTTCCCGCTTTTCGAGCGCGTGGAATAGCTTGGACTCCAGCAGCGTAGCGCGCATCGCCAGCAGCAGAAAGCCTAGAATGCCGCCGCTCATGTAGGCGACCTGCCACGAGAAGCGCTTGCCGACCGTCGCCGCCACCACCGCCCCCGAAACGCCGACGCCGGCGACAATCGCCGTGCCATAGCCGCGCAGTTCCTTCGGCAGGCTTTCGCTGACGAGCGTCACCGCCGCGCCAAGCTCGCCGGCCAGCCCGACGCCCGCCAGAAACCGCAGGACGACGTATAGCTGAAACGGCGTCACGCCGCCCGGCAACCAGCCTGCCAGCTCAATGATGAAGGCATTGGCGAAGTTGGCAACCGAGTAGAGCATGATCGAGCCAAACAGCACCGAGCGCCGCCCGCGCTTGTCGCCCAGCACGCCCCACAGCACGCCGCCGATGAGCAGCCCGACCATCTGCATGTCGAGCAGAAGAATGCCGTTGTCGAGGAGCTGCTGTCCGCTCAGGCCCAGCGCCTGCAAGCTCGGCACGCGCACGATGCCGAACAGCAGTAGATCGTAAATGTCCACAAAGTAGCCCAGCGCCGAAATGATCACCGTCGCCGAGCAAAGCGGCGCGAAGCGTTCGGGAATGAAAGCGCGCATAAAAAACCGCAAGTCCCTGACCGTTGAAGCTTAGCGTTCGCCAAGCATAGCCGAGCCGCGGCTTCGAGCGCACTGGGCTTTCTTTGACGGACGGCGGCCGCCATCGAGGGGCGACTACGAAGCGAGGCTTTCCGCCACGGCCTTGGCCAGGTCTCCTTCCTGGGTTGGAAAGACCGCGCGGAGATCGAGCCATACGCGCCCGTCGGCGGCGCGCGCGATGACCGGCGGCGACGCCTGCCGCAGTCGCGCGGTTAGCTCTTCGGATGAATGCCGTTCCGGCTTCAGGGCTACCAGCGTCGTCGGCAACGCGATGTGCGGGGCGCAGCCGCCGCCAATGACCGACGCGCCCGGCGCCAGCTCAATCCGGCAGATGTCCGCCGGAATGCGCTGCCGCAATCGCCGCGCCAGGCGCTGCGCCCGCTGCTTGAGCGCCAGGGGCGAGGCGCGCAGCATGGCCAATACGGGAATCGCCGCCCAGTCGCCCGCCCGATAGAGACGCAGCGCGGCTTCTAGCGCCGCATAAGTCAGCTTATCCGCCCGCAGCATCCGCATCAGCGGCCGGCGGCGGATGCGCTCGACGAGGTCGCGCCGCCCGGCGATGACCCCCGCCTGCGGGCCGCCCAGCAGCTTGTCGGCGCTAAAGGTCACCACGTCCGCGCCATCGGCGAGCGCCCGCGCCGGCAGCGGCTCGTCGCGCAGGCCGTCGGCCGTTAGGTCCGCCAGCAGCCCGCTGCCAATGTCGTCAAACAAAACGAGGCCGTGACGCCGCGCGAATCCGGCCAGCTCGGCCACGGCGGGGCGCGCTGTAAAGCCGGTCAGGCGAAAGTTCGACTGGTGAACGCGGACAATGAGGCGCGCGTCCGGCGCGAGCGCCGCTTCGTAGTCCGACAGCCGCGTGCGGTTGGTCGTCCCGACTTCCCGCAGCGCGACGCCGCTCTGCGCCATGATGTCAGGGATGCGAAAGCCGCCGCCGATTTCGACCAGCTCGCCGCGCGAGATGAGCGCCGCGCCATCCCGCCCCAGCGCATCGAGGACGAGCCACACCGCCGCCGCGCAGTTGTTGACGATCACTGCCGCCTCGCAGCCGAGTAGCTCTTGCCAGAGCGCCTCGCCATGCGCATCGCGCCGGCCGCGCTGGCCGGTTGTCAGGTCGTATTCCAGATTGGCGTAGCCGCCAGCAATCTCCGCGATGGCGGCCAGCGCCGCCTGGGGCAACGGCGCCCGCCCCAGGTTGGTGTGCAGGATCACGCCCGTCGCGTTGATAACCGGACGCAGCGACCGCGCTTCGCGCAGGCGTTGCCGCGCCGCCGCGCACAGTTGCTCAAACATCTGGCTGGGCGACCAAAGCGGCGACGCGGCGCAGTCCGGGGCTTCGGAAGCTCCCTGGCGCAACGCGGCGCGGCGCTGGGCAATGGCGGCGCGGGCCGCCGCGCGGCGTTCAACTGGCGGGTAGGCGCGCAGGGCTGGGTCGGCGTCCAGCGCCTGCGCTAGACGCTCCACCGACGGCAGCGCGCGCAGCCTTTCGTCTTCCATCGGTCAATCCTGCGGCGTGATGACGGGGTTGCGGAGCGTCCCGATGCGCTCGATGGTAATCGCCACTTCGTCGCCGGGCCGGAGGAAAACGGGCGGCTGACGAAAAACGCCGACGCCGCCGGGCGTGCCGGTGGCGATGACATCGCCCGGCTCTAACGTCATCGCCTGCGATAAGAACCAGATCAGGTAGGGAATGTCGAAAATCATCTCCCGCGTGTTGGATGCTTGCATGACGCGCCCGTTGAGCGTGAGGCGGATGTCCAGCGCCTGCGGGTCGGGGATGGCGTCGGCCGTCACGAGCCACGGCCCGATCGGCGCGAAGGTGTCGCAGGACTTGGCCCGCGTGAACTGCTTGTCCTGGCGCTGCATGTCGCGGGCGCTGACGTCGTTGAGGATCGTGTAGCCGCCTACGTATGCATAGGCATCCTCCCGCGCGACCCGACGGGCCATTTTCCCGATGACGACGGCCAGCTCGGCTTCGTAGTCCACCTCGCGGCTGTTGGGCGGCAGGACGATTGGCCAGCCATGGCCGGTCACGGCGCTGGCATACTTGGCAAAGACAACCGGCTCGGCCGGAGGCGCTTTGCCCTGCTCGGCGGCATGGTCGCGGTAGTTTAGCCCAACCGCGATA
>CALCKX010000015.1 GCA_937966115.1 uncultured Chloracidobacterium sp. | reverse complement strand
CGACGCCAGAATGAGTGCCCCGATGTTTTCCGCTGCCATGGACTCAAACAAGTCTGCGCCGCGCCCGGCGCAGTCGCCAACGTTGTCGCCGACCAGGTCGGCAATGACGGCCGGGTTGCGCGGATCGTCTTCCGGGATGCCAGCTTCGACCTTGCCGACCAAATCCGCGCCCACGTCCGCCGCCTTGGTGTAGATGCCGCCGCCCAACTGCGCGAACAGCGCCACGAACGACGCCCCAAAGCCATAACCCGCGATAAGCAGCGGTATCTTGCCAAGGTCGGTGATGTTGAGCAGGTTCACCACCGCGAAAAGCCCGGCCACGCCCAGCAGCGAGAGCGCCACCACGAGTAAGCCCGCCACCGCGCCGCCCCGCAGCGCCGCCTGCAACGCGCCGTTGAGGCTCGTCATCGCGGCCGAAGCCGCGCGGATGTTCGTCCGAATCGAAATCCACATCCCGATGTAGCCCGACGCGACCGAGCAGGCCGCCCCAAGCAAAAACGACGCCACCGTGACCAGCGCCAGCGTCCGCGGATCTTTCACCGGATCGTTCATGCTAGGTGTCCGCGCAAAGGCGTAGAGTAGGAAAATCAATGCCGCGAGGGCAGCGGCCAGATACGCAATGGTCGTGTTCTGACGCCGTAAAAATGCTTCTGCCCCTTCCTTGATAGCGTCGGAAATTTTCCGCATCGCGTCGGTTCCCGTTTCCAGCGCCAGCACGCCCTTGGCAAGAAACGCGGCAAAGCCAAGCGCGAGCGCGGCAAGTCCAAAAATGACGGCATATTCCATAAGTAACCAAAGCCCTGAGCGCGGCGCGCCCTGCGCCGACGCCGCGCCGGTTCCTTTCGAGTATGAGACAGTGCGCAAAACGTGAACTTTATAACATTTGGCCGCCGCGCTTCAACCGGCTGCGAACGGCGCGCCCTCGGCCGGCTAGGCGACCCGGCGCGGACGGGAGCCCAACAGCAGGGCGGCCACCAGCGTCAGCGCGTAGGGCAGGGCGAGAAAGAGCTGATAGGGAACGATTTCTAGCCCCAGCGCCTGCAAGCGGAACTGTAGGGCGCCGGCCGCTCCGAAGACCAGCGCGGCTAAAAGAACGCCGCCTGGATGCTGGCGCCCGACAATCACAATCGCCAGCGCGATGAAGCCGCGCCCGGCGGTCATCCCCTCGACAAACGTATTTGACAAGCCCAGCGCCAGATAACCGCCGGCCAAGCCGCAGGCGAAGCCGCTGAAGATCAGCGCCGCCCAGCGCAGTCGCGCCACGCTCAGCCCCGCGCCCGACGCCGCGGCCGGATTTTCCCCGGCGGCGCGCAGGCTCAAGCCGAAGGGCGTCCGAAACAGCCAATGCCAAGCCAGAGCGCACAACGCGCCGGCGACCGGCGGGATGCTCCACACGGGCAACGCGGGGACAACGAAGGCCACATTGGAGTCGCCAACCAGTTCCCGCCGCGCAACGGCCGTCGCGCCCAGGGCGAAGATGTTGACGGCCGTGCCGACCAGCAGGGCGTCGCGCCCGCCGCTGACGGTCAGCGCGGCGAAAGCCGCCGTCAGCAGCAGCCCGCCGCCAACCGCCGCCGCCAGCCCTAGCCACGGGCTGGCCGTGGCGTAACAGACGGCGACGCCGGTGAACGCGGCCGTCAGCATGACGCCCTCGATGCCGATATTGACCACCCCGGCGCGCTCGGAAACCGCTTCGCCCAGCGCCGCCAGCATCAGCGGCGTCGCCAGCGTCGCGGCGCTGACGGCAAACGCAAGGAAAGTCTCCATAGGGCGAGGCGCGCTCGGGCAAGGGTTGGCTGCCGCCCGGCGCGAGCCGAAGATCGGGAACGGCGCGAGGATACAAAAACGCGAGGATATAAAAACTAAGGATACAAAAAAAAGCGGCACCGAAGTAGCTTCCGATGCCGCAAAGCCAGACTGGTAAAGCTCACCCGCTTGCTATTCTAGCGAGGCGCGTTACTGACGTATTGCCGGCGGGTAAAAGCTTTCTGCCACTCCCAAAAGCCCTACGGCCGGCCCTCGCCAGGCTTGGGCGGCCGCGACTCTGGCGGCTCGGCGCCCGAGCGCGGCTCGCGCTCCGGACGCGGGCGCGTTCGGACGTTCATCGGAACGGGCTTCGCTTCCGAGACCTTTGGCTCGCCAGTCGGCGGCTTCGGCGCGGCGGCGGGCGCCGCCCCCGCCGCGGCGCTAAATCCGCTCATGGTCCGCGCCATGCCGGTCGCCACCGCTTCAAACGCCAGAATGCCGTTGGTCAGGCTGGCGTTGACGAACTGCGTCGTCAGCGCGGGCAGTTCGGCGACGCCCTTCTCCTGAACGGTTTCAATCCCATTGAGCAGCGCCGCATAGCCATGGCGGGCGTGGTTGAGAAAATCTTCCGACGCCGCCGCCACCATGCGAAACCAGAGCTGAAGCCCTTCGCTGAAGGTTAGCTGCTCAAACTGCGCGGCGATGTCAAAGCGCTTTGCCGCCGGCAAGGTCACTGACAAATCCTTCTGCACCTGGGCGCAGCAAGCCAACCGCCGTCCCGCCGCCAGATCGTCAGGGTCGAACCAGCGTCGCTCTTTCATGTCTGGCGCGGATAGCGCCGCCGTCGCTGCGGCGTCCACGCGAACTTCGCAAGTCTGACAAATGCCATGACCGCCGCAAAAGTGGAGCAATGGCTGCCCGGCCTGCTGGGCCGCGCTCAACAGGGTCGCGCCGGGCGCTACTTCCGCTTTTTGCCCGGACGGCTGGAACGTCACGATTGGCATACGCGATGTTACCACCAGAAATAGAAATGCCGCGAAGAGCGGGGACGCGCGGGATAGCTTTCGCGGCGCAAGCCTAGCCTAGCGGCGCGTCGGTTTGGAAGTCGTGAAATCGCCGGCGCTTCCTGCTACAACATTCGCCGCGACGGCCGCTCTCACGGCGCGCGCCGCATTCCGCACCACGCTTGTCGAGCCTCATGCCGAACGATTTGCCAAAGACCTATAACCCGAAAGCTGTCGAGCAAAAATGGTATCCCTTCTGGGAGCAGGGCGGCTACTTCCAGCCCAGCGGCGCCGGGCAGCCGTTCTGCATCGTCATCCCGCCGCCCAACGTCACCGGCTCGCTCCACATGGGGCACGCCCTCCAGCATGCGCTCATGGATGTCCTGACCCGCTGGCGGCGCATGCAGGGACGGCGTACGCTGTGGCTGCCGGGCACCGACCACGCCGGGATTGCCACCCAAATGGTGGTCGAGAAACAGCTTGCCCAGGAAGGCGTCAAGCGCGCCGACCTCGGGCGGGCCGCCTTCGAGGCCCGCGTCTGGGCGTGGAAAGCCGAATCCGGCGGCGCGATCCAGCGCCAGATGCGCCTGGAAGGGGTCAGCGTGGATTGGTCGCGCGAGCGCTTCACGCTCGATGAGGGGCTCAGCCGCGCCGTGCGCGAAGTCTTCGTCCGGCTCTATGACGAGGGACGCATTTACCGCGGGGCGTATATGGTCAACTGGTCGCCCAAGCTTCAAACGGCCGTCTCCGACCTGGAAGTGGAGATGAAGGAAGTCCGCGGGAAGCTCTACCACATTGCCTATCCAATCGCGGGCGGCGCGGAAAGCGTGGTGGTGGCGACCACGCGCCCGGAAACCATGCTGGGCGATACGGCCGTGGCCGTTCACCCGGATGACGACCGCTACCGGCATCTCGTCGGGCGGCGCGCGCGGCTGCCCATCGTCGGCCGCGAAATCCCGGTCATCGCCGATCCGCTGGTGGAAAAAGACTTCGGCACAGGCGTCGTCAAGGTCACGCCCTCCCATGACCCAAATGACTTCGAGATGGGAAAGCGGCACAACCTCGCTTTCATCGTCGTCATCGGCAAGGACGGAACGATGACCGAGGCCGCGGGCGACGGCTTCGCCGGACTCGACCGCTTCAAGGCCCGCGAAAAGGTTGTCGCGCGCCTCGAAGCCGAAGGCGCGCTGGTCAAGGTCGAGGATTACACCCACAACGTCGGCCACTGTCAGCGGTCAGGCGTCCCCATCGAGCCGCTCGTCTCGGAGCAGTGGTTTCTCGATGTCAAGCCGCTGGCGGACGCCGCCATCCAGGCCGTGCGCGACGGGCGGACGCGCTTCGTCCCCGCCGCGTGGGAAAAAGTGTATTTCGACTGGATGGAAAACATTCGTCCGTGGTGCATTTCGCGGCAACTGTGGTGGGGCCACCGCATCCCGGCCTGGCACGCCGCCGATGGCCGCTTTGCGGTCGCCCGCTCTGAAGCTGAAGCGCGGCAGAGGCTTGGCGTTGGTGATGACGCCGTCTTGACGCAGGACGAAGACGTGCTCGACACGTGGTTCTCCTCCGCGCTATGGGCGTTTTCGACCTTTGGCTGGACAGGCGATCCCGCGCAGGATGCCGCCAATGCCGATCTGACTACCTTTACGCCGACCGATGTGCTGGTCACCGGCTTCGACATCATTTTCTTCTGGGTGGCCCGGATGATGATGATGAGCCTGCATTTCACGGGCCATGTGCCGTTTCGGACGGTGTTCGTGACGGGCCTGGTGCGCGACGCGCAGGGCCAGAAGATGTCAAAAACCAAGGGCAACGTCGTTGATCCCCTGGACGTGTTTGAAAAGTACGGGACAGATGCCGTCCGGTTTTCGCTTGTGTCGGCCGTTACCGGCGCAAATGACATCAAGCTCCAGGAGAGCAAGATGGAGGCGGCGCGCAACTTCGCCAACAAGATTTGGAATGCAGCGCGCTTCACGCTCGGCAACCTGCCGGATGCCGCCGCTCCGCTGCCGACGGATGCCCCGGAGACCCTGATCGACCGCTGGATCGTCTCGCGCATGACGCGCGTCGCCGGCGAGGTTCGCGACGCTCTGGAGTCGTTCCGGTTTCATGACGCAGCGCTGGCGCTCTACAAATTTTTCTGGAACGACTTCTGCGACTGGTACATCGAGTTAGTCAAGCCGGCGGTTTCCGCGGCGGAAGACACGCCGGAGCGGACGGCCGCGCGCGGACGCCTTGCCGCGACGCTGGAACAGGCGCTCCGCCTGCTGCATCCCTTCATGCCCTTCGTCACGGAAGAGCTTTGGCAGCGCGTCAGCCCCTATGCCTGGCCAATGGGAGCGCGCCCCTCCAGTCTCTGCGTCGCGCCCTATCCGCAACCCGATGAAGCGCGGCGCGACCTGGCGGCGGAACGCGCCATGGAATCCATCATCGGACTGATCACCCGCGTCAGAAACATTCGCTCCGAAATGAGCCTGCCGCCAGGGGCGTTGGCGCAACTGCACGTGGCGGCCGAGCCGGAGCGGCTGGCGCTCTTCGCTGAGCAACAGGCGGCCATCCTGCGACTGGCGCGGGCGGAGTCGCTCACCGGGCACGAGACGCTGCCGGCGCTCGGCTTTTGCGCCCGCAGCGTGACGGCTGAAGGCGTCCGGCTGGCGATCCCGCTCGCCGGCCTGGTGGATGAGCGAGCGGAGCGCGCGCGCCTCGAGAAGGAACTCGCCAAGCGCGAGAAGGAACTCGCCCAGTTGCTCGAGGCGGTGAATCGCCCAGGGTTCGCCGAACGGGCCGCCCCGGAAGTCGTCGCGGAAAAAGCCGAGCAGCGGGCGGCGCTGGAGATGCAACTGGCGGCGCTACGTGATACGCTAGAGACGCTCGCCTGAGCGCAGGCGAAAGCCCTGCTCGCGGAGAGCCGAGCTGGCGACGAAGCCACGCCAAAGAAGCCCAGCCGCGCGCCCTGTTTCTTCCGCCGCCCCCCCCCGTCGCGACTTCGGTTACGCGCTGGCTTTATCCTGGCGGCGCACAGGCTCGCAAGCCTTGACACGGAAGCATCGAGATATGAACCCATTGCCGGCGACGCCGCTTTCCCGCAGACGGTTTGTGCAATTTCTGACGGCCTGGGCGCCACTGCTGGCTTCAGCGCGGGCGACGCCGAGCCATCTGGTCGCCGGCAGCGTCATCGTGATCGGGGCCGGCATCGCCGGCCTTGCCGCCGCCCGCGCGCTGGCGGACGCGGGCGCGGAAGTGACCGTTCTCGAAGCGCGCGACTACGTTGGGGGGCGCATTCGCACTGACCGCTCGCTGGGCTTTCCGTTTGACTTGGGCGCCGCCTGGATTCACGGCCCCGACGGCAACCCGATCACCGAGCTTGCCGCGCAGGCCAGCGCGCGCTCGTTCATGACCGATGACGAAAGCGTGATGATCTATGACCGCGACGGGCAGCCGGTTCCCGGCGCGGCGGTCGTCAAGCAGGAGCAACGCTACCGGGCGCTTCTGAAGCGGCTCGAAGCCGGCGCCGCGCAACGAGCGCGCGACGAAAGTCTCGCCGCCGCCCTCCAGCGCCTGGCCCCGCAGGCGCTGGAAGACCCGCTCATGCGCTACTTTCTGTCAGCCTACGCGGAGTTTGACAGCGGCGGGGCGCTGGAGCGCCTCTCCGCTCGGGAGTGGCAAAATGACGAAAAATATCCCGGCAAGGATGTGCTGATGATTGACGGCTACGATGCCGTGACCAACCTGCTGGCGAAGGGGCTGACGATCAAAACCCGGACGGTCGTGAAAGCCATCGCCCACGATGTGGAACACGTCAGCGTGACGGCGGCGGATGGTCAGGCTTACGAGGCCGATGCCGCCATCGTGACGCTGCCGCTTGGCGTCCTGAAGAAAAACGCCGTCGCCTTTGACCCCCAGCTTCCGGCGCGGAAGCGCGAAGCCATCGCGCGCGTTGACGTGGGCATTGTCAACAAGGCGTGCCTTGTCTTCGACGAGCCGTTCTGGGACGTGGAAACCCAGTACTTTGGCTATCAATCGGAAGTCATGGGCAAGTACTGCTACTTTCTCAACGCCCGTCCGTTCTGCGACGTCAACGCCCTGGCGACCTTCGCCTTTGACAGCTACGGACGGGAATTCGAGCGGCAGGATGACGCGCTCATCGAGAGCGAAATCATGGCTACGCTGCGCGCCATGTTCGGCGCTGACATCCCCAACCCCCAAAAAACGCTCGTGACGCGCTGGGGCGCGGATGTCTTTGCCTATGGCGCTTATTCATTCGCTTCCGTCGGCGTGACGCGAGAAGATTTCGAGGCGCTGGCCGCGCCCGTCGGCGAGCGGCTGCTGTTCGCCGGAGAGCATACGTCGGCGGCGTATCGCGGCACGACGCATGGGGCCTATCTCTCTGGACGGCGCGAAGCCGCCCGCGTCGGGAAGCTGCTGGCCTGGCGCTGACGGCGCTCAGCGGTCGTCCTCTCCTCCATTGGCGACGAGGCGATCCAGGCTAATGACGCCCGAGACATTCCGCATCGCGCGCATGACGCGCGAAAGATGTTGCGCGTCATGCACGTCAACCGTGATGGTAATCCGCCCGTAGCCGTCCGAGCCGACGCGGGCGTGCGATTCGCGGATGTTGGTTTTGATTTCGGCGACGGCGGTCGTGACGCTGGCGAGGATGCCGGGACGGTTTTCCGTCGTGGCGGAAAGCGTCACCGGATAGGTGGTCGTGCCTTCAGTTTCAATGACCCAGTCGACATCAATCATGCGCTCCCGGTTGATCATCAGGTTGGCGGCGTTGACGCAATCGGCGCGGTGGATGGCGACGCCCTTCCCGCGCGTGATGTAGCCAATGATTTTCTCGCCCCGAATCGGCGAGCAGCAACGCGCCCGAAACACCAGCACTTCGTCGATGCCGCGCACTTGAATGCGGTCGGGACCCAGCCGGAGATACTTTTTGACGAGCCGCCTGACCTTGGCCAAGCCATTGGCCGGCGTGCGCGCCTCGAGCGCCGTCAGCTTGGCCGGCGAAACGAACTTGGCAAGCGCATGACGCGCCTCCAGCTTTCCATAGCCAATCGCGGCAATCAGGTCTTCGTCGCGCTGGTAGCCGTGATCCTGGGCCACGCGGTTGATGTCGCCCGCTTCGAGCAGCTTGCGCAAGTTGAGCTTGAGGCGGTCCGCCTCGCGCTCAAGCGATTTGCGCCCGATTTCCAGCGATCGCTGGCGCTCGGTGTCCACCAGGTAACGCCGAATCTTGTTCCGCGCGCGGGCGGTTTTGACCAGCTTGAGCCAGTCGCGGTTCGGCTTCCCGCTGGGCGAAGTCATGATTTCGACGACATCGCCGTTTTTCAGCTCGTAGGACAGCTTCACGATGTTGCCGTTGACCTTCGCGCCAACGCACTGCTGCCCGACGTCGCTGTGAATAGCGTAGGCGAAGTCAATCGGGCACGACCCGCGCGGCAGCTCCAGCACCTTGCCCTTCGGCGTGTAGGCGTAAACCTCGTTGGGGTAGAGGTTGATTTTCAGCTCGTCGAGAAACTCCCGCGAGTCAGAGACCTCTTGCTGCCATTCCACGAGACGCTTGAGCCAGGCGTAGGCTTCGTGGTCCTCCCTGACCGCCGAGCGCCCGTCCTTGTAACGCCAGTGCGCGGCAATGCCTTCCTCGGCGACCTTGTGCATCTCGGCGGTGCGAATCTGCACCTCGAAAGCATGCCCAATATCGCCGACCACCGAGGTATGGAGCGACTGATAGAGATTGTTGCGCGGAATGCCAATCCAGTCCTTGAACCGTCCCGGCACCGGCTTCCAGATGTTGTGTACCACCCCGACCGCCGCGTAACAATCGGCAATGTCCTGGGTAATCACGCGCACCGCCATGAGATCATAGACCTGGTCAATCGAGATCGCCTGCTGCTTGAGCTTGCGATACAGGCTGTAGAGTCGCTTGATGCGCCCCTGAATTTCGACCACCTTGACGCTCTGCGCCGGGAGCGTTTCCTTGAGCGTGGCCCGCACGCGCGCCAAATCGGCTTCCAGCGCGGGGCGGCGCTGATCCACAATGGATTTCAGATGGCTATAGTCGTCTGGATAAAGGTACTGAAAGCTGAGGTCTTCCAGCTCGCCGCGAATTTTCCCCATGCCCAGCCGGTGCGCGATGGGCGCGTAAATATCGAGCGTCTCCTGGGCCTTGGCCGCCCGCTTGTCCGGCGGCATGTGGTCGAGCGTCCGCATGTTGTGCAGGCGGTCGGCGAGCTTGACGAGCACCACGCGGATGTCATCCACCATCGCCAACAGCATCTTGCGGACGGTTTCCGCTTGCCGCTCCTCGCGCGAGGTGTACTCGATATTGGAGATTTTCGTCAGCCCGTCCACGAGGTGGGCGATCTCGGACCCAAACTGAGCGCGCAGCTCGTCCAGCGTAACGTGGGTGTCTTCAACGACATCGTGAAGCAGCCCCGTCGTGACGCAGATGACATCCAAGCGCATTTCAGCCAGGATATACGCCACGGTGAGCGGGTGCATCAGGTAGGGCTCGCCCGATTTGCGCACCTGTCCCTTGTGCATTTGCGCGGAGAGCAGATACGCCCGGCGCAGCAGATCGAGGTCGGCGTTTGGGTGGTAGCGTTCAACTTTCTCGGCGATGTCTTCGAATCGAATCACGGTAGCGCGTCTCGCGGAAATGCCGCGGCCTCGAGCGACAGTCGGGGAGCCCAACTATAACGCGCCGCGCAAGAATCCGCTGCATGACTTGCCTAGCCAACGGAGAAATCAGCGATGCTCACAATGACGAGAATCCTGGCCGCTTGGATGAGCTTGTTTCTGATGGCCTTTCTGGTCGCCGGGCTTTTCACGGGCGCAGGGCGGGCGCAGGAGGACATCGTGCTGCGCGGCAACCTGGTGACGATTGAAGTCACCGTCACCGATCTCCAGGGACGCCCGCTGACCGGACTGCGCCGCGACGATTTTCTCCTCTATGAGGAAGGCCAGCCGCGCCACATCGAGTTTTTCCAAGCGAACGGGGACCAGGCCCTGCGCCCGCTGGCCGTGGCGTTCGCCTTTGACGTTTCGGGCAGCGTAACCCCGGAAGAGGCGGCCCTGCAACGCCGGGCGCTGGAGGCGTTTCTCGCCGAGCGTCACCCCGACTCCGTCTTCGCCCTGCTGACGTTCAACAATGAGGTGCGCGTTCTCGAAAGCTTTACGAAAGACCCGAACAAGCTGCTGACCAAGCTGGATCGCTTCAAGAGCTTCGGCGGCTCGACGCGCCTGTTCGACGCCGTGGATAAATCCGTCAGCCTTCTCAAAAAAGTGCCCAAGCAACGCGGCGGGCGCATCCTGCGGCGGCTCGTCATCGTGCTGACGGATGGCTTTGACAGCGCCAGCAACGTCAACCTGGATGACTTGTTGCAGCGGATCAACGAGCAGGAAGTGACGGTTTACAGCGTAACCTCGCCATCCTACACCCTGACCGTCGCCGGCCGGGTGCGCGTGCCGACGCCGCTTGACGCGGCGCGCATCGTCCCGCTCACCGGCGGGCGCGACTACCCCATCACCCCAGGGAAGGACTATAGCGATTCCTTTCGCGCCATCGCCAAGGACGCGGCGACGAGCTACACCCTGGCGTATGAGCCGGAAGCGGCGGATGGGCAGGGGGGCTTTCGGCGGATTTTGGTGCGCCTGCGGCAGCCAGACGCCATCGTGCGCGCCAATCGCGAGGGCTATTACGCCCACCCCTAGCGAGCGCCCCCAAGCCAGACCGTCCAGGATGGCTTTTCCAGAAATTTTTTTCAGGGGCGCGAGCCATCGCTAGCCTGCGCCTGCCCCCTGCGACTCGCGGATGGCGCGGGCGCGGGCGAAGCAGGCTTCGGCTTGCAGGCGGCGCCCCTGCCGGTCGTGGAGGACGCCCAAATTCTTGAGCGCTTCCGCGACTTTGGCATGACGCTCGCCCAACTGGCGCTCAAAAATTTCCAGCGCCCGCTCCAGCAGCGCCTGCGCTTCATCATACTTGCCGCGCAAATCGCAGGACACGGCCAGATTGTTGAGCGTCACCGCGACCGAGAGATCATCCGGGCCATGCGCCTGCTCCCGAATCGCCAGCGCCCGTCGCAGCGCCATTTCTGCCTGGGCGTAATCGCCGTCTTGGTCGCACATCCGCGCCATCTCGCTCAAGAGCGGCGCGATATGCAGCGTGTCGTGACCATGTAACGCCTCGAGAAAGGCAATCGCCCGGTCGTAGAGCTTGACCGCTTCCGCGATCCGGTCGTCATCGGCCAGCATCTGGGCCAGATTCGTCAGGCTGGTCACGAAACCGCCATAGCCGATTTCGAGTGCCTTGGCGTCAGCTTCGATCGCCCGCCGATAGACGGCTTCGGCCTGGGCGGTTTCGCCGAGCATGTCGAAGGTCATCGCCAGATTGTTCAGACAGGTCGCAAAGCGCGCGTCGGTTTCGCCAAAGCGCCGCGCCTCGCGCGCGGCATCGGCAAAGCAAAACTGCGCTCTTTCGTATTCTCCAGCCTCAAAGGCCCTGACGCCCGCTTTCCAGAAGCGCTTCCATTCATTACGGCGGCGCTTCTGGGCGCGGGCGAAAGCCTCGCGCTGGGCATCCGTCCTCAGCTCCCCCAGACAAGCCGGGGCGTCGGGCGTTTCGCTCACCTCGGTTCAAGCCTCCCCATCAAAGCTTCACGCAAACGTTTTTGAGTTCCGTGTAGAAATCCAGCGAGTGGCGACCGCCCTCGCGCCCGATGCCGCTGAGCTTCATGCCGCCGAAGGGCGTCCGCAGGTCGCGTAAAAACCAGCTATTGATCCACACGACGCCCACCTCGAGCGCCTGCGCCAGCCGATGGGCGCGCGACAGGTCGCTCGTCCAGAGCGCCGCGCACAGCCCGTAGTCGCCAGCGTTGGCCAGCGCGACGGCCTCTTCCTCATCGTCAAACGGCGCGACGTGACAGACGGGGCCGAAAATTTCCTCGACCACGCAGGGGGATTGCTCTGGCAGCCCCGTCCAGACGGTCGGCTCGACAAAGTAGCCGCCGTCGTAGGGCGGCGGCAGATCAGGGACGCCCCCGCCCGCGCGAATTTCCGCGCCAGCCGCGCGCGCCGCCGCGTAGTAGCCCAGAACCTTCTCCCGGTGGGCGGCTGAGATCAGCGGCCCCAGCGTCGTCGCGGCGTCATCCGGCGCGCCAGGGCGCAGCTCGCGCGCCGCCTGCGCCAGCGCGGCGACAAACCGCTCGAAGATGGGGCGCTCGACATACGCCCGCTCTGAGCAAAGACACACCTGCCCGCCGTTGAGAAAGCTCGACCGCGCCACGCCCGCGACGGCGCGCTCGAAATCGGCGTCGGCAAAGACAATCGCCGCGTTTTTGCCGCCAAGCTCAAAGGACAGACGCTTGGCGCGGGCGGCGGCCGTCCGCATGATCGCCTGTCCGGTGCGGGTTTCGCCAGTAAAGGTCACGGCCGCCACATCGGGGTGCGCCACCAGCCATTCCCCGACGCTTTGCG
>CALCKX010000014.1 GCA_937966115.1 uncultured Chloracidobacterium sp. | reverse complement strand
CGGGCTAAAGCCGCCGGGCGAGTGGCGAACGGCCCGCTCGCGCGAGGCCCTGATCGCCGCCATGGACGCGGCCCTGAAGCGGCGTCTGCCAGAGGCGCGCTTCAGCTTTAGCCAGCCAATCGAGCTGCGCGTATCGGAACTCATTTCCGGCGTGAAGTCCGATGTCGCCGTCAAGGTGTTTGGCGACGACCTGGACACGCTGCGCGCGCAAGCCGAGCAAGTCGCGCGGACGCTGGCGCGCGTTCCTGGCGCGGCGGATGTCAAGCTTGAAACCATCGCCGGCGTCCCGCAGGCGCAGGTGACGCCGGATCGGGCGGCGCTGGCGCGCTACGGGCTGAGCGTCGAGGATGTCAACTTGCTCGTGGAATCGGTGGTCGTCGGGCGCGAAGTCGGCATCGTCTATGAGGGCGAGCGGCGCTTTCCGTTGGTGGCGCGCCTGTCCGAGTCCGGCGGGCAGAGCTTGGAAGCGCTCAGGGCGCTGACGCTGGTGACGCCGACCGGCGCGCGCGTCCCGCTGACGGCCGTCGCCCAGGTGGCGGTGACGGAAGGTCCGGCGCAGGTGTCGCGCGAGCGCGGCCGGCGGCGGATTGTCGTGGAATGCAACGTCCGCGGACGCGACATCGGCAGCTTTGTGGCCGAAGCGCAGGCGCAACTCAAGCCGACCTTGAGCTTGCCGCCCGGGTACAGTCTCGCGTTCGGCGGGCAGTTTGAGAACCTACAACGCGCGGCCGCGCGGTTGGCCGTGGTGGTTCCGGTGGCGTTGCTGCTGATTTACGCGCTGCTGTACCTGTCGTTCGGAGAGGGACGCGCGGCGGCGCTGGTCTTCACCGGCGTGCCGTTTGCAGCCGTGGGCGGCGTGGCGGCATTGATGGCGCGTGGCCTGCCGTTTTCCATTTCGGCGGGCGTGGGGTTCATTGCGCTGTTTGGGGTCGCCGTGCTGAACGGCCTGGTTTTGGTGTCCGCCATCCGTAACTTGCGCCGGCAGGGCATGCCGCTGGAGGCCGCGGTTCGGCAGGGGGCGCTGGAGCGCGTCCGGCCGGTGCTCGCCACCGCGCTCGTCGCCGGACTCGGCTTCTTGCCGATGGCCATGGCGACCTCGGCCGGCGCAGAGGTGCAGCGACCGCTTGCCACCGTCGTCATCGGCGGATTAGTGACGGCAACCATGCTGACGCTGCTTTTGCTGCCGACGCTATATGAGTGGGCGGAGCGACGCGCGGCGTGATGAAGCAAGGTAGGCGAGGAGGTTTGAAATGGCCCAGCTGCCGATTTACAGTGATTCCTACCGCCCCTCGTCGAGTTGGGCCAAGCGACTCGACGAGGGGCGGAAAGCCTGGCCGGCGGAAGCCCTGACGAAAGCTCAGGCGCGGCTTGTGCCGGAATGGGTCGCGGGCTTGCGCGCCTACGATCCGCAGCCGGAGGGATTGTCGCCGGCGGCGCTGGAACAGGTTGCCCGCTGGCTTTTGGCGCGGGCGGCGGCCAAGCCCGATGGGCGGGACGCCCTGACGCTAGACGATCTGGAGGCCGCCTACCGGGAACTGATTGGCCCTGATGAAAGCGCCGTGGCCTGGCGCGGCGATGAGGGGCGGCCCCAGGTGGAAACCCACCGCCCGGCGTCGCCGGCGGCGTTGCCGATGCTGTTGGAGATGACGTTGGACTGGTTCGCGACCGATGCCTTCGCCGAGCTGCACCCGGTCGAGCAGGCTGGGCTGTTTCATTTGCGCCTGCTTGACTTGCAGCCCTTCGCCGCGCACAGCGATACGCTGACGCGCGCGCTGGCGAGCTTTTACACGCTGCGCGCCGGGCTGCCGCCGCTCGCGCCGGTTATCGGCGAGCAGTCGGCCTACCAGGATGCCGTCGGCTATGCTTTTCAAATGATCACCCAGCCGGGCCTGGAGCTTTTCGCGCGGTGGCTGCTGGCGGCGTACGCGCGGCTGGACGCTGAGCAGGGGGAAGTTAAGTGAGATTTTTCCATGTGACGACCGGCGCGTTTCAGGCGCACACCTACTTTTTGATCTGCGAGCGGACGCGCCAGGCGCTGGTCATTGATCCGGGCGAGGAGTTCGACGCCATCGCGGACGCCATTCGCCAGGAGCGGCTGGCGGTGGCGCGAATCGTCATCTCGCACGCGCACCTTGATCACTTTTGGAGCGCCGGGGCGCTCAAGGCGATGACAGGCGCGCCCATTCATCTGCATCCGGCGGACGAATTTCTCTACGCGCAGCTCCCGGAGCAGGGCGCGTGGTTTGGCTTCAGGCTGGAGGAAGCGCCGCCGGTGGATGTGTATTTGAAGGACGGCGACGTGTTGACGTTTGGGGACGAGCGGGTTCGGACGCGCCATGTGCCCGGGCATTCGCCCGGGCACATGATGCTTTACAACGAGACCGATGCCTGGGTAGGCGACTGTCTGTTCGCCTCATCGGTCGGGCGCGTGGACCTGCCGGGCGGCGATGGTCCGACGCTCATCCGGTCCATTGAGGAGCGCATTGTGACATTGGGCGAGCATTACCGCATTCATCCCGGTCACGGGCCGGCGACCACGGTAGCCCGCGAGCTAGATGACAATCCGTTTCTGAGCGGGCGCATCCCAGGGACCGGCCGTCAGTGAGCTATCCGTCGTCGCCCTGCGCGGGGGCGAGGCGAAACTTGCGAGCTAGAACTTCGTGATGCTGATGTCCTCCGCCCGCTCTTCCGGCTTGGTTAGGAAGAAGCCCAGGGCGGACCCGCCAGCGGCCACAAAGCATACGACCGCAATCCAAAACTTGTACGTTTCTGTTGACGACGCCTGGCTCATGTAAACCCACGCCCCAACGATAGCCAAAACAATCGCGATGCCAAGCAATCCAATCCGAAGAGGGGACATACGATCAGCCTCCAGGGTGTGACAGGTAAGTATGGAAGATGGAGCGCCCGAACCCGGTTTGGCTCAGCGCGCCGGGAGGTCAAGGTCAACGTAGTGCGCGCATTATTACACGCGCGGTCAGCGGCGGACAAGTCGCTTTGGCGGCGCTCGAAAGAAAGTCGTTGCAATTGGCGGGGGCTATGCTAGCATTGGCGCTTTTCGAGGAAATTATGGCGCAAAGCGCCCAGGAGGTTTATGCCGGCGTAGCTCAGTTGGTAGAGCAACTGACTTGTAATCAGTAGGTCGCGGGTTCGAGTCCCATCGCCGGCTCTTCAAGATTAAGAATTGTCGCAGGGGTGGCCGAGTGGTTAATGGCGGCAGACTGTAAATCTGCTCTCTTCGCGAGTACACAGGTTCGAATCCTGTCCCCTGCACCAGCTTGGCTCTGAGCCTTGGCTCTGAGCGGGAGTAACTCAGTGGTAGAGTCACGGCCTTCCAAGCCGTTGGTCGCGAGTTCGAATCTCGTCTCCCGCTCCACCTATGCCCATATAGCTCAGTCGGTAGAGCACTTCCTTGGTAAGGAAGAGGTCACCGGTTCAAGTCCGGTTATGGGCTCTTGCGGTTTTCTCGCGTCGCGCGTTCGGCGAGCGGCGCGCTACTTTCGCGGCAACTCGCGCTATTGATTGAGGTTTTGACATGTCAAAGGAGAAGTTCGACCGGAGTAAGACGCACGTCAACATAGGGACGATAGGACACGTGGATCACGGGAAGACGACGTTGACGGCGGCCATCA
>CALCKX010000013.1 GCA_937966115.1 uncultured Chloracidobacterium sp. | reverse complement strand
GTGATCACCGATGTGCGGATGCCGAATGTCAACGGGATCAGGCTCGCTTCGTTGCTCCGGCAGCAGTACCCGAGCCTGCCGGTGCTGTTCATTTCAGGCTACGCCGACAAGCAAGACACCGGGGAATGCTTCGTCTTCGAGAATAACTTGCTCTACAAGCCCTTCACCGCCCGCGAAATTGTCGAAAAGGCCAGGGAGATAGCAACCGCGAGCCTCCCGTAGAAGGATTGCCCGCGCCTTACCGGGCAATCTCTTCCTTCTTTGGCATGGGCGCCTGGGCGTCGCCCAGATTCGGGCTGCGCCGGTAATCGCCACGGCTGAAATATTTTTCCAGCCACACATAGCAGCAGATGAAAAAGTACCGGCTGCCCATTTCCTTGATTTTGAGCTTGGCGAAGCCGGTGCGCCGATTGCGCCAGGTGATGGGAATCACCGTCCAACTGTAGCCCCGAACAATCGCCTTGAGCGGCAGCTCGACCGTCAGGTTGAAATGCGGCGACAAGAAGGGGCGACAGCCCTCGATCACTTCGCGGCGGTACGCCTTGAAGGCGTTGGTGGTGTCGTTGAGCCGAATGCCGAACAGAAAGCGCAGAAAGGTATTCGCCAGCCGGTTGATGATCAGCTTGACCATCGGATAGTCAATCGTGCCGCCGCCCTTGATGAACCGGCTGCCAAAGACGCACTCATAGCCCCGGTTGAGCTCGCGCCAGTAGCGAACGACATCGCGGCAGTCATCCGATTCATCCGCCATCATAATCACCACGGCGTCGCCCGCGACGTGCTCGAAGCCATGCGTGATGGCGCGGCCAAAGCCATGCTCGCCGAGATTTCGCACCGGGCGAAGGGTTGGAATGTCGGCGCGGGCGGCCTGGAGAACCTCCCAGGTCGCGTCGCTGCTGCCGTCGTCCACGACGATGATCTCGTGCGGAATGCCGTTGAGACGGAGCTCAACGTGCAGATGCTCGACCGTCGAGCGGATGCACCCGGCTTCGTCCCGGGCTGGAATGACCACGGAGAGCAACTTGAGTGGCGGAAGCGCAGGGTCGGGGGCGGGCAGGGCGGCCATGGGCGAGACTAGTCTTCTGAAAGGCGCAGCCATTCGGGATGGCGGGCGGCATGCTCGGCGATTTCCGCGAAGATGGCGTCGCGAGTTCGCGTTGGTTGCCAATCGTAGCTTGTCCGAGCCAGCGTCGCATCAAGAATCAGCCAGGCTACGTCGAAGGGGCGAGGTGTCAGGTCAGCCCGCGCTTCATGCGCTCCGAAGCGGTCGGCGCACCAGGCGCTGAGTTCCGCCAGCGAAAAGCTGCTCGCCAGCCCGCCGCCGACGTTCACGATGCGCGGCAAGTCGGCGACTTGACCGGCGCGCATCTGGATGGCCAGCAAGGTTGCCAAGTCAGCCGGATGCAGGCAGTCGCGCGTCTGCCGTCCGCTGCCGTCAAAGCCGATATAGCGCAGCGGGCGCCGCGCCGCGTAGGAGCGAATCCAAAACGACACAATCCCCTGGTCCGCCTTGCCAAACTGCTCTGCGCCGGCCATGACGCCGCAGCGATTGATGAAGACCGGTAAGCCAAACGTCGCGCCATATTCGAGCGCCATGGTCTCTGACGCCAGCTTGGCGCTGCCGTAAAGCGATAGCGGCGGCGCGGTTGAAAAGCTCTCCGTCACGCCTTCGGGATTCAGTCCGGCAACGCTTGCCGCCGGGTCGGGCGCGAAGCGCTGGGGAAGGCTCATCAGCGGGATGGCGCGCAGGGCGGCGATGGCGTAAACCCGACTCGTGCCAAGCAGGATAAAGCCGGCATTCCAGCGGCGGGCAAGCTCTAGCAGGTTGAGCGTCCCGACGAGGTTATGCTCAACAAGCTGACGCGCGCCGGTTTTGCCATCCACGCCAGCCAGGACGCTGGGATTGGCCGCGGCGTCAATGATCCAGTCGCAGCGCGGCACGCCCTCGAGGTCGCTCGGCAGGCGAATGTCGCCATGAACGACCCGCAGCCCTTCCTCGCGCAGCCGACGGCGGTTGACCTCGCTGCCAGGTCGGGCGAGATTATCCAGCCCGACCACGTCAAGACCGTCCAGCCGCTCGCGGAGCGCGCAGGCGACGACGCTGCCGACAAAGCCGCACGCGCCGGTGATGAGAATGCGCATAGACGAGTTCTCATTTGAAAAAGGTCGTCGCCGCCAATAGAGTTTAGACGGCAACATTTCAATAACTGAGCAAAGGCTTGAGAGCAAGGCACGCATGTCCGCGCCAGTTTGCCTCGTGACCGGTTCATCCGGGCTGATCGGCTCCGAAGTCGTCGCGCATTTTCATCAGCGCGGCTTTGTCGTGCACGGCATAGACAACAATCAGCGCGCCGCGTTCTTTGGACCCGGCGGCGATACGCGCTGGAACCAGCGGCGACTCGAAGCGTCGCTGAAAAACTTTCGCCACCATGAGCTGGACATCCGCGACCGGGCTGGCGTTTGGCAACTGATTGGCGAGCTGCGCCCAAAGGCGATTGTTCATGCGGCAGCCCAGCCGTCGCATGACCTCGCCGCCCGGATGCCGTTTGACGATTTTGACGTGAACGCTGTCGGCACGCTCAACCTGCTGGAAGCGGCGCGTCAGTTCTGCCCGGAGTCGCCGTTTATCCACATGTCCACGAACAAGGTCTATGGCGACGGGCCGAATCGCATTCCGCTGGTCGAGCTTGAAACGCGGTGGGACTACGCCGATCCGGCGTATGCCGGCGGCATTCCAGAGACATTTTCAATTGACCATGCGCTGCACTCGCTGTTCGGGGCGTCGAAGGTCGCGGCGGATGTGCTGGTGCAGGAATACGGGCGGTATTTCGGGATGCCGACGGCGTGCTTGCGCGGCGGTTGCCTGACCGGCCCGCATCATGCGGGCGTCGAGCTGCACGGCTTCCTAAGCTATCTGGTCAAGTGCAACTTGGAGGGGCGGGAATATACAATCTACGGCTACAAGGGCAAGCAGGTGCGCGACAACATCCACTCAGAAGATGTCGCCGCGTTCATGCTCGCTTTTTATGAAAGCCCGCGCGCCGGAGCCGTCTATAACTTGGGCGGCGGCAAGGAGAATTCCTGCTCGATCTTGGAGGCTTTTCAGATGACGGAAGCGCTCACCGGAAAGCCTCAGCGATATCGCTACGTTGACCAGGCGCGCCTTGGCGACCACATCTGCTACTACAGCGATTTGCGGCGAATGAAACAGGACTACCCAGGCTGGAGCGTTACGCGGTCGCTACAGGATATTTTGAGAGACATCGCGCGCGCCTGGGAAGAGCGATTGGAAGCCCGGGGCGGCTTTTGAGCGAAGAGCCTTCTTCAGTCGAAGGCGGCGCAATCGGCTTCTTGTCATTCCTCTGGCTCCTAATCATTCCTCTGGTCGTCACGCCGCCAATTTGGGCCTGGCGCGCTCATTGGCCTGATCCTGACGCTTGGCGGCCGCTTTTTCGACCTTCTTCAGAGCGCCTGCCAGGACGCGGCTCGCCTGAAGGTCGTTGAGAGCCGATGCCGCGTCGCCTGTCCAAGCCGCCCCTGTCCGCTTAGAAATTGACGTTGAAGTCGAGTCGGTAAAATCGCCGGTAGATGGCAAAGAAAGTTCCAAACTGCGGCGCGGCGACGTTGGCGAAGACGTTTCGCGGATTGAAGTGATTGGTGACATTGAAAATGCTCACCGTAAAGCTGGCCGAGCGGACGTCCGGCTTCTTGCCGAACAGGGTTGGCTTGAGCCAGTCGGGAATGTTGACCGTCTTGGTCACCGCCAAATCAAGCGCCATAAAGCGCGGAAAGCGCGTGGCGTCGGCGTTCCGTTGCCCGATGAAGTTCTGCTCCTCGTCCGTCAGGCTGTACGGAAAGCCGTCCCGCCACTCGAAAATCGGGGCCAGCTTGATTTGCCAGGGCAGCGCGAAAACGCCCCGCGCGAACAACCGATTCGGCGCGTCAATCGGCGCGTTTCCGAACTGGTCGGGACGTATGACCGGGTTCGGCGCGTCGCCGAAGAAAGAGATAAAATCGTTGAGCTGCGCGCGCGCCTTGCTCCGCACGTAAGACACCGTCAGCGTCTGCTCGCGAGAAAACTTGATGTCCGCTGTGGACTCAAACGCCCGATACGTCCCCCGCCCGGTATTGAACAAGCGAATAACGCCACCCGTTGGACGCAACGCC